>DATBDL010000350.1:0-3383 GCA_036269975.1 Pseudonocardiaceae bacterium | reverse complement strand
CTCGCGTGTACTCACCCGCCATCAGCCGCAGCGCGTCGTCGTCGACGGTCACGTCGGAGCCGTCGAGGGCCGCCCTCTCGAGCTGCCGTGGCAGCAGGTGGAGCCGAGCGATGGCGACCTTCTCGTCCTCGGTGTAACCGTCGAGCCGGACCAGCTCCATCCGGTCGAGCAGCGCTTCCGGGATCGTCTCCGCGACGTTGGCCGTGGCCAGGAAGAGCACGTCGGACAGGTCGAGCTCGAGCTCCAGGTAATGGTCGCGGAACGTGTGGTTCTGCGCGGGGTCGAGCACCTCCAGCAGCGCTGCCGTCGGATCGCCCCGGTAGTCGGCGCCGACCTTGTCGATCTCGTCCAGCAGCACCACCGGGTTCATCGAGCCCGCTTCGCCGATGGCGCGGACGATCCGGCCGGGCAGCGCGCCGACGTAGGTCCTGCGGTGGCCACGGATCTCGGCCTCGTCCCTGATGCCACCCAGCGCGACCCGGACGAACTTGCGGCCCATCGCCCTGGCGACCGATTCACCGAGCGACGTCTTGCCGACGCCGGGCGGTCCGACCAGCGCCAGCACCGCTCCGCTACGGCGGCCGCCGACGACGCCGAGGCCCTGGTCCTCCCTGCGCTTGCGCACCGCGAGGTACTCGACGATCCGGTCCTTCACGTCGGAAAGGCCCGAATGGTCGGCGTCCAGGATCTCTCTCGCGCCCGCGATGTCGTACGCGTCCTCGGTGCGGGTGTTCCACGGCATGTCCAGGACCGTGTCCAGCCACGTGCGGATCCAGCCGACCTCAGGTGACTGGTCCGACGTGCGCTCCAGCTTGTCCACTTCGGACAGTGCGGTGTCGCGGACCTTGGGCGGCAGGTCGGCGGCCTCGACCCGAGCGCGGTAGTCCTGCTCCTCGGATGCCGGCTTGCCGTCCAGCTCGGCCAGTTCCTTGCGGATCGCGGCCAACTGCTGGCGCAGCAGGAACTCGCGTTGCTGGCGTTCCATACCCTCCGCGACGTCCTTGCGGATCGTCTCGCTGACGTCCAGTTCGGCCAGGTGTTCCCGTGCCCAGGCCAGGGCCTGGCGCAGCCGCTCTGCCACGTCCGCCGTCTCCAGCAGGGTGACCTTCTGCGTGGTCGACAGGTACGGTGCGTAGCCGGCCAGGTCGGCCAGCGCGGACGGGTCGTCCAGCTGTTGGACCGAGTCGACCATCTGCCAGGCGCCGCGCTGTTGCAGGATGGCCGACAGCACGCCCTTGTACTCGCGGACCTGTTCGGAAATATCCCCGGTCGGTTCGACGTCCGGCAGTTCGGACGCCTCCACCCAGAGTGCCGCGCCGGGACCGGTGGTCGCCGCGCCCACCCGGACACGCTTGCTGCCGCGCACCACCGCGACCGCGCGACCCTTGGGCATGCGGCCGACCTGCTCGATCACGCCGATGGTGCCCGTCGAGCCGTAGCGGCCGTCCTGCCTCGGCACCAGCAGCACCCTGGCCTTGGCCGATTCGGGTGCCGTCGAGCGGATGCCGGACGTGGGAACGCGGTCGTCGGTGGCCGCTCGCGCCGCGTCCACTGCTGTGCGCACGTCGGCGTCGGACAGGTCGAGCGGTACCACCATGCCTGGTAGCACCACGTCGTCGTCCAGCGCCAGAATCGGCAGCACCAGGTTCTGGTCCATGCCCCTCATCGCCTCCACAGGAAAGTTGAGTCTGATCAGGTCAACTCTTGGGGCCGCCCGATTGTTCCGACGATTCGTTCACTCTGAGCGATATCGGGAGCGGATCGCTTCTCACCGCGCGACGTTGTATCGGCTGGGTCACAGGTCGGGCGAATGTGCGGCCGACACGGTCGTCCACGCGTACTCATGAGGAGAGTGCTCATGAGTGCCTGGGGGAACCATGCGCGGATTCGTCGGCCAGACCTGGCCGCTGGTCGGGCGGGGAGCCGAGAAGGCGGCGTTCGACGAACTGCTCGCCGACCCGAACGGGCGCGGAATCGTGTTGTGCGGTCAGGAAGGCGTCGGCAAGTCGCGGCTGGCGGAGGAATTCCTGTACCGAGCGGAGCAAGCCGGCTACCTGCCCGGCCGCGCGGTGGCCACGTCGGCCGCCGCTGCCGTGCCGCTCGGCGCGATCGCGCATCTCCTGCCGGACGACATCGACTTCACCAATCCGGGCGCCGCGTTCGCCGCCATCGCCGACGCGCTGTCCCGCCACCGCAGAATCCTGCTCGTCGACGACGCGCACCTGCTCGACGCGACATCGGCGAAACTGCTGCGTCGGCTGACGGACTGGCGAGCGGTCCGCCTCGTGGCGACGTTCCGGGGCGCGTCGTCGGCCACCGCCGTACTCGGCAACTCGGTGACCTGCCTCGACATCGACCCGCTGGCCGAGGACACCGTCGCGGAGCTGCTGCACGTCGTGCTGGCGCGGCCGGTGGCGAAGCGCACGGTCCGGCTGCTCTGGGATGCCAGCCAAGGCAATCCGCTCTACCTGCGGGAGATCACGACCGGCGCGCTGGACAGCGGGGCGCTCACGTTCTCCGGTGAGCTCTGGGAACTGGACGAGAGCATGCCGCTCGGCACGCCGAGGTTGGCCGATCTCATCGAACGACGTCTGCACACCGTCGATCCGGCCGCCCGGCCGGTACTGGAAACCCTGGCACTGTGCGGGCCGGTGGCCCCCGCCGACCTGCTGGAACTGGCACCGCCGCAGGTGCTGGCCGATCTCGCGGCCGCAGACCTGGTCCGCCTGCCGCGCAACGGCAGGCGTGGCCTGGTCGCGCTGGAACACCCGCTCTACGGCGAGGTGATCCGCGATCGGATACCACGCCTGCTGCACGCGGAAATCCTGCGGGCACAGGCTGACCGAATCCGGCGCCGAGGCTCGAAACGCCGACAGGACGCGCTGACGATCGTCACGTGGGAGCTGGCGGCGACCGGCACTTCCGATCCCGGCCTGCTACGGCAGGCCGCCGGCCTCGCCTTCCACGCGGCCGACCACTGTCAGGTCGTCGCGCTGCTCACCGCGCTCCCGGCCGGCGAACACACCACGACGACACGGCTGCTACTGGCTCAGTCACACTTCCTGCTCGGCTACTGGTCCGAAGCCGAGACCATCCTGAAGGAAGCGTCCGACGCCGCGGACAACGACACGGAGCGCCTGGTGGTGACCACGTTCCGGGTGACGAACCAGTTGTGGGCCAACGCGGACGTGGCGGTGGCGCTGGCCGTCAACGACGCGATGCGCGATCGGATCGGCGGCCCGGCCGCACGCGTGCTGCTGGGCCTGAACGAGGCGATGGCGCTGCTCGCGTCCAGCCGACCGGCGGCGGCGCTGGCCCTGTTGGACGAGATCGGCGCAGATCCGGAACTACCGGCCCACGAGGGCGCGTGGGTTCG
The DNA here is from genome assembly GCA_036269975.1 of Pseudonocardiaceae bacterium. Classification (GTDB taxonomy): domain Bacteria; phylum Actinomycetota; class Actinomycetes; order Mycobacteriales; family Pseudonocardiaceae; genus DATEPR01. The sequence goes on along the minus strand of DATBDL010000350.1, from coordinate 7 downwards.
GCTGGCG
>DATBDL010000349.1:0-13536 GCA_036269975.1 Pseudonocardiaceae bacterium | reverse complement strand
AATGTCAGTCAACAGCAGAGTGGATCAGCGCGCCAGTTGGAAGTCGGGGCCTGTGGACAACTCAGAGTTTGACGAGCGGGACACTGCCGATCAGCATCAGCCGGACCGTGCCTGAGCTGCCGAAATCAATCGTCGCGGTGGCACGGGGGCCGGCGCCGTCCGTCGCGACGACGGTGCCGAGGCCGTACTTGTCGTGGGTGACCCGGTCGCCCACGTCCAGCTTGATCGACGGCGTGTCCTGCCAGCCCTTGAACGGGGTGGTCCGCATGCCGCGTTCGGCGATCCCGGCCTGCGCCGAGTCGTTGCCGCCGCGTCGCCACGTCGACCGTGCGGTGGGCGCCGAGCGGTCCGGTTCGGTGCGCCGCCACTCGATCAGGTCACTCGGGATCTCGTCCAGGAACCGGGATGCCGGGTTGGTCATCGGCTGGCCCCACGCCGAGCGGACCAGCGCCCGCGACAGGTACAGCCGCTGCCTCGCCCTGGTGATGCCGACGTAGGCGAGGCGGCGTTCCTCGGCCAGTTCGGTCGGGTCGGACAGCGCCCGCAGGTGCGGGAAGATGCCGTCCTCCCAGCCGGTCAGGAACACGACAGGGAACTCGAGGCCCTTCGCGGTGTGCAGGGTCATCAGGGTGACGACGCCGTCGTCGGAATCGGGCACCGAGTCGGAGTCGGCGACCAGCGACACCCGTTCCAGGAACGCCGCCAGCGTGCCCTGGACCGGGGTCTCAGCCTCGCCGTCCAGGATCGGGGCGCCGGCCTCGGCGGCGGCGAACTCGCGGGCCACCGTGACCAGCTCGGTCAGGTTGTCCAGCCGGCCGGCGTCCTGCGGATCGTCGCTGGCCTCCAGGTCGGCGCGGTAGCCGGTGCGCTCGATCACGGCCTCGGCGATCTCGGCCACCTCGACACCGGCGTCGACCATCAGCCGTAGCTCGTCCATCAGCTCGACGAAACCGGCGATCGCGTTGCGGGAGCGGGGATTGAGCATCGGCAGCCGATCCTCGGCGGCCTGGCGCAGTGCCGCCGCGAACGAGATCCGCTGCTGTTCCGCGAACTCGGCGACCACGGCCTCGGCCCGGTCGCCGATGCCCCGTTTCGGCACGTTCAGAATGCGCCGCAGGCTGACCGTGTCCTCCGGATTGGCCAGTGTGCGCAGGTAGGCGAGCATGTCGCGGACCTCGCGCCGCTCGTAGAACCGCACGCCGCCGACGACGCGGTAGGGCAGTCCGAGCCGGATGAAGATCTCCTCGAACACCCGTGACTGGTTGTTCGTGCGGTAGAAGACGGCGATGTCGGCGTTGATCGCGTCACCGGCGTCCACCAGCCGGTCGATCTCGCCTGCGACGAACGCGGCCTCGTCGTGCTCGTTGTCCGCGACATAGCCGACGATCTTCGCGCCGTCACCGGACTCGGTCCACAGCCGTTTGTCCCGCCGGTCCGGGTTGCGCGCGATGACCGCGTTGGCGGCGGACAGGATGGTCTGCGTCGACCGGTAGTTCTGCTCCAGCATGATCGTGCGGGCCTGTGGATAGTCCCGCTCGAACTCCACGATGTTGCGGATCGTGGCGCCACGGAAGGCGTAGATGGACTGGTCGGCGTCACCGACGACACACAGCTCGCCCGGCTCGGCGTCGCCTGGGCCGACCAGCTCGCGGATCAGCGAGTACTGGGCGTGGTTGGTGTCCTGGTACTCGTCGACGAGTACGTGGCGGAAGCGGCGACGGTAGTGCTCGGCGGTGTCCGGGAACGCGCGCAGCAGTTCGACCGTGCGCATGATCAGGTCGTCGAAGTCCATCGCGTTGGCCAGCGACAGTCGCTGCTGGTAGCTGGCGTAGACCTCGGCGGTGCGGCGCTCGATGTCGTTGGTGGCGGCGGCAGCGGCCGACTCGACGTCGATCAGCTCGTTCTTCAGGTTCGACACGTGCGCGGCGAGTGTGCGGACCCCGTAGCGCTTGGGGTCGAGATCCAGGTCGCGGGCCACGAGCGTGATGAGGCGACGGGTGTCGTCCGCGTCGTACACCGAGAAGTTCGACCCCATGCCGAGGGTCTTGGCCTCACGACGGAGCAGTCGCACGCACGCCGAGTGGAACGTGGACACCCACATCACCCGCGCACGCGGCCCGACCAGGTCGGTGACCCGCTCCTTCATCTCGGCGGCGGCCTTGTTGGTGAACGTGATCGCCATGATCTGGCCGGGGTGCACGTGCCGCTCGGCCAGCAGGTAGGCGATGCGACGGGTCAGCACCCGTGTCTTGCCGGAGCCCGCGCCAGCCACCACGAGCAGCGGCGAACCGGTGTGCGTGACCGCGTCCCGCTGCTGTGGATTCAGGTCGTCCAGCAGGTTTCCCCGGCTGGACGGACGACGGGCGGGCAGTGTGTCTCCAGGCAGATCAAACAGCGCGCTCATTGTCCAGTAACCGTACCCGCCCGGTCGGACATCGGGCCGCGCACACAACGAGTTGGCCCATCGTGGCGTCCGTGTGCGAGGATAAGGCGGTGCGCACGCGGCCAACCTCGTACGAGTTTTTTTACGGGAACCGGACTCCGGCTCCCGTGGTTGCCTGACGCACGTACGACCACCAGAGCCCCGGAGTCCACACGGACACCGGGGCTTCGTCAGGTCCCGGACCGGACTCCCCGCGAAGACCCGGAGGACCACATGACCGCCATGAACGCAGAGCCGCTCGAACCGGTCGGAGCGCGCCTGCCCAGCCCGCCCGAGATCGGCGAACTGCGGGCCGAGATCGACAGCCTCGACTCCGAGATCCTGCGCCTGGTCAAGCGGCGGACCGAAGTGTCCAAGATGATCGGCGCGACGCGGATGGCGTCCGGCGGGACGCGGATCGTGGTGAGCAGGGAGATGGACGTGCTGGCGCGGTACCGGGAACTGGGGCCGGAGGGGCGGCAACTGGCGATGGTGCTGCTCAATCTGGGGCGGGGGCGGCTCGGCCGCTGAGCGGCTCGGGTTCGACGCGGTTTCGGCGTGTCGGCTCGTGTCGTGTCAGCTCGACTGTGGCAGGTCTCAGGGTCGGCTCGGGGTGATCACCGATGGCGGGCCGGCCGGCGACGAGAGCACACTGGAGACATGTTCGAACTCATTGCCGTGATCATCGCGCTGGCGGGTCTCGTCGCGGCGCTCGCGCACGACGGCTACCTGGCCCTACTGGGCTCGGCGGCCAACAAGCGGGCCGGCGGTGAACCGATCGCAGCGTACGTGCGGGGCAGGTGGGCACTGGCCGGCGGCACGACGGCGGCCGGGCTGCTCGCGTTGTTGATGGCCACCGGCAACGGTTTCACGGAGGTGTTGGCGGTCATCCTCAGCGCCGGCACCGGTGCCGTGGCCATGAAGGCGCTCCAGTCGACCCGCGAGAAGTTCCGTACGGGCGGCTGACCTCGGCACACTTCGACACTCGTCACTCGTCCGGGTGGAAGCGGGCGTGACACCCGCCACTCACCCGGCCGGATTCGGTCAGCCCGCTTACCCTTGCGCAAATGTTCCCCGTTCGTCGCCGACATGACCCTCGCTCACGTCTGATGATCACACAGCGTGACCACCTGCGGCCAATCGGTTCGTCGACTCACACCAGACGGTGAATCACGTCGGTTCGAGCGTGGTTCGGCGTCAGGAAGTCGGGGAACAGGGGTCACGGGAACATGGGCAGCGGAACGGTCTCCGCGGGAAACCCGGAGCGAGCGGTCGGGCGGCATCGGCGCGGTGTGGGAGCGGTGGTGCTGGTGTCGGCAGGGGTGTTTTCGGCAGGGCGGGCATCGTCCGGGTCTTCCGGGACCCGGTCTTCCGGGACGCCGTCTTCCGGGTTTTCTGGGACGGCATCGTCGGGGATCGGTTCGGCCGGCTCGGGGTGGGCCAGGCGGCGGGCGACCCGGCACGCGCGGGCGGAGGTCGGGCCGGTGGCTGACGTGCCGTCGGCCGGTTCCGTGCTGGATGATTCGGCGCGGCGGCGGCCGCCGGTCGATCCGTTGCTGGACTCCGGGTCGATCGGGCTGCGGATGTTCAATCTGGGCACCATTCCGGCGTCCGTCACGCCACCGCGCACCTGGCGGCGGGCGGCCTGGTTCACGATCGTGGCGTCCGCGGCGGCGTTGTTGGGATTGGTCGCGGTGGGCGCGGTGATGGTCGGGCCGATGCGGTCGACGGATCAGACCGTGGCGCTGCCGGTGTTTCCGAACGGGATGCCGCTGGCGGCGATCGGTGGGGCGAGCAGCGTCCGGCCGGTCGTCGAACGCGTGACGACGAGCACAGGGGTCGTTGCGGTCGGCCAGACGTCCCGGCTCGTGCCTCGGCGGCGTGCGGTTTCCGTTGGTGCGCCGACGACTGCCGCTCCGGTGATCGCGACGCTGCCACCCGTGGTGACGTCGGTGACCGGTGGCGAGCCGGTGATAGATCCGACGAAACTGCTCAAGAAGACGCAGACGTTCTTCGCGGAGGTCACGTCGAACGCGCAGGCGGCGGCGGACCTGACCGACCAGACGGTGCACGACGACGCGGTCGCGCTCATTCGCCAGAAATACGGCGATGTGTCGACGATCCGGATTCAGAGCATTTCGCTCGATCCGAGCAGTGGGTTGACGGTGAGCGTGCTGCGGGTCGTCAACAAGGACGGCACGACGAGCACCCAACAGACGACACTGCAGTTCACACTGACGGGCGATCCCAAGATCACCAATCCGGGCGGTTGACGGAGCGCATCGCGCAACTTGCATGCCCCGCACGGCAGTCCGAGAGGCCCGATGCAATCGTCGCGCACGATCCCACGGCCAACTATTTGAATCTTATTCGCATTTTTGGGTCAGACTGCCTTCGCGCGCAAAGGGGGTCCCCTTGAGTCAAGACTAGTCCAATTGGGTGGGGAGTGGGACTGGGTTACTGACGGGTGTGGATAACTTGCTGGGTTGTGGGTGGGCGGTGGAGCGGTTCGTTCGGTATTGGTATAGCGGGCACTGCTCCAAGTGAGTGACAGACCGCGACCGTTTGTCGCCACAGATGGGTGATCTGCCGACAGGTACTGGCATCGGACCTCTGTCACACGGTACGAGTTGCCCCGAACACAACACGCACGGAGGCACCGCGTGGATCGTCCGACCAACGGACATCGGCGACACCAGACCGGCTCGATCACGGTAGTGGATCTCATCCGACGCCAACAGGGTCCGGTTCGGATCCCGTCCGCCCTGGAAACCGACCAGCGGGCGGAGGAAGCCGACACCGTCCAGTTCGTCGAGGGCCTGCTCGGGCCCGACGACGACGATGATGCCATCGAGCACCGCGGCTGGCTGGCTCGCGGCGCCAAGATGGCCGGGCTCGCCCTCGGGTCGCTCGCGCTCTGCGGCTCGATGGTCGCCGCCGCCACGTTGACCCATCACCGCCCGCCGACCGCCGCGCCGAAGACGGCTACGACGACCGTCCTGACCGGCGTCGGCGCGCTGCGGCCGGACACCGTTGCCGCGCAACTGGCCGGCCAGCGCGTCGCCGCGCCCACGTCGCCGCCGGGGGTGGCCTCCGGGCGCGCTGTCGGCACCATCGTGGGCAGCGCACCGGCGACAACACCACCGATGACCGTGCAGGCACCGGCCCCTGACCATCAGAACGGGGCGCCGAGCGCCGCCGCGCTCGTCCGGGCCTTCTATCAACTGGTACGTACCGACCCCAGCCAGGCGTCGACGCTGATCGATCCCACCTTGCTCGCCACCGACACCGACGGCTTCGACCAGGCATGGAACTCGGTGTCACAGATCGACATCGAGAGCATCCAACAGGTGTCATCCGATTCGGTGCAGGCCGTCATTCGACTGCTCCAACCGGACGGCACGTGGATCCGAGCGGTCGAACTACTGAACGTCACGGACGGTAGCAGTCCCCTGATCGATGGCGCTGAGCTGCTGTCGGCCCAACGAGGCTGAGGTTTCGGGTAGCCTGTGCACCCGAGGCGTTACACCATCCGGGCGAGACCAGGGTGAATCCGGGCACAGGGCGTGAACCCCCTAGCGTGTGCCCCGTGACTCAACCGGGTACCTGTCCCACAACCGGCAGCGCTGGCCGGCCGAAGGTGGGCACTTGCCGGCGCGAATCACGACCTCGTTGGGGGCTCTCGGGTGACCTCTGAAGAAGGACGCGTCGTCGGCGGCCGATACCGCTTGGACCGGCGGATCGGCAGCGGCGCGATGGGCGTCGTCTGGCAGGCGTACGACGAGCGGCTGCGACGCGCGGTCGCCGTCAAGCAGTTGCGGCTGGAGCTGGGCCTCGACCCGGCCGAGGCGGAGGAGGCCCGTCAGCGCGCCATGCGCGAGGGCAGGATCGCCGCCCGCCTGCACCACCCGAACGCGGTCAGCGTGTTCGACGTGGTCGACGAGGACGACGCGCCGTGGCTGGTGATGGAGTACGTGCCGTCGCTCAGCCTGGCCGCCGAGATGACCCGGCGCAAGTTGCTGCCGCCGGAGGAGGTCGCCCGGATCGGCGCCCAGGTGGCGCACGCGCTGGTGGCCGCGCACGCCGCCGGCATCGTGCACCGCGACATCAAACCGGCGAACGTGCTGCTCGGCGAGGAAGGCATCGTCAAGATCACCGACTTCGGCATCTCCAGGGCGACCGGGGACGTGTCGGTCACCAAGACCGGGCTGATCGCCGGAACTCCCGCGTACCTGGCGCCGGAAGTGGCCTACGGACGCGACCCGGAAGCACCGTCGGACGTCTTCTCGCTCGGTTCCACGCTGTACGCGGCGGTGGAGGGCATGCCGCCGTTCGGGCTGAGCGAGAACACGCTCAGCCTGCTGCACGCGGTCGCGGCCGGCCGGATCACGCCACCGCGCCGGGCCGGGCTGCTCACCGACGTCCTGGTGCACCTGCTCAATGCCGACCCCGACCAGCGGCCCACCGCGACCACCGCCGCGTACTGGCTGGACACCGTGGCCAGGGGCAGCCGCCCGGACATCAAGCCGATCAGCCAGGACACCCTGGCCGGCATGGCGGCGGCCACCGCGATCACGCCCGGCCTGCCGTTCGCCGGGATGGCCGATCAGACCAGGGCCGTGACGACCTTGGCCGGCGGATACGCGGAGCCAGGCACCCGTCGGAGCATGCCGCCGGTACGGCCGAGGCGGCCGGCACCCAACCGGCGGCCGATGGTGCTGGCCGGAATCGGCATCGCCGCCGTCGCGCTGCTGGCGGGGATTCTGCTGGTCAGCGGGGTGTTCGACCGTACGCCGACGCCGAATCCGCAGCCTCCGGGCAACTCGGGTCCAACCACGCCGGGCGGTTACCAGCAGGTGCCGTTGAACCAGCCGGACCTGGTGGCCCTGACGCCGACCACGACGCCGCACACCAGGACGGTGGAGACGACGACGCCGACCACGACCGATGCACCCACGACGACGGTGACCACCACGCCGCCGGTGACCACGACGACGACCACCACGGTCACGGCAACCGTCACGACTGCGGTCACGACAGTCGCGGGTGGTACGAAGAACGTAAAACCTTAAGGTCCGGTGACATACCGACCAGTCATCGCACCCTCACCCGTTAGGGTGCACTCCAGCTACGTCGGACGAAGTCGGGAGCCTTGGTGACTGAGGTAGGTCGGCTCATCGCCGACCGCTACCGGTTGACCGAACACATCGGTAGTGGAGCGATGGGCGTGGTCTGGCAGGCACACGACGAACGCCTGCACCGCACCGTCGCACTCAAGCAACTGCTGTTGCAGCCCGGCCTGTCCGCCGGCGAGGCGCACGAGGCCAGGGAGCGGGCGATGCGGGAGGGTCGCATCGCGGCGCGCTTGCAGCACCCCAACGCGGTCGCCGTCTACGACGTGGTCGAGGACGCGGGACAACCGGTGCTGATCATGGAGTACGTGCCGTCCAAGAGCCTCTCGGCCGTGCTGGACGAGCGCGGACCCCTGTCGCCGGCCGAGGTGGCCAGGATCGGCGCCCAGGTGGCGACGGCCCTGACGGCGGCGCACGCGGCCGGCATCGTGCACCGTGACATCAAGCCGGGCAACGTGCTGCTGGCCGAGGACGGCACGGTCAAGATCACCGACTTCGGCATCTCAAGAGCGACCGGCGACGTCACGGTGACGGCGACCGGCATGCTCGCCGGTACCCCTGCCTACCTGGCGCCCGAGGTGGCGAAGGGCGAGAACCCTGGGCCGCCGTCGGACGTGTTCTCGCTGGCGTCGACGGTGTACGCGGCAGTGGAGGGCCAACCGCCGTTCGGCCTCGGTGACAACACGCTCGCGCTGTTGCACGCCGTTGCCGCGTGTCGGACCATCCCGCCGCGCAAGGCGGGCCCGCTCACGGCACTGTTGATGCACATGCTGCGGCCGATGCCGGACGACCGGCCGACGATGGCCGAGGCGTGCCGGGCGCTGACCGCGATCGGCGCGGGTCAGTCCGCGATCGGGCTGACGTCCGGGCCGACGGCGGTCGTCGAGCAGGGCCCAAATACGCCGCCACGGCCGGATCTGCGGGCCATGCCGGACCCGAACGTGCAGACCGTGCGGACGTGGCAGCAGCCGCCACCACCGCAGCGGCCGGCCTACCCGGTAACGCCACCGGGTGGCATGCGACCGCAGCCGGCCGGGTCGGCCGGAATCGGGTCGATGATCACGCCGGTGTGGCGCAAGCGATTGCTCACCGCGTTGGCGATCATCGTGGCGGCCGTGATCGGCATTCTCGTGGCGAACGCGTTCGTGGACACGAGCGGCGACCACGCCGCGGCCGATCCGGGCGTGCTCGACCAGACGGCGGCCAGCGAACCGCCGGCGACCGAGCCTGCGGCGGCTCCGGTGGCGCCGACGACGACGTGGTCCAGCGACGCCAACCCGGCGGACATGACCACGACGGCGATCACGCCGGGGCCGGGTCAGTTGACCGCGCAGGCGATGATGGCGGTGCTGCATACGTATCTCGGGTTCTTACCGGACGATCCGGCGCAGGCGTGGGGGTTGTTGACGCCGGCGGAGCAGGCCCGCAGCGGCGGTTTCGGGAAGTATCAGCAGACGTGGCAGGCGGTCCAGAACGTGCAGTTGGACGGGGCGACGCCGCACGGTCCGAACGCGGTGTTGGCGCGGATCAAGCTGAATCCCGCGCAGGGTCCGACGACGGATGATTTCTACAATGTGCAGTTCGTGTCGCAGAACGGCTCGATTCTGATCAACGACTTCTCGGTGGTCGGCAAACCGGTTCGACACGGCTGAGGCAGCTCTCACTCCGCAGGTCGAGCTGTCTGTCCACCAGGGCTGCGGGCCGCGGCCAACAACGCCGCCACCATCCCTCGTACCGCCGGCTGGTCGGCGACCGCGTCCGCCACTGCCGCATAGATGTGCCGCACCGGCCTCGGATTGCTCATGGGCCTGACAGCCACGCCCGGATGTACCGTGCCCAAACCCAGACCCGGCAGCATCGTCACGCCCATGCCTGCCGCTACGAAGCCCTGTGCCGTCGCATAATCGTCCGACTCGACCACGAAATTGGGCACGAAACCCGCCGCCGCGAATGCGTCCATCATGATCTGGCGGCACTGACCCGGTGCGTATTCGTTGTCCACCCACGGATCGTCCGACAACTCTATCAACTCCACCGCCTCCTGGCCGGCCAATCGGTGCCCACGCGGCAACACCGCGTGATACGGATCGTCCAGCAAATGCACCAGGGAAACACTCGGAATCGGCCGTCCTGCCTCCGCCGGCCGCAGGACCACCAACTGGATGTCCGCTTTTCCCTCGACCGTGTGATCGACGCTGTAGGCCGGTTCGTGCAGCCGCAGATCCAACTGCACACCCGGATACCGGCTGCTGTACGCGGCGACGGCCGGTGGGACCAGTGCCGCGCCCGCCGTCGCGAAGTAGTGCACCCGCAGTCGGCCCGCCCGGCCGGATCGCAGGTCTGCCAGTTCGTTCTCGGCCGCTGTGATTCGGCCCATGATCTCGTCGGCGTGCCTGGCCAGCAGCCTGCCGGCGGCCGTGGGGCGGACGCCTCTGCCCGCCTTCTCCAGCAGCCTGATCCGCACCTCCTTCTCCAGCACGGCCAACTGCTGGCTCACCGCCGACGGCGTGTAGCCGAGATTGGCGGCTGCCGCGCTGATGGAACCGCTGGTCACGACCGATCTGAGCACCCTGAGCCTGCGCACGTCCAGCATCACTCGACCTTACAGCGATGCTTAACCGATCAGAAGGAGATTTCGCTTGTCCTTACGTTTCCATCGGGCGCACAGTGTGAGCGCAACGCGATGGTTGGGAGGGGACGTGCGGTCGTTCGGCAGCCTCGTTCGGTTCTGCTCACTGGCGCTGATCTGGGGTTCCAGCTTCCTGTGGATCAAGATGGCGCTGACCGGGCTCTCGCCGATCCAGATCGCGCTCGTCCGGCTGGTGCTCGGCTGCTCGGTGATCATGGTGCTGGCCATCTTCACGCATACTCGGCTGCCTCGGGACCGCGCCACCTGGCTGAAGATGATCGTGCCGGCGTTGTTCGGGAACGCGATTCCGTTCACGCTCTTCGGGCTCGGCGAGCGCAGTGTCGACTCCGGGGTGGCCGGCGTGTTGAACGCGACCACCCCGCTCTGGGCACTGCTGATCACGCTCGTCATCGGCACCGAGCGGCAACTCGGCGTGGTTCGGCTGACCGGGCTGCTGCTCGGTTTCGCCGGCACGCTGGTGATCTTCGCGCCGTGGCACGCCGCCGGGCTGGCGAGCTGGGGCGCGCTGGCCTGCCTGGTGGCCGCGATCAGCTACGCCGTGAGCTACGCGTGGATCGGCCGCTACCTCGTCGGCACGCTGTCCCCGGTGGCGATGTCCGTCTCCCAGCTCTCCGGCGGTGTGGTGCTGGTGGCGGCCGCGGTGCCGTTCACGGGTGGCCTGGAACCGATCCGGCTCGGTGTCGGGCCGTTGGTGGCGGTGACGATTCTCGGGATCGCGGGCACCGGTGCGGCTTTCGTGCTGAACAACCGGTTGATCATCGACGAGGGCGTGACGACCGCCACGTCCGTCGGCTACCTGCTGCCGGTGGTGTCCGTGCTGCTCGGCGGGTTCTTCCTGCACGAGTCGCTGAACCCGCGGATCGTGGCCGGTATGGCGATCGTGCTGGTCGGGGTGGCCCTTTCGCGGCGTAGGTCCGTGACGGCGACTCCTCAGACGAGCCTGCGGTCGGTGGCCCAGCGGGAGAGTTCGTAGCGGTTGGAAAGCTGGGTCTTGCGCAGCACGCTCGACACGTGCGTCTCCACCGTCTTCACCGAGATGAACAGCTCGGACGCGATCTCCTTGTACGCGTAGCCACGGGCCAGCAGACGCAGGACGTCGCGTTCGCGTGGCGTCAGCAGGTCGAGGTCCGGGTCGCTGATCGGGGCCGCACCGGGACGGTCGGCGAACGCGTCCAGCACGAATCCGGCCAGTCGGGGCGAGAAGACCGCGTCGCCGACGGCGACACGCGCGATGGCCGTGACCAGTTCGCGGCTGGAGATCGTCTTGGTGACGTAGCCACGGGCGCCCGCCCGGATCACGGCGATCACGTCCTCCGCCGCGTCCGACACCGACAGCGCGAGGAACACCACGTCCGGCAGTTCCGGCCGGATGCGGCGCAACACCTCGGCTCCGCCGCCGTCCGGCATGTGCACATCGAGCAACACGACGTCCGGCGTGGTGTGGGCGATGCCGACGACGGCCTCGGCCACCGAGCCCGCCTCACCGACGACCTCGACGTCGTCGGTGAGGTTGTCCAGTTCGGCGCGTACGCCGGCGCGGAACAGCGCATGGTCGTCCACCAGGTACACCCGTACGGGCTTGTCGTCCTTGTTGTCCGCCATCAGTTCCCGCTCCTCGCGCCCACTGCCGCTCGCGGCATCGTCAACTGCACCTCGGTGCCCTGGCCGACCGTGGTCCGCAGGCCGACCGTGCCACCGTGCCGCTCCATCCTCCCCCGGATCGAGTCGGCGAGCCCGTGTCGGTCCGGTGACACCTCGTCCGGGTCGAAACCCTTGCCCCGATCGCGTACGAACACCGTCACGTTCTCCGGCTCGACCTCGGCGTACACGCTGACCTCGGCGGCACCGGAATGCTTGGCCGCGTTGACGGTCGCCTCGCGGGTGGCCATGACGAGCGCTCCGAGGTCCTTGTCCATCTGGCTGTCGCCGACGACGACCGGGCGGACCGCGATGGCGAACGTGTCCTCGACCTCGCCGCACGCCTCGGCGATCGCCTGCGACAGCGTGGTCGGGCCGGGGTTGCCGCGTGCTCCGTCGATACCGCCGTAGCCGTCCGGGCCGTAGAGCCAACCGCGTAGCTGCCGTTCCTGGCCACGGGCCAGCCGCAGTACCTCGCGTGACACGTCCGGCTGCTTCTGGATCAGCGCAAGCGTTTGCAGCACCGAGTCGTGCAGGTGGGCGGCGATCTCGGCGCGTTCCTCGGTCCGGATACGCGCGCGGCGCTCCTCGCTCAGGTCCTGGACCAGGCGCAACCACCACGGCACGGTCAACACCGCGACGCCGACCAGCGTGGCCAGCACGGCGGCCAGCGCGATCTGGAGTTGACCGAACGTCGTGCTGCGCAGCAGGACGACACCGATGCCGACCAGCACCAGGAACACCCCGGTGCCCACTCGTACGAGCGCGCTGCGCCCACCGCCGCCGATCACCACGCCCGACACGCCCGACCGCGCGCCCTGTACCCACCGGCGCCGCTGCGCCGCGTCCGCCTCCTGCCACACCACGGCGGCACCGGTCAGCGCAACGCCGACCGGGACCGAGACCCACGTGCTGACGACCCCGGACAGCGTGCCCACGGCGGCCGTGATGCTGATGCCCAGCGCGATGAGGCCGAACGCCTGCTGCCGCTCCTGCGACGACGGCCGGTGCTCGGCCGCGGTGACCGACTCCTGCGGCACGAAGACCCAGAACATCGCGTAGGCGAACAGCCCGGCGCCGGCACAGGCCGCGAGCAGGGCGAACGCCGCCCGCACCCACAGCACCTTCACGCCGAGGTGGTCGGCGAGTCCGCTGGACACGCCGGCGAGCACCCGGCCGGTGCGGTGTCGCCGCATGGCCGGCGTGCCATCGGGCCGCAGCCGCAGCGTTTCCCGCCGGAACCTGCGGCGGCCGGCTGTCCTGACGTCGCTCACCAGTACAGGGTCACATGCCGCGGCGCCGGTTTCATCCGGGATCGCCCCGACGAAACCAGGGGACTCTCGGGGGCGTCCCGGATGTCGCGTGGGCCCACATCGAGCGATGCTCTGTCCCGTGAGTACGACACAGGGGAGTTCCTCGATCAACTTCGAGGAGACGGTGAAGGACTTCGTGGCCACCCGGCCGCGTCGACCGCTGCATGGTCGGGTCGTCGCCGGCGTGGCGGCCGGGATCGGTCGCCGGTACGGGATCGACCCGGTCATCGTGCGGATCGCGCTGGTGGTCAGTGCGTTCTACGGCGGCGGCGTGACGGTCTACCTGCTCGGCTGGCTGTTCCTGGCCAGGGAGGACGACGAGGTGTCCGGCTTCGAGGGGCTGATCGGCCGGGGTCAGGCGTCGATGTCGCGGGCGTTCGC
>DATBDL010000348.1:0-3739 GCA_036269975.1 Pseudonocardiaceae bacterium | reverse complement strand
GGCTGCCTCTGCTAGTAGCACACCAGTCGCGTCGAGCCTGTCAGCCACCAACCGACAAGGACCATCCGCCAGCCGGGGGCACCCCAACTCGATCGGGTGACGCCCCCAGTGCCAGTGTGGTTGGCATGACCAAGATCGCTGTGGTGACCGGCGCCGGCAGTGGACTGGGCAGGACCATCGCCAACGCCCTGCTCGATGCCGGTTACCAGGTAGCCCTCGCCGGCCGGCGCGCCGAACGACTACGCGAAACCGCGGCCGGCCGTGACACCGCCCTCGTCGTACCGACCGACGTCACCGACGAAGCCAAGGTAGCCGCACTGTTCGCCACGGTCCAGGACAAATGGGGCCGACTCGACCTGCTCGTCAACAACGCCGGCATGTCCGGCCGGCCTCTCCTGCCGGACGAGGTCTCCGTCGACACCTGGCGAGCGACCGTCGACACCAACCTGACCGGCTCGTTCCTCTGCGCCCGCGCCGCGTTCGCCATCATGCGCACCCAACAGCCGTCCGGCGGCCGGATCATCAACAACGGCTCGATCTCCGCGTACAGCCCACGTCCCGGCAGCATCGCCTACACGGCGACGAAACACGCCGTCACCGGCCTGACGAAGTCGCTCTCCCTGGACGGCCGGCCGTTCGGCATCGCGTGTGGCCAGATCGACATCGGCAACGCCGCTACCGAGCTCACCACCATGATCAGCACCGGCGCGCCACAGGCCGACGGCTCGATCCGTCCGGAACCCACGTTCGACGCACGGCACGTCGCCGACGCGGTCACCTACATGGCCGCGCTTCCACTCGACGCGAACGTCCAGTTCCTCACGATCACAGCGACCACCATGCCGTTCATCGGGCGAGGCTAGGAAGGCCAGACGTACGGAGTCGTAGTCGTCACGGCCGTGAAACCCAACCGCCGCAGGATCGGCCGGCTGTCGTCGGTCGCGTCGACCTGGAGGTAGCGGGTGCCGCGCGCTGTCGCGACCTGCGCCCGATACGCGACGAGCGCCCGATAGATGCCCTTGCCCCGCCATGCGGACAGCGTCGCTCCACCCCACAGTCCGGCGAACTCGGTGTCCGGCTCGAACACCAACCGCGCCGACGACACCACGCGACCTTCAACCTCCGCGACCACGACGACGGTCCGCTCCCTGTCCCGCTCGATCAACTCCGCCGCCATCCAACCGCGGTCGGTGTCCCAGACCTCGGACGACATCGCGGCGATCCGCCGCATGTCCTCGTCGTCGACGACCTCCCGCACCGTGACGCCGTCCACCGTCACCGGGGCGGCCAGCGCGGCGGCCGAGCCGATCAGCACCGTCTCCCGTGGCTCGGCGACGAAACCGGCCGCCACCAGCCGTTTCGGCAGGCCGGCCGGCAGGTCATGTCCTCGTGTCTTCCACTCGACCGACTCGTCACGAGCGGCGAAGTAATCCCGCTGCCGTTCGATCAACCTGTCCAATTCGACGCCGTCGACGCCGAGGTCGGGCGGACCGGTGACGAAGCCGCGGTGGTGCGTCCCGACTACGCGCACGACCGGCCCGTCCTGCTCGGCGTGGGCGCCGAGCGGCAGGTTCCTGGTCTCGGCGGGGCGCACCTGCTCGTCGTACGCGGCCAGCAGCGCCTCGGTATTCGACACCGGCACACGGTAGCGACTGCCATGATCGAACGGTGAACGATATTTCGCGGGAACAGCGCGTTGCGGCGATGCGGGCCAGCGAGCGGCTACTGTCCGGCGTCCGCCCGCCGACCATGCGGGAGCAGCTCGCCGTCATCACGGCGCGCACCGACCTGGACCGCCCGCCCGACTACTACGGCGACGGTCCGGTGCGCGAACTGGAGGACCACATCGCCGCACAGCTCGGGACCGAGGCCGCCGCCTACTTCCCGACCGGCACGATGGCCCAGCAGGTCGCCCTGCGTTACGGCGCCGACAAGACCGGCAACCCGACCGTCGCACTGCACCCGCTCGGGCATCAGGAGGTCCACGAGCGGCACGCGTACGCGGCCCTGACCGGCCTGCGCGCCGTGTGGCCGACCACCGCGCCCCGCAACGCCACCGCGGCCGAGGTCGCCGAACTGGACGAGCCGTTCGGCACGCTCGTGGTCGAACTGCCGCTGCGGGACGCCGGTTTCGTGCTCCCGGCCTGGGACGAGTTGGTCGCCGTGGCCGCGCAGGCACGGCGTCGCGGCGCGCGGGTGCACTTCGACGGCGCACGGATCTGGGACTGCGTCCCGTACCTCGAACATTCGCCGGCCGAGATCGCCGCGCTCGCCGACAGCACCTACGTGTCGTTCTACAAGTCGGTCGGCGCGTTCAGCGGCGCTACCCTCGCCGGCACCGCGGAGCTGATCGCCTACGCCCGCGCGTGGCGACACCGCTACGGCGGCAACGTCTTCCAGCAGTGGCCCGCCGTCCTGTCCGCGCTCGCCGGCCTCACCGACCGGGTGGCGCTGCTCCCGGACCAGGTGCGGCATGCCCGTACGGTCGCGGCAGCGCTGGCCACGTTGCCCGGCGCGCGCATCCATCCCGATCCGCCGCACACGCACCAGTTCCGGCTGTGGCTGCCGTTCCCGGCCGACACGCTCGACGCCGCCGCGTTGGCGTTGGCGGAACGGGAGAAGACCTGGTTCGTCGGCGGCTGGAGCAACGCCGACGTGCCGGGCATGGCGGTGGCCGAGGTGACCGTCGCCGACGCCGCGATGTCCTGGACCGCCGACGACATCACGGGCGTCGGTGCTCGTTTTCTGGCGCTCGCGGCTACCGTGGAGTGAGCAGGAGGTCGACATGGCATGGGAGAACGTCCTGGTGACCCAGGACGCGGGCTTCGCGACGATCACCATGAACCGGCCGGCCCGCCGCAACGCACTGTCCCTCGCGCACCTGCGCGAGCTGATCGAGGCGTTCGGCAAGGTCGGCGCGAGTGACGCGAGCGGCGTCATCCTGGCCGGCAACGGCCCGGTCTTCTGTGCCGGCCACGATTTCGCCGACATCGCGGACGCCGACGTCGAATCGGTGAGTCACCTGCTCGCGACGTGCACCGAGCTGATGGACCTGATCCAGTCGGTGCCGCAGCCGGTCGTGGCCCGCGTGCACGCCCTGGCCACGGCTGCCGGGTGCCAGTTGGTCGCCACGTGCGACCTCGCGGTCGCGGCCGAGTCGGCTGGTTTCGCCGCGCCCGGTGGCAAGGGCGGCTGGTTCTGCCACACCCCGATGGTCGCGATCGCCCGCAACATCGGCCGCAAGCGGGCCGCCGAGTTGGCCTATACCGGCGACGTGATCACGGCGGCGACGGCCGAGGACTGGGGCCTGGTGAACCGGGTCGTGCCGGACGCCGAGCTCGACGACGCCGTGCACGACCTGCTCACCAGGGCCACCCGTGGCAGCCGTGCGTCGAAGGCACTCGGCAAGACCACGCTGTACGAACAGCTGTCGCTCGGTGAGGCCGACGCGTACCGGCTGGCCACCGACGTGATGGCCGAGTCGTCCCAGACCGGTGCCGCCCGCGAGGGGATGGCCGCCTTCTTCGAGAAGCGCCCGGCGAACTGGCCGGAGTGACCTGAGAGGACGTCTGGGCGTCCGACATGTCCGACGTGTTGGCATATCCGGCCACACCCGCGTAACGAAGATCTCACATCGGCTCGCCTTGCGAATTTTGTGAGGTTACTGTTTATCGTGCTGCCGCGCGATGCACGGCCTGCAAGCACGGGAGCGCAGAGTGGACCAGGCGATCGAACCCCT
>DATBDL010000347.1:0-9323 GCA_036269975.1 Pseudonocardiaceae bacterium | reverse complement strand
GCTGATCCCGGACGGCGGCCGGCACGAGGGCGCGCGCAACTACGACGTGGTCGGCGCGGTGCTCAGCACGACGGCCCTGCTCCTGCTGGTGTTCACGGTGGTGTCCGCGCCGCAGGCCGGCTGGGGTTCCGTGCGCACGCTCGTCTCGTTCGCGCTGGTTGCGGTGCTCGTCACCGCGTTCGTGCTGGTCGAGCAGCGGGTGGCGCATCCGCTGCTGCGGTTGGGCATCCTGCGCAACCGTTCGGTGATCGCGGCCGACATCGCGGCCATGGTGATGTTCGGCTCGTACATCGGCTTCCAGTTCATCGGCACCCTGTACCTCCAGTCACTGCTGGGCTGGAGCCCGCTGAGCATGGCGTTGGCGTTCCTGCCTGCGGGCCTGATCGTGGCGTTCGGCGGGCCGAGGGCGGGCGCACTGGTCAACCGGTTCGGCGCCGCTCCCGTCGTGACGGCGGGGTTGACGTCACTCGCGCTGGGCTACGCGTTGTTCCTGCGGATCGACGCGCACCCGAACTACCCGCTGCTGATCCTGCCCAGCATGCTGCTGCTCGGCCTCGGGTTCGCGCTGGCATTCCCCGCGCTCAACATCCAGGCCACCAGCGGCGTCGCCGACGACGAGCAGGGTCTGGCGTCCGGCCTGGTGCAGACCGCGTTCCAGGTGGGCGGCGCGATCACGCTGGCCGTGGTCACCGTGGTGATCGGCGCCAACACCCACGGCACGACACCGGCGGCAACACTGGCCGGCTACCGGCCGGGACTGGTGCTGGTGCTCGGCGTGGCACTGGCGGGCGTGGTGGCCACCGCCGCGCTCGGCGGTCTGCGTAGTAGGACCAGCAGAAGCAAGACCAACTGAATCCGAAGGGGGATGGAACGTGGTTGGTTGCTTAATGCAACCAACCACGTTCCACGGGAAACATCGGATAATTGATGGCTAGTCCCACTCCCACCGCATGCCGTACAACTCCGCGTCCAACTCCACCCTGGCCACGTGAGCGACCAGTTCCTGGTTGATCCAGGCATCCTGCTCGTCCTCGAGCGGCGCTTCCGGGCCGGCCCGCCGATAGGACATACATCGGGTCGGTACCGCCGCCGGATCGAACTGGACCTGGAGGATGTACTGGTTGCCGCCGGAGCGGAAGCTGCGCTCGAAGTGCGCGTCCGCGCAGTACGCGGTGTCCAGCTCGTACTCCACGATCGTCGTGTCGCCCGGCGTCAGCACCCGGTCCAGGATCAGCTCCGCGCCGAGGAACCGGCTCTCGTGGTCGGTCCGCACCCGCCCCACCCGGCAGTACCGCGTCGACACCAGGCTCGGCGTGCGGACCGAGTGCTCGCCGTAGTGCAAGAGGAAGGTGCGGGTCACCCGGTCGCTCACCGCGCGCAGCACCTGCCGCACCACGATCCGCCGCAGCGTCCGGTCCGGCCCGACCCACAGCCGGTCCTCGCTGCTCACCCGGTCCAGCTCCATCACCTGCGGCATCTCCAACTGCCGGGCCAGCCGCGCGACGACGTTCGCCATCGGCAGGAGCTGTTCCACCCGGACGACGCCCGGCTCCGGCCGCACCCATCGACCCCTCGGCCGGCGCGGGCCGAGCAGGCCGACCAGCGCCCCCGACGGCAGCCCGAGCACACGCTCCAACACCTGCACGCCACGCAGCGAGTCCGGCCGCTCCGGCCGGCTGCGACCGGTACGCCAGTAGCTCAGCGTCGTCGTGCTCACGTGGACGCCGACATCGGCCAGCCGCTGCTGTAACCGTTGCAGGCTCAGGCCGCTGACCTCGATGGCAAGGGCGAGCGCCCGGTGGAACGGGCCGTCGCGCAGCGCGTCGGAGAGCTGGTCGTCCAGTGTCGGGTTGTTGGGTCGCTGGTATCCCGGTTCGCGGTGCGGGGCGCGCACGGTCGCGACCACATCTCCACCTCACTCGACCACTCATCCCCTGACGGCAGTGTCGTCCCTGGTCCTGGCCGTCACAAGGTCCATTCGTCGGGCTAGGTCGGGCATAACAGTTTTACAGTTCAACTCGCTGGACAAAACACACTCGACGTTTTGGTCCGGATTCCTTCTCCCCGCGAGCAGGACGGTCGTACGGTTCCCACAGGCCAACACGACCTCCGCCATCAGGAATCACCATCAGGGTTGGCTGGTCGGTCCCCGGTGACCACACCTCCCCTGCGACCGGGGCCAGTTCGCGATCGCCGGCCCACCCAGGGGGAGCGCCCCCGCCCGCACACCCCGGTGCGGGGGCGCCCCCGACTGTCGCGGTACACCGAAGATGCGCTTCGCGGCGTACGCGCGCCGACGACCCGGTGTCGTACCGTCACCAACGTGGGGTCCGGCCGACGAATGGCGCGCACGGTCCGGCCGTCGCTGCCGGACCTGATCAGCGCCGTCGTCCTGACCGTCTTCGTGACGGGCAGCACGTTCGGCGTCGCCCACTTCCACGACCACGTGCACCACGTGCCCGGCGTGGCCGCGCTGTGGATCGTGGCCGGCGGAGTGCCCCTGCTGTGGCGCAGCCGCGCCCCCCTGAGCAGCTACGTCGTGTCGGCGGCACTGGTGCTCGGCTACTACGCGTCGCCCTACCCGGCCGGCCCGAGCCTCGTGCTGCCGACGCTCGCCCTGATGACGCTCGCCTTCGTGCGCGGCCCACTGGTCGCCGCCATCGCGGCCGGCGCGTCGGTGGTCGTCGCCATCGCTGCGGTGCAGCTCGCCGGCGACCCGGCCGGGGCGTTCGATCCACGGCAGTTGGCGATCGTGTTGTGGGGCACGCTCGCGGTCACGATCGGCACGGTCGGCCAACTGCGCCGGGCGGCGCGCCGTGAGGTGGCCGAACGCGCCGCCGAGGCCGACCGGCGCCGGGCCGAGGAACAGCGGCTCGGCATCGCCCGCGAGGTGCACGACGTGGTCGCACACAGTCTTGCCATGATCAACGTGCAGGCGGGCGTCGCGGCACACGTGGCCGACCGCCGGCCGGACGAGGCCAAGGCGGCGCTGTTGGCGATCAAGGAGGCCAGCCGGTCGGCACTGTCGGACCTACGGGCGACCCTCGGCGTCCTGCGGGCCGGCGACGACAGGGCCCCCACGCCCGGCCTCGGCCGGCTGCCGGACCTGATCAGCACGGCCGCCGCCGCCGGCCTGACGGTTCGGGCGGACGGCGACGCGGGCTCGCTGCCGGCCCCGGTCGACGTCGCCGCCTACCGGATTCTGCAGGAGAGCCTGACCAACGTGGTCCGCCACGGCACCGGCGCTGACCTGGTCGTGATCACACTCGCCAGGACCCCGCGCGAACTGCGGATCACGGTCAGCGACAATGGCAGGGCGACACCCAAACCGGGCACGAACGCCGGCAACGGACTGCGTGGCATGGCGGAACGGGCCACCGCGCTGGGCGGCGGGGCGACGGCCGGCCCGCGACTCGACGGCGGCTTCGAAGTGTTCGCGACACTGCCGGTGACCGCGGGAGAACCCGATGACGATTAGGGTCGTACTGGCCGATGACCAGGCGCTGGTCCGCGCCGGTTTCCGGGTCCTGCTCGACACCGAGGACGGCTTCGAGGTGGTCGGCGAGGCGGCGGATGGTGCGGCGGCGGTCGCGGCCGCGCGTGCCAGTCACCCGGACGTGGTCGTGATGGACGTCCGGATGCCCGGCATGAACGGCATCGCGGCGACCGGCGAGATCACCGGCGACCCGGACCTCGCCCACGTGAAGGTCCTGGTGCTGACCACGTTCGACCTGGACGAGTACGTGTTCGACGCGCTGCGCTCCGGCGCGTCGGGCTTTCTGCTCAAGGACACCGAACCGGTCGAGCTCCTGCGCGCCCTGCGCGTGGTGGCCGACGGCGAGGCCCTGCTGGCGCCGACCGTCACCAAGCGCCTGATCAGCGAGTTCGTCGCGCGTCCCGAGCATCGCCGCCCCGCCCCGCACGCGCTCGGCGAGCTGACCGACCGGGAACGCGAGGTCCTGGCCCTGGTGGCCGGCGGCATGTCGAACGACGAGATCGCGGCCCACCTGGTGATCAGCCCGGCGACGTCGCGCACCCACGTCAGCCGCATCATCACCAAACTGCACGCCCGCGACCGGGCACAACTGGTGGTGCTGGCCTACGAGTCCGGCCTGGTCCGCCCCATCCGCCGCTGAGTCATCGGCGCCGAGTTACCGGCGTGCCAACGCCATCGCCAGCCGCACGACGAAGAACACGCCGACCGCGACCAGCAGAAGTACCCACATGGGTAGCCCAACCTTCCGAGATGTCGCATCAGAGTGCGCCCCGAGCGCACCAGCCGTGGGTAGCGACACACCCAACAGCCGTCACCCGTTTAGACGCCCGTCGGCCGACGAAGGTTGCCACCGATTCCGGCGGCTATCCTGTCCCGATGGGAGGCTGCGACCAGTGATCTCGTACGCACAGAACGCCGAGGACGTGGTGCTGGCCCGCCTGTTCACGGCAGCGGCCGGCCGTTACGTCGATGTCGGCGCGGCCGAGCCGGTGGTCGACTCGGTGACGTGGCACTTCTACCAGCGTGGCTGGCGCGGCATCAACGTCGAGCCGATCCCGGCGTTCGCGCGGCAACTCGACGAGCAACGCCCCGGCGACGTGAACCTGGCCGTCGTACTCGGCGCCACCCCAGGAACCGCCACACTGCACGTGGTGGCGAACCGGCCGGGTTGGTCCACAACGGACGGCGAACTCGGTGCGGCCTATCGCGGCCAGGACGATCTCCAGATCCAGGACGTCCACATCGAACGACGCACCCTGGCCGACGTACTCGACGAGTATCCGGGCGAGATCGACTTCCTGAAGATCGACGTGGAGGGCGCCGAGCGGGCGGTCATCGAGGGCGCCGACTGGTCGCGACATCGTCCCCGCGTCGTGGTGGTGGAGGCGACCCGCCCCGGCTCTCCGGAACCGGCGCACGAGGACTGGGAACCCCTGCTGCTGGCCGCCGGCTACCGGTGCGCCCTGTTCGACGGCCTGAACCGCTTCTACGCCCGGTCCGGGGACGAGGAAGCCATGGCCCGCCTTGCCGCCCCCGCCAACGTCTTCGACGACTACGAACGCGCGGACACCGCGGCCACCAGGGCGGCACTCGCGGAATCACGCGTTGGCAGGGCCGCCGAGATCGGCTACATCCGCCGCCTCGAGGAAGTGGTCCGCGAAGCGCAGGAAGCGCGGACCAAGGACGCCGGCTACGTGGAGACGCTGGAACACGCGCTCCGCGACGCCCAACAGCAGTCCACAAAGGACAACAGTCGCCTTGCCGCGCTGAGCAGGCGCGTCACCGAACTGGAACACCCGCAGGCGTAGTGGTCCGCCGCGACCGTGACGGCTCGATCTCGGCCAGCCGCCGCGCCATCCTGGCCCCGACCGCATCGGCGCCGCTCCACGCCCGCACCGCCGCCTGCCCGCTGCGCCCCATCTCCGCCCGCAATCGAGGACTGTCCGCCAGCCGCCGCAACCACCGCGCCGCCTGCGCGACGTCCGGCTCCGCCCACAACTGCCCCGGCCGGTACCAGTCGGCGAACCGCTGATCGAAGTGGTGATCGGCCGTCGTGATCGGCCGAATGTCATAACCGACCAGTCCGGCGGCTCCTGGCGGCATGAAATCGGTGTTCCCGCCATAGCCGGTGGCGACGACCGGCTTTCCCAGCAGCATCGCCTCCGCCATTCCCAGTCCGAATCCCTCCGACCGGTGCAACGACGTGTAGACGTCGGCGCTGGCCAGCAACGAATCCATCTCCGCCCGCGTGAGATCGGCGCCGATCAACGTGCCGTTGACGCCGGCCACCTGTTCGGCGAGATGCGCCGCCATGCCGGGGAAGATGTTCAGGTCGATCGCCTTGATCACCAACTGGGCGGATGTTCCCCGTTCCGTTGGCCCGAACGCCCGCCGGAACGCCTCGATCACGCCCCACGGATTCTTCCGCGCGTCACTGGACGACGCGCTGAACGTGAACAGGACCACGAAACTGTCCTCCGCCAAGCCGAATCGCCCGCGATCGGGGGTGGCTGTCATTTCCGGCACCACGTTCGGCACCACCTCGATCGGAATATCCGTCGCCGTCCGGAAGGCGTCGGCGACGAACGTCGACACCACCCACAGCTCGTCGATCCTCGGCAACTGCACCAGCGTGTAGTCCAGGATCTCCGGCAGTTCCCATGCCCACAGCGCGATCGTGTACCTGTCCAGCGCGCTGTCCGGAATGAGCTGGAACTCGTTGAGATTGACCAGCCACAGGTCGACCGGATAGTCCTTGCCACCTCGCAGTTCGGCCAGCGCACGAGGCACCGGGACGGACCGGTTGGGGCCACGCGAGTTGAACTCCGTGTACGTCAGCCCGATCCCGGTCCGCAGCAGCGCGTCCGCGTGCCGCCGGTTCGCCTCGGACAGTCCGCTGGTGGAGCGCAGGTCACCGAACAGGTTCACGCCGAGCCGCGCGGCCGTCTGTTGTGTGGCGGTCTGTCGTGCGGGCGTGGCACCGGTCGGTGCCAGCTTGGCCATCGCGTTCAGGTAGCCGCGCGCCACCACCGGCCAGCTCGCTTCCCGCACCACGTGGTCCCGCGCGAGCTTGCCGGCGCCGCGTGTCTCGTCCGGTTCACACACCACGCGCTCCAGTGCCGCGATCAGCTCCTGCGCCTCCGCCGCAGGCTCGACCGGCACGCGCCAGCAGAACGCCGGATCGAAGTGCCGGTGCTGCGGCAGATCGGTCGTCACGACGAGACGACCCGCCCCGAACGCGCGCATCATCACGCCGCTCGTCTCGCCCGCCGTCGGCCAGCGCAGGTTGACCACCGCGTCGGTCGCCGTGATCAGGTCGGCGAACTCGTCCTTCGGCGGTGCCGACACCAACTCCACCGAGTTGGCCAGCCCGAGCTGTTCGACGGTCCGCACCACGTCGGCGTGCACGTCGGGATAGTCGACGTGGCCCGCGATCAGCAACCGGGCGTGCGGCCAGCGCCGCCGTACCTCGGCGAAGGCGAGCACGGTGACCAGAATCCGCTTGATCGGGTTGAAGCCGCCGAACACCCCGAGCACCACGTGCTCGTCGTGCCAGCCGAACCTGGCCCTGGTCGCGGCCCGCGTACCGTCGTCGCGGACCTGGGCGCCGTGCGGTACCTCGAACACCGGTGTGTCCGGATACCGTTGCCGCAGTAACGCTGCCGTGTACGGATCGTGTACGAGCACGCCCCGGCTCGCGCTCACCAGCCGCCGTTCCATGGTCAGCGTCAGCGCGTCCAGCACCCGTACGCCGTCCACGTTCACGGCCGGCCAGCCCAGGTACAGCACGGGATCGTCCAGCATGCCCCGGATCGGCCCGTGCGCGTGGACCGCCTCGTCCTGGAACTTCCGCGCGGTCAGGCCCCCGAGCTGGCCGAGGTTGAAGTCGAGCAGCGACGGATCGTGCAGTACGACCAGGCCGGGCTCGGCGAGTGCCCGCTCGTAGATCCAGCCGTGCACGCCGGCGTGGTTGCCCATGTGGTAGACGTGCACGTCGACGTCGTCCGGCAGTGCCGTGCCGGGGGCGCCGACCGCGGTGACGTCGACCAGTTCGGCCAGCGGTGCGAGCAGTTCCTGGGTGTAGTCGGAGATCCCGCTTCGTGCCGGCGGCAGTGGGCTCCAGATCGCGCAGCGCCTCACGTCGGTCAGATCCGGGCCAGCAGGCAGTAGCGGTCGGCCCGCCGGGTCGGCGGCGCCGACAGGTCGGTCGGCCAGCCGCCGAACGGCCCGCTGTCCGGATACCGGATCTCCACCTCGCCGAACCCGGCCGCCTCGACCAGGAACCGCAGGAACATCGGGTGCACGGGCTGCCGCGCGAACGGATCGAGATGGAAGTCGCCCGCCGCCGCACCGGCCGGATTCGGCGTCTCCACCAGCAACACGCCACCCGGCAGCAGGCGGGCGGCGGCCAGGTCGACGAACCGGGCGAGCTGGTCCGGCGTCAGCCGCTCCACGTAACGGAACGCGGTGACGGCACCGAGCGATCGACCGTCCAGTTCGGACAGCGCGGACAACGGGTCGGCCGAGGTGACGTCGTGACCGAGCCCGGCGCAGTGCCGCACCACCAGTGGATTGGCCGACGCGGCCCTGGCCGGAATGTCGGCCCCCCGCAACAGATCCAGCCAGTCACCACGGGCGGGAGCCGGGTCGAACACCGGTCCCCGCGCGTCCGCCAGCACCGGCAGGTAGCCGCTGCGCGCGGTACGCACCTGATCGGCCGGCCCGTCCAGCAACTCGACCAGCGCCAACTCCAGCAGCGCGCTCCGCCGCACCGGCGGGACCGGATCTGGCGGGGCGGCCGGCCGCTGCTGATCCAGGTACAGATCGAGCTGCGCGTGCCGCAACCTGGTGGCCCGCGCACCGGCCACCAGGGCCCCGAGTTCGGCCTCGATGCCGTCCAGTCGTGTCTGGACCTCGTCCGCCTGCTCTGCCTTGTCCGCCAACCGCAACCGCAGGTCGGACAGTTCCGTGCGCAGCGCGCCGACCGCCGAATACAGGCGCTGGTTCAGCCCGGCCAGCATGTTCTGCTCCTGGCGCCGCACGTCGTGCAGGTCGGCCCGCAGGGCGGCGCCGAGTTCCAGCACGCCGTCGACGGCGTCCCTGGTGGCCAGGTTCGCCTCGACCTGCCATTTCAGGCCACGGCGCCACAGGAAGCGCAGGGCGATACGGCCGAGCAGGTCCCGTGCGGGCAGCGGCAGCCGCAGGTCCCGGTTCGCCTCGATCCGGGCACGTGCGTCCGCCAAGCGGAGATCCGACATCGACTGTCCATGGGGTAGCGCGGCAGGGTCGGCCCGAAGTCTAGGGCAGGGCCGACGACCGGTCAGCGGATCGTCGGCGGATCGTCAGCGGATCGGATGTGCGTCGAGAATGCCGAAGACGGTGTTCTGCACGTCCGGGCTGAGCAGGTCGAACTCGCCGCCGACCAGCGTCCGCTCCGCCACCTCGACGACCACCACCGAGTTCGCCGCCAGCATGTTGCCGACCGCGACGCCGTCGTCGTGGTCGACACTCGTCGTCTGCATGATCGTCAGGTCGCCGAAGACCGACGCGAGGTAGCGCGTGGCACGGATCGTGAACGAGTCGGCGAGCAGACCGACGCCGAGGCCGTACGTCCCCAGCCCGGACGCGCCGTCGAAGTGCAGCGTCGTGGTGTTGTAGTCGGTCGGCTGCGGGAACGTCATGTTGTGCACGCCGTCCGGCAGGATCGAGTAGTAACGGCCGTCCGTCGTGCCGGTCCGGTCGATCAGCGCCGGCAGGTCGGCCGGCACCTCCCACGTCGCGCCGGGCACCACCCGCCACGACCCGCTGATGCCCGGCCGGAGTTGCT
>DATBDL010000346.1:0-4276 GCA_036269975.1 Pseudonocardiaceae bacterium | reverse complement strand
CGGACGCCCCTCGACCGCGAGGCGCCGCGCCCGGTGATCCGGGTGCGGCACGTCGCCCGGTCAGCGCAGCGACACCGCGAATTCGACGAAGGGGCCGGTGTCGCCGCCGGCCGGATTCGGGACCAGTACGCCGCGTAGGCCGTCGGCTGGTTGTCGTCGCTGCTGCGACGCCCACCTGAACAGGGCTTCGATGGCGACCTCGGCCTGTGTCCCACTGGCCCATCGGCCCGGCGTCTCCTGGCGGACGGACGCCTCCTGGTGCGCCGGCTCCGTGCGCAGCGTCAGGTCGGGGAACCTGGCCGCCAGCTCGGCGGCCTGGTCGTCGGGCACCGGCCAGCAGCACTCGACCGGGCCGTCGCTGTCGCCGCTCACCTCGCCGTGGTAGATCGTGAACGGTGCGCCTGCGATCCCTTCTGGCCTCGGGACGCCGCTGCCACGCAACCGGTGGATGAACAGCTCGCGGATCATGTCCTCCAACTCGTCCTCGTGGACTCTGCGAATGACGCTGAGCAGGCTGCGCTGCGGGATGTCGCGGACGGTGACCTCGTACATGTCGGACTTCTTTCCATACAGGCGATCAACGAGGTTGCCGACCAGTGCTCGCCTGGCGGTGTGCTCGGCCTCGGTTCCGGTCCAGTAGGCGCGGATCTCCTCGGCGGCCGTTGCCGGCTCGTGCGTCAGGATGTCCCTGATCCTGGCCAGCGGAACGCCGATCCGGCGCAGTGACGCCACCAGGCGGGCCTGGTCCAACTGCGTGTTCGCGTACCAGCGATAGCCGGTGTCCGCGTCGACACGGGCCGGTACCAGCAGGTGGAGTTCGTCGTACAGGCGCAGCGCCTTGGGCGACAGCCGCGACAGCCGGGCGAACTCGCCGATGCTGACCAGGCTCATGGTCGGCTCCCTCGTTCCGGGCGGGCGCCCGGTCCCGACCACCATGCGGCCTCCCCGAGGGGGAAGGTCAACATTACCCAGCGACGGCGTCCACGAGCGCGGGCAGCGAACTCGCGGCGCCGATCGCCGGACGTACGGTATGCAGCAGCCGCTCGGCACGGCGGAGCCGGCGTGCGGTCAGCCGCTCCGCCTCCGCACGCACGCCGAGCCGGTCGAACAGGTCCATAACCCAGTCGACGTCGGCATCGGCCATCGGCCCGCCGTCCACGTACAGGGCGCGCAGCCGTTCGGCATCCCGGCCACGGGCCCGCAGGCAGCCAAGAGCGGTTGGCAGGCCGTACTTTCGGCGCGCGATATCGGTCGGCGGCTTGCCGGTCTCGACCGGATCGCCCCAGACACCGGCGATGTCGTCCCGCATCTGGTACACCTCGCCCAGCGCGCGACCGAACCGGCCGAGTCGCCGCACGGCGTCGGCGGGCGCCCCGCCGAGCAACGCGCCGAGTTCGGCTGCCGCACCGAACAGTGCCCCGGTCTTCCCGGCGATCATGAGTTGGTAGCCGCGCAGCCCGGTGTCCGGAAGGCGCGTCGAGTCCAGGTCGAGCACCTGGCCCTCACACAGTGCGAGGCACGTCCGGTTGAGCGTCCGCGCCGCCTCGACCCGGACGGCCGGGTCGAGCGTGGACGCGTCGTCGCCGAGTTCGAGCAGTGCGAGCTGCGCCAGGGTGAACAGGCCGTCACCGACGTTGATGCCCTGCCCGACACCCCACAGCGACCACACGGTCGCGCGGTGCCGGCGCAGCGGGCTGCCGTCCTGGATGTCGTCGTGCACGAGCGAGAAGTTGTGGACCAGTTCGACGGCGGCCGCGCCGGGCAGCGCCCGTTCCGGCTTGCCGCCGACGTGCTCACAGGCGAGGAAGCAGAGGGCCGGCCGTAGCTGCTTGCCGGTGGTCGGCGTGGTGGCCGGCGTCAGGTCCTCGTCCAGCCAGCCGAGGTGGTAGGCCATCATTTCGTACATCCGGCCGTGGCCGTCGAGCCAGGATTGTAGCTCCGTACGCAATTGCGTGTGGTAGCCGGCCAGTTTCGTTGCGAGATCGGTCATGGCAGCTCTTGTCCTGGCACACCACCAGTCTGCGCCTCGGCGTCGCCGCGGTGTGGCCAATTCTCCGGACATTTATGCGGATGTACGAAAATGGCTAAATCAGTGGACAACATCGACACCGACGGCGACTGTGGGCGGTATGCGGCAGCAGGACATCTGGGACGCCGAGACGGCCCGACGTTACGACACGCCAGGTAGCGGCATGTTCGCGCCCGATGTGCTCGGGCGGACCGTGGATCGCCTCGTCGAGCTGGCGGGCGACGGGCGGGCGCTCGAGTTCGCCATCGGCACCGGCCGGGTGGGCGTCCCGCTCGCCGAGCGAGGCGTGTCCGTCACCGGCATCGAACTGTCCCGTCCGATGGCCGACCGGCTGCGCACGAAGGTGGACGAGACGACGATCCCCGTGATCATCGGCGACATGGCGACCGCCACCGCGCCGGGCGAGTACTCGCTCGTCTACCTGGTCTACAACACGATCTCGAACCTGCTCACCCAGGCCGAGCAGGTCGCGTGCTTCCGCAATGCCGCCCGGCACCTGACCCCAGGCGGCCGGTTCGTGATCGAACTGGAGGTGCCGGAGCTGCGCCGCCTGCCACCAGGACAGGACGCGCTCGTCTTCCACGCCGAGCCCGGTTACATCGGCGTGGACACCTACGACGTCGTGCGCCAGCACCTGGTGTCACACCACGTCACCTTCGACGAGACCAGGCATGCGAGGCTGACCCGCAGTCCGCACCGCTACGTCTGGCCGGCCGAACTCGACCTCATGGGCCAACTGGCCGGCTTCGAACTGGAGATACGGCACGCGGACTGGACCGGAGCCGAATTCACCGGTGAGTCACGGTCGCACGTCTCCGTCTACCGCATCCCGTGACGCGGTCGACCACTGGAGCAGGAAGCGCAGTGCTTCGTGGG
Source organism: Pseudonocardiaceae bacterium (assembly GCA_036269975.1). Taxonomy (GTDB): domain Bacteria; phylum Actinomycetota; class Actinomycetes; order Mycobacteriales; family Pseudonocardiaceae; genus DATEPR01. Next base: position 1,371 of record DATBDL010000346.1, on the reverse strand, counting down.
ACGAAGAGGACAAGGGTGCCGGCCACCGGGTGGTGGTAGGTCTTGGTGAGCTGCCGTGGCCCTCGGACCACATGCCTGGCCCACCAGGTACGGAAGTCCGGCTCGTGCACGCTCAGTTCGCCGACCAGCGCACTCAGCGGGGGTCGTGCGGGTTGCGACCGGCTTCCATGCGTAGCACCGCGACGCACTCACCGGCCGCACGCGGCCAGTCCGCGTACAGGGCGCGGAACGGGCCGTCGAGGAACGTCAGGCGGATCAGATTTCGCTCCACAGGGGACAGTGCGCCGAAGGACAGCGAGGCATTCCACTCCGTGGACCTGATCGCCGCGTCCCTGCTCATGATTGTCGGACGTGCCGCCGAGACCTCGTGGATGAGCGTCGAGGCGTTGCACTGGATCGAGGACGCGGTGCACAGCGACCTGTACGACAAGGACGAGTACGTCACTCCCGCGATCGGAAAGCTGAACGACTTCTTCCGGACCCATCTGGGTGAGACAGGTCAGCCGTAGAAGCGGAACACCGGCTCCGCCACGCACAGCGGCTTCTCGCCGCCCTCCTGTTCGACGACGGCCTGGACGGTCAACTGCAGGCCGCCCTTGATCTCCTCGACGTCAATGATCGTGGCGGTGAGCCGGATTCGGGCGCCGACCGGGGCCGGCGCCGGGAAGCGGACCCGGTTCAGGCCGTAGTTGAGCCCCATCGTCGTGTCGGTGACGGTGAGAATGCTCGACCACAGCGGGATGAGCAGCGACAGGGTGAGGTAGCCGTGGCCGATCGGGCCGCCGAAGGGGCTCTCCTTCGTCGCGCGATCCACGTCGACGTGGATCCACTGGTGGTCGTCGGTGGCGTCGGCGAACGTGTTCACGCGCTCCTGGGTGAGCTCCAGCCACTCGCTCGGCCCGAGTTCGATTCCCTTGAGCGACGGCAGTTGCGCGAGCGTCGTCGTGGTGTTCATCCGAACGTCTCCGATCGGTGGCGAGCATGCAGCCCGGACTCGCGGATCTTACCGGTGGCCGTCTTCGGCAGCTCTCCCCACCGGAGATGATCATGTCGTCTAGCGGTGGTGGATGCTGAGAAAGCCGCTGATCCGAGTCTCATGGCTCGACTTCCAACGACACCGGCAGGTGCCGGACGCCGTGCATCAGCAGGCCCTGCCGCCATTCCAACTCGTTCTCGCCAATCGCCAACGAGATTCGCGACACCCGCCGCAGCAGTGCCGTCACCGCCACCTCGGCTTCCATTCGCGCCAGCGGCGCCCCCAGGCAGTGGTGCACGCCGTACCCGAACGCCACGTGGCCGGCCGCGCGGTCGAACCGGAACTCGTCCGGCTCCGCGAAGTGGGCCGGATCGCGGTTGGCCGCCGCCAACGAC
>DATBDL010000345.1:0-25246 GCA_036269975.1 Pseudonocardiaceae bacterium | reverse complement strand
GCTGCGACTGGCTGGCCGCACTGTTTCACTGCCATCGTGCCGCGATCGCGGCACGGCACGGCGACCGGACCGGCGCGCGAGCCGCGTTGGCGGCCGCGGCCGCCGCGGAACTGCCGACGGCCAGCAGCGCGGGCCGCAGGTACCAACTGCGCCACGCCACCGCGACCGTGCTGCTGGCCGTCGCGGATCCCGCCGACGCCCACACGTACCTGCGTGTCGAAAGCGACCGACTCGCCACGGCCGGCGCACAGCGGGGCGCGGAACTGTTGCACATCCCCTACGCCGAAGCACTGCGGCGTCTCGGCCACGCCGACCACGCCCGCGCGGCACTGGTGATCGGTCTGGCCGCCGCACGGGCCGGCAACAGTTACCGGGCCGCCTTTCCCGGCATCCTCGTCGCAGCGGCCCTGGCCGGCGCGACCGGCGACGAGGACCACGCCGGCACGCTGGCGGCCGGCTGGCACCACACCCGGCAGACACTGGGCCTACCGACACCACTGGGCTACGCGGCGACCGGCCAGGTTCTGAACGGCACGCGTCCATCGCCCGTCTCCCTGGACGAGTTGCTGGATCACGCGCTGTCCTGGTGCCAGGCGGGAGCCGCGCCGATACCCGGTTCGTAGCGATGGCGGTACGACTACTGGTTCACCGAGATCGACGGATCACCTGACCTGCCAACGGAAATATCGCGATCGGACCGCGCTCATGAACCGGCGGGTGTCACTTGTGCGAGCTGGCGCTCGAGCAGCTTGCCGACGCCGTCGCGCCAGCGGGCGGCTATCGGCGCTGAGGCGGGATCGGGGAAGATCTCCTCCTCCCCGTTGTCGATCGCGTCGAAGATGGCCAGTGCCACGGATTCCGGGGATGCCTTGGGTATCTCGGATTCCCGTGTCATGTCGGTGTCCACCGGGCCGGGCAGGACCGCGTGCACCCTCACCCCCTGCCCGGCCACGAGGGCGCGAAGCGACTGGGTCATCGAGAGCGCGGCCGCCTTCGAGACGGAGTAGGCGGGGATGACGAGCGGCATGGGGGCGAGAGCGTTCACCGAGAGGATGTTGACGATGGCCCCTCGGGATCGGGTCACCGCCGGCAGGAACGCCTTGGTCACGGCGTAGGTTCCGAAGAGGTTGACGGCCAGGTGGCGCTCGAGTACGGCGGGGTCGGTGAGGTCGTCGCGCAGCATGACGCCGGCGTTGTTGATCAGCATGTCCAGTGACTCGACCTGGCCGGCGGCCGCCTGGATCTGCGCCGTGCTCGTGACGTCCAGCCGCAGCGGAGTCACCCGGTCGTCCGGGTGGGTCAGGGGATCGCGGGCGCAGGCATACACGCGCTCGGCGCCTCTGGCCAGGGCTTCGGCCGTCAGTGCCCGCCCGATGCCCCGGTTGGCCCCGGTCACCAGGACCGCCTTGCCGGTTACGGCCATGCCTGTTGCTCCTGTTGTCAGGGTGTTCGGGCTTCACAGATCGGGTTGGGCGGCCAGCCACTGTTCGAAGGTCCTCGTTCGCGGTGCCAACGCCCTGGTCGCGGCGAAGTCGGCCTGAAATGCCGGTGGGTGGGCGAACCACTCGAACATCGCCCGCTGGTCGGCGTTGCCGGCGAGCACGTCGATCGGCAGCGGGTCGTATCGTGCCGGGACGTCGTAGCGGTGTTGGTAGGCCGCCGCGATCTGCTCGCCGGTCAGCTCGTCGCCGGCGATTTCGATCGATCCGCCCGCCACGCGGTCGGGATGCAGCGTCGCGGCCGCTGCGACCGCGCCGACGTCCTGGACCGCGATCATCTGGAGCGGGATTCCCGATGGCAGAGGTATTCGCACCAGCAGTGTGCCGTCCTCGATGGACGGTTTCGCGAACTGTGCGAAGTTGTCCATGAAGAACACCGGTCGTACGAAGGTGGTGGACAGACCCCGCGCGGCGAGGTATTCCTCGACGTCGCGTTTGCTGTCGAAATGGGGAATCCCGGTGTGGCGCTCCGCTCCGCCCACCGAGCTGTAGACCAGGTGCGGGACGCCGGCTGCCGCTGCCGCGTCGGCGATCGTGTGCCCGTGCCTGACCTCCAGGTCGATGCGCTGGTCGTAGCCGGGTGTGGTCATGGCGAAGACGCCGCGCACGCCGGTGAAGGCCGCGCGGAGACCGTCGGGATCGTCGAGGTCGGCCGCGACGAGGTCGGCGCCGAGTTCGGTCATGGCGCGCGCCGCGGCGGAGTCGGTGCGGCGCGCCAACGCCCGGACCGGGGTGTTCGCGTCCAGGAGTGCGCGGACGGTGGCCCCGCCCTGCAGGCCGGTCGCACCGACCACCGCGATCGGTCGCCGCGACGGCGCGTCGGGGGTTGTCACACGTGTCCTTCCGTTGCCCTGGCCAGATACGCCGACAGGAGCCGTCCGGCTCGGTCCAGCGCAGCGGCCGCTTCGTCGAGGATCGGGTGATAAGCCTGGAAGACGTGGGGTACGCCAGGAACGATGTCGAGGATGACCTCGACATCGGCGGTGGCGGCCGCGCGGGCCAGGCGCAGGGCGTCGTCGAGCAGCACCTCGTGCGTTCCGGCCTGGATGATCAACGGCGGGATGCCGGTCAGCTCGGCGAACAGGGGGCTGATGAGGCCGAGAGCGGCATCCTGCCCCGCCGTGTAGTCGATGACCCGTGCGCGGAGTGCTTCCAGGCTGAGTAGTGGGTCGGCCGCGCGCTTGGTTTCCAGGGTCGCCCCGGCCAGGGTGAGGTCGGCATACGGCGACATGACGAACGCCGCCGCCGGCAGGGGCAGCCCGTGATCGCGGGCGTTGACCAGGGTGGCGACGGCGAGCCCGCCGCCCGCGGACTCGCCTGCGAATGCGATGGCCGATGGGGCTGTGCCGTTGTCGAGCAGGGCTTCGTAGGCGGCGATGGCGTCCTCGACCGCTGCCGGATACGGATGCTCGGGGGCGAGCCGGTAGTCGACGGAGATGACCTTGGCGCTGGTCCGCCGGCCGACCTGCGCGGCCAGACCGGCGGCCTGGACGGCGTCTCCCAACACGTACACGCCGCCGTGGAAGTAGAGAACGACGTGCCGAGGTTCGATTCCGTCGACGGTGATCTCGACGGTGGGGACGCCGCCCAGCGTGGCCGCGGTGACGGTCACGTCGGCGGGCAGGGGCTGCGCCGATGTCAACTGGCGCAGCAGTCGCCGTTGCTCGTCGACGTCGCTGTCGGCGGGAATTGCCGACTGTCGCAGGATCGCATCGAGGTTCGCTTGCTGTTCGGCGGTCACGGGGGATGAGGTTGGCCGCCAGGTAGGTGAGGAGGCATCACCTGATCAGGATGATTCGCGGGCCGCCGCGGACGCGAAGTTCGGCAGTACGCCCATCTGCGCCAACATGGTGGTCATACCGATATGGCAGTCGAACACCTGGACCTTGCCGTCGCGTACGTACCAGAAGTCGGCGGTCGGGATGTCGAGTCTGGCCCCCGTCGGCTCGATCACGCCGTCGGGCGTCCGGAACGGCCCGAGGAAGGTGCCCTGGATCGACAGCTCGATCGCGACGACGTCGCCGAGCACGTTGAACCGGTGGAACTCCCGATGAATGTCGGGCAGCAGCTTGCCCAACCAGACGATCAGATCGCCGATCTGCGCACCCCGGTAGCTCTCCTGGCCGATCACACCGCCGATGCCGTTGAACACACCGTCCTCGGCGAACAGGTCGACGAACCCCTGGACGTCCAGGAAGTCACCCTCCGCGAGGTGGTACGCGCGGCGCACGAGCGTTTCGGTGTCGGTCGTCACTGCGATCTCCCATCCGGCCTGGATCGTGGCGAATCCAGGTTCGCCGCCGGCACGGTGAGAAGCCGTCATCCGATTCCGGTGATCGCTCGAATCCCCGTGATCCGGTGAGGACCTATCACCTTGTCGCGGGGGAGCCTGGGCCGGTGACATCACCAACCGGCGGCGGCAACCGTCGTCTCGGCCTGACTCTGCTGGTCATCGCCACCGCCCAGCTCATGGTCGTGCTCGACTCCACCATCGTCAACGTGGCGTTGCCGCACGTGCGAAGTGAGCTCGGCTTCTCCGGCAGCGGCCTGGAATGGGTGGTGAACGCCTACGCGGTCACCTTCGGCGGCCTGCTCCTGCTCGGTGGCCGCGCCGGCGACATTCTCGGCCGGCGGCGGGTGTTCGTCGCCGGGCTGCTGCTGTTCGCCACGGCGTCCCTGCTCGGCGGGTTCGCCACCAGCCAGTGGTGGCTGCTCACCGCGAGAGCGGTACAGGGCGTCGGCGGCGCTGTGATCGCGCCGACCGCGCTGGCGCTGATCACCACCAACTTTCCCGAAGGCGCCGAACGCAACAGGGCGTTGGGCGTCTACGCGGCGATGGCCGGCGCCGGCAGCGCGGTGGGCCTGCTGCTGGGCGGCCTACTGACCACCTACGTGTCCTGGCGGTGGGTGCTGTTCGTCAACGTCCCGATCGGGATTCTGGTGGCGGCCGCGGCGCCGCGCGTACTGGCCGAATCGCCCCGCCGACCGGGCCGGATCGACGTGGCCGGCGCGATCACCGGCACCGGCGGTGTCGCGCTGCTCGTCTACGGCCTGTCCACGGCGGCCGCCGGTGCCGACGGCGTGTCGCACTGGGGTGACGCGCAGGTGCTGGCGACGCTGACCGCGTCCGTGGTGCTTCTCGTGTCGTTCGTGCTGATCGAACTGCGCAGTCCACACCCGCTGCTCCCGATGCGGGTACTCGCCGATCGGAACAGGTCGGGTGCCTACCTGATCATGCTGTGCGTCGCCACCGCGCTGTTCGGCTTGTTCTTCTTTCTCACCCTCTTCATGCAGAGCGTGCTGGGCTACAGCGCGATCCAGTCGGGCATCGCCTACCTGCCGTTCGCCATCGGGGTGGTGACCGCCTCCGCCCTGGGCTCGCGACTGGTGGCGCGGATCGGCGCTCGGCCGCTGATCCTGGCCGGCACCGCGGCGGTCGCGGGTGGGACGTTCTGGTTTTCCAGGCTGACCGAGCACTCCGGCTATACCGCCCAGTTGCTCGGCCCGCTGCTGGTGACGTCGTTCGGGCTCGGCATGGTGTTCGTCCCGCTGTCCCTGGTCTCCCTGCACGACGTCGCCGACCAGGACTCCGGTGTCGCCGCCAGCATGCTCAACGCCAGCCAGCAGGTCGGCGGCGCGATCGGGCTCGCACTGCTCGGCACCGTCGCCTGGACCGCCGTCGCGGACAGCATCCGGACTCAGGCGGCGGCCGTCGGCGGGGCGGCGCCGAGGCCGGGCATCCCGCCGCCCGCGTCCGTCTACGACCACGCCCTTGCGGTCGGCTTCTCCGGTGGGTTCGATGTCGCCGCCGGGGTCGCGCTGCTCGCCCTGCTCATCGCGACCGCCACCATCCGGGTCCGCCGCCAGGAACTGACCGGTGCCGTGCCCGAGCTCGTGGCGGCGGCGGCCCGTCCCTGCCGGTTGTGCTAGCGGACACGCCCTCACCACATGACAGACTTCGACGGTGGCTCCAGCGGCTCCGTGGCTGATCGACCGGGGTGATCTCGTTGCCGCCCTGGACCGCGCGGTGGCGAGCAAGGTGACGGTCATCTCGGCGCCGGCCGGCAGCGGGAAGACGTCGCTGCTGCGCACCTGGGCCGGCCGACCGGGCCGGCCGCGCCGACTCGCCGTCGTGCAGGTGCGGCGCGGCCAGCAGGACGCCCAGGAGTTCTGGCTGGCCCTGCTCGACGCGATCCGGCACGCCGTGGTGGGCCCTACTGAACCGCCGGTGGCGACGCCCGACTTCAACGAGCCGGAGATGCTCGACCGCGTGCTCTCGGAGCTCGCCGACGCGCACGGCGGCGTCACGCTGGTTGTCGATGATCTCCACGAGCTGCACTCGCCGGCGGTACTCCCTCTGCTCACCCGGCTGCTGACCAACCTGCCCCCGGACGTGCACGCGGTCCTGACCACGCGCCACGACGTGCCGCTGCGGTTGCATCAGTTGCGCCTGACCGGCGAACTGGCCGAGATCCGCGCGGCGGATCTGCGCTTCACCGAGCGCGAAGCCCGTGAGCTGCTCGACGTCTCGGGCATCGCGCTGTCCGACTCCGGAGTGGCGCTGCTGCACCAGCGGACCGAAGGGTGGGCCGCGGGCCTGCGGCTCGCGGCGCTCTCCCTGGCCGGTCACCCCGACCCCGAGCGTTTCGTCGCCGAGTTCTCCGGCAGCGACCGCACCGTCGCCGAGTACCTGATCGCCGAGATGCTCGAACGCCAGCCCGCCGACGTCCAGAAGTTGCTGCTGCGCACCTCCGCGCTCGACCGGGTCAACGGTGAGCTGGCCGATCTGCTGGCCGGCCGGGTCGGCTCGGAACAGGTCCTGCTGAGTCTCGAGGACGCGAACGCGTTCGTCGTCTCGCTCGACCCCGGCCGCACCTGGTTTCGCTACCACCACCTGTTCGCGGACTTCCTGCGGCTGGAGTTGCGCCGGACGCTGCCAGAAGAGGTACCCGCGCTGCACCGGCGCGCCGCGAGCTGGTTCACCTTGCATGGCCAGTTCGGCAACGCCATCCGGCACACGCAGGCGGCCGGCGACTGGGCTGAAGCGGCCCGGCTGCTCGCCGACCATTCGTTCAGCCTGACCCTCGACGGGCAGGCGCAGACCATGCGGGCGCTGGTGCGGGCCTTCCCCGTTGGCTGGGATCATCCCGAGCTGGCGCTGGTGCGCGCGATGGGTGACATCGCCCAAGGGCGGCTACCCGAGGCGGCCGCGCAGCTTGCGGTCGCCGAGACGTACGCCGAGACGGCGCCGCCGGACCGTCGCCGCCGTCTCCTGGTCGGGGTCGCGTCGCTGACGCTGTCGCTGGCGAGACGGCGCGGCCACCTGGCCGGCGTCATCGAGCGGGCCAGGTTCCTCGCCGCCCCGGTAACCGGTCGGTCCGATGAGGACATCGCACTGGGCAGCGACCTGCGAGCGGTGGCGCTGATGAATCTGGGGACCGCCGAGGCGTGGACCCTGGGGCTGCCGGCCGCGCCGGATGCCGAACGCCACCTCAGGGAGGGCGCCGACCTGGCCAGGGAGATCGGTCGGCCCTACCTGGAAGTCGGCTGCCTGGCTCAGCTCGGGTTCGCATCGCTGGTCCGCCACTCGTTCGCCACGACCCAGCGGCGCTGCCGCGAGGCGATCGGCCTCGCCGAGCGGCACGGTTGGGGCGCGGAACCGGTGATCGCACCCGCGCTGACAATGCTCGCCGGCACGCTGATCTGGACGGGTGAGTTCGACGAGGGCGAGCGATGGCTGCGACGAACCAGCCAGGCCCTGCACACGGACACCGGGCCGGACATCACGCTCCTGCTGCACCAGACGGCCGGGATACTGCACGCCGGCCGCGGCCGCCACCGTGCGGCGCTCGATGAGTTCGCCGAGGCCGAACACCTGGGATCGCAACTGGCGGACTCGCGGGCGCTGGCGACCCGAACCACCCGCTGGCTGCTGGCCACCCAGGCCCGCCTCGGCATGACCGTCGAGGCCCGCGCCTCGCTCGCGGCGATCGACGACGAACTGGCCTGCTCCGGTGAGATCCGTAACGCCCTCGCCGTGATCTGCCTCGCGGAAGGCGAACCGGTCGCGGCGTTGGCCGCGGTGGCCGACGTTCTGGACGGCACGGCACCGGTCCACGGATACGTCACGGTCCTGGAGGCTCACCTGCTGGCCGGGCTGGCCCACCGCCGGTTCGGTGATCACCGCGCCGCCGGCCAGGCGGCGGAACGGGCACTGGCCCTGGCGGAACCCGACCGCCTTGTCCTGCCGTTCGCGATGGCCGACGCGGCCGGGCTGCTGGCGGCGCTGCCAAGGCACGAGACAGCGCACGCCGCGCTGCTCGCCGACATTCTGGACGTCCTGCACGGCTCGCCCCCGGTGGCCAGGACGTCCTCCGCTTCGCCTGCGGTGGCGAAACTGAGCCGAGGAGAGCTCAGGGTGCTGCGTTATCTGCCGACGAACCTGTCCCGGCCCGAGATCGCCGGCCAACTGTCCGTCTCGGTGAACACCGTCAGCACGCACCTGCGCAGCATCTACGCCAAGCTTCAGGTACCCGACCGCTCCTCGGCGGTGCGGCGAGCGCGGGAACTGCGGTTGCTGGCACCCGGCCGCCCGCGTTAGCCGCGTTCATCTCGTCCAGGGGATACGGGCTCACCTGCCGGCCATCGACCATGCCCTGATGGACCCCACGCCGTACGCGATCCGGATCCGCGGCCACCTGGGCGCCAAGGTACTGTCCGCGTTCCCGGCGCTGGAGCCACGGCGGCAGGGCCCCGACACCGTGCTCACCGGACTGCTGGACCGGTCGGCGTTCTACGGCGTGTTGGCCGAGGTCGAGGCGCTGGGCCTCGACCTGGTCGAGGTCCGCCGGCTCACGCCGGGTCGTAGCCTCGTCGGCATGGCCGCGACGTTCGACACGATCCGCCTGATCGGACCACCCGCCGCCGACGGTGAATATGTCGCGTTGGACGAGCACGACGTCGTCCATCTGCACGACTACCCGCGAATTTATGCCGTGCCCGGTCTTTACGAGTACGTCGTGCAGGAACGCCTGCGGTGCAGATCCCCGCAGGTCGTGGTCGAGGGGTTTCTGCGCGCGATCACGCGGCTGGCGATGGCGCCGGGTTCGATGACGGTCCTCGACTTCGGCGCCGGGACGGGTTTGGTCGGGGAACTGCTGCGTGGCCACGGTATAGCCGGTGTGGTCGGTGTCGATTCGCTGGCGGAGGGACGCGCCGCGTGTCAACGTGATCGGTCCGGCGTCTACGCCGACTACCTCGTCGGCGATGTCGGCTCGGGCTCGCTACCCGCGCGGTTGCGTGGACACGCGCCCGGCGGGTTGATCTCGGCCGGGGCGTTCGGCGGTACCCATGCGCCACCGGCGGCACTGATCGACGCGCTCTCGGTCCTGCCGGCCGGAGCACCGGTGGCCGTCACGATCGACGAGCGGTGGATGGACAGCGCCGATCCCGACGGGTTCGGCGCCGCCATGGCGCGACTGCGAGAACGCGGCGATCTCCTACCGATGGAACGACACCGGTTTCGACACCGAGTCACGACCACCGGCGAACCGATCTGCTACGAGCTCGTCGTCGGGACAACTGGTCGGTGAACACGCGCCGACCACGTCGCGTGCCGGCCCACTCCCTGAATTGGGCCGTTTGCCACCTCGGCTCGGTTTTGTGGTTTTCAGGCCGGTGTGCCGGTACCGGCGCTCTACGGTTGTCGTCGTGGATGACCAGTTGTTGGTCCCGTTCGCGGGCGACGACAGCGGGATCGATGAGCTGACCTGGGGCCAGCAGCGGATCTGGGCGGCGATGGAGCTGGGCGGCGGCCAGTCGCTGAACCTGGTCGGCGTCTTCCCCGCTCCGCCCGGCGCGACGGTCCAGAACGTGGCCATGATGCTGCGGTTCCTGTTCGGCCGGCACCAGTCGCTGCGTACCCGGATATCGCTGGACGCGGACGGCCGGCCACGGCAGGCGGTCGCGGACCGCGGTGTCGTCCCGGTCGAGATCGTCGCCGTGACCGACGACGACCCGGCCGGCACGGCCGAGGCCGTGCGGCTGGAGTACAAGCGGGCGAACGTCGACAGCGTCCACGAATGGCCGGTGCGGACCGCCGCGATCCGGCATGGGGACGTGCTGACCCACATCGTGATGATGTACAACCAGTTGGCCGTTGACGCGACCAGCCTGGACCTGCTGACCGCCGACGTCGCCAACATGGACCCGGCGACCGGCGCCGCGCGCACGCCGATCACCGCGACCCAGCCGCTGGAGCTGGCGCGGCAGCAGCGCGGTGCGGTGGCAGCGCGGCAGAGCGCGTCGTCGCTGCGGTACTGGGAGCGCGTGCTGCGGACGATCCCCGTGCACCGGTTCGCCGAGTCCGGCGACGAGCGTGTGCCGCGCTTCTGGGAGATCGGCTACCGCTCGCCGGCCGGGTACCTGGCGGTGCACGTGATCGCCGCGCGCACCGGGGTGGACACCGGCGCCGTGCTGCTGGCCGCGTTCGCGGTGGCGCTGGCGAGGGTGACCGGCAACAACCTGGTCGTGACGCAGACGCTGATGAGCAACCGGTTCCGGCCCGGTTTCGCCGACATCGTGAGCCCGATGGTGCAGTCCGGTCTGTGCGTGATCGACGTCGCGGGCGCGGCCACGTTCGACGAGGTGGCCGCGAGGGCCCAGCGGACCACGATGTCCGCCGGCATGAACGCCTACTACAACCTCGCGCACCGCGAGGAACTGGAGGCGACAGTCGCCGAGGAACGCGGTGACGATGTCGACATCTCCTGCTACGTCAACGATCGTCGGCGCGGCAGCCGGCAACGGGTCACCGACGCGGTACCCACGGCCGACGACGTACGGGCCGCGTTGCCGTTGAGCGTGGAGCGCTTCGATCGCCGGTCGGACAAGACAACCAGGAAACTGTTCGTCAACATCGACGACATCCCCGGCGCGATGGACGTCATGATGCGCGCCGACACGCGTTACCTGGCACCGCCGGACGTGTCGCGGTGTCTACGTGAGATGGAAGCGGTGGTCGTAGCCGCCGCGACCGAGCCGTTGACCGGGGGACCACCGTCGGCGTGAGATGCGGCGCAGTCGGCCACGCGGTTGGCTGGGAGCACCTCTGACCGCTGTGCGAACCGTTGTCCGGTATGCCCATTCTATGTCAGGCGCGTGCGGCATCAGGTCGTGATCCGAGGGGTCCGTATTTGTCGTTGCCTTCCGGCGACGCGGGCCCAGGGTCGACAACCGGGCCGGGCCGCGTGCGCAATGCAGAGGATGCGGCATGACTTCTTCACGCTCAAAGTGAGACGCGTTCACCTCAACCGGCGGGATCGATCCCGGACAGCTCGATGGAGGCGGCCCACCAATGAGACTCCTGGCGCCGTTGCACGGCCCACCGGCCAGTGGCAGTGACACCACTATTCGCCGGATCGCGGGGCATCTCACCGCCGCGGGACATTCCGTACTGCTGGTGCCCGCGCCGGACGATCCCTTCGAATTGGCCAAGATGGCGAAAGCGCAGGATGTCGACGCGCTGATCGGCACTCATGTGTACGTGAGCGGTCGCCTCTTTCTGGAAACCGATCTACCGTACGTGCTGGTACTCGGCGGGACCGATCTCAACGAGTTCGCGCTGGAGCCGGAACTTCTGGCCGTGATGACCGAGGCGGTCGAGCGGGCCTACGCGATCATCGCGTTCAACGACGACTTCGTGGACCGATGTATCGACCTGTGGCCGGAAACGACGGATCGACTGTTCCGGATTCCGCAGGCCGTGTACACCGCGCCGTCGGGGTTCTCGCTGCGCGCGCACCTCGGTCTGGACCAGGACTCCCACCTGTTCCTGTTGCCGTCCGGGCTGCGGCCGGTCAAGAATCCGCTCTACGTGGTGGATCGCGTGCAACGATGGCATCGCACGGACACCAGCGTTCATCTCGTGATCGCCGGAGTCACCTACGAGTCGGGCTACCTCGACATCGTGGCAAGGCGCTGCGGTACCGGTCAGGGTGTCCACTGCCTCGACGCGTTGCCGCAGGCCGACCTGCACGCCGCGATGCTGGAATCGACAGCGGTGCTCAACACCTCGCTGAGCGAGTGCAGCCCGAACGCCGTCCTCGAAGCCATGCACCTCGGTGCTCCTGTCCTGGTCCGCGACATACCCGGTAACACCTGCGTCGTCACCGACTCGGTGACCGGACTGGTGTTCGACAGTCCGGACCACTTCCTGGAGCAGGCCCGCCGACTGGTCGACGATCCCGAGTTCGCACGCCGGATCGGCGGGCGCGGACAGGACTACGTCCGGTCCGAGCATCGTCTCGACGACGAGCGGACCGCCTACGCGAAGGTGTTCGAGCGGATGCGCGTCGAGCTGATGCCCACCGCGCCGACGATGCGGGACTGGCCGTTGCCGGTCAACGGGGTCGAACTGTGGGTCGAGACGTTCGGTGACCCGGCCGATGTCGCGGTTCTGCTGGTCGCCGGTTCCGGGGCGTCGATGCTGGCCTGGGAAACCGAGTTCTGCGAACGCCTTGCCGCCAACGGGAAGTTCGTGATCCGGTACGATCACCGAGACACCGGGCGGTCGACGAACTACCCGGCCGGCGCTCCCGAGTACACAATGGACGACCTGGTCGCCGACGCGGTCGGCGTGCTGGACCGGTTCGGGATCGTGGCCGTGGATCTGGTCGGGTCGTCCATGGGCGCGATGATCGCCCAGCGGATCGCGCTCGACGAGCCGGACCGCGTCCGGACCCTGACGTTGCTCTCCGCGAGCCCGGCCGCTGCCGGGTCGGACGATCCAGATCTGCCGACGGCCTCGCTCCGGTTCCGTGTCGAGCTGGACGATCTCGAACCGCCGGACTGGTCGGATCGGCTGGCCGTCGCCGAGTATCTGGTCGCGGTGGACCGGTTGCTGGCCGGGACCGCACGGCCCTTCGACGACAGGTCACCGCGTGAGCGGGCCGGCCTGGTGTTCGACCGCGCGGGCGGTCGCCTTGCCTCGGCGGCGAACCACCAGTTGATCGACCCCGGCGAACCGTGGCGTGGCCGCCTGGCGTCCGTCACGGCGCCGACGCTGGTCGTGCACGGCGCAGTGGACCCCATGTTCGCGCTGACGCACGGAAAAGTGCTCGCCGAGGAGATCCCGAACGCGGAGCTGCTGGTGCTCGACGCGGCCGGCCACGGGTTCACCGCCGTCGACACGGAGACGGTGCTGGCCGCGTTGCTACGCCACATGTCGTGACCTGACAAAGGAAAGAGGCGTCGAGTGCAACCGATCCCTTGCGACTGCAGCCCGATGTGCGTGATCAGGGCGACGAAGCCGATGAAGATCCGGCCGACCCGCACGGGTGGCCCGACCTTCGCGGCCGCCTCGGTGTACCGGGCCGGGGAGCCGGCGGACGGCGAACTGAGCCGGCGGTTGGCCCGGTACACGGTGCTCGCACACGATCCGGCCGTGCCGATCGTGGCCGCCGACTACTGGGTGCACAGCTCACCGTTCTACGACTCGGTCGTCGCCGAGACCAAGGCGGCCGTCGCGCCGTACCCGGACGCGTCGGCCGCCCTCGGCGAACTGATGGCGCGGCCGACGGAAACGGTTGCGGTGCGCCGGCTACAGCACCGGCTGGCCGAGCTGATCACGTCGCACCCGCGTCGGTTCGACGCCGCGCGGCGGGCGGCGGACGTCGCCGACCGTAACGTGTACATCAGTGACTTCCTCGGTATGGAACACCAGTCGGTCGCACCTGGCGTTGGGCCGGACCGGCTGCGTGCGCTGGCCGCGGAACGGCCGCCACGCGCCGCGGGCGGGAACGAGGTCCTCGTGGTGATTCCGTTCTCCGACCCGCACGGAGCGGGGCGGCTGCGGAATCTGCTGGCCTGCCTGCTCGCGTTGCGCGACCAGACGCTGCCGGCGCGGCACTGTCGGATCACGGTCGTCGAACTCGACACGTTCCCCCGCTGGCGCTCGGCGATCGAGCCGCTGGTCGACGACTACCTGCACATTCGCGGCGACGGACCGTTCAACAAGTCCTGGGCACTCAACGTCGGTGTGCGCGCGACACTTGGCTCGGCCCGCACGCTGTGTCTGCTGGACGCCGACATTCTGACCGACCGCGAGTTCCTGGAACGCAACCACGCCCGGTTCGCCGACGCGGACAACGACGCACACCTCCCGCACACCGAGATGTTGTCGCTGGACAGGGCTTCCAGCGACTGGGCCATCGCACGGCGCTGCGTGGCCGGCACCGCGAGCGCGCCGCCGGCGGGACTGCACGGGCTGCTGCTGCGGGACGTGCCGGGGGCGTGCTTGTGGACGCGTCCGGAGATATTCCACCGGATCAGCGGGTTCGACGAGCGGTACCAGGGATGGGGCGGTGAGGACGAGGACATGTTGTTCCGGACCACGTCCGCGGGCTCGGTGATCCAGTACGACGACATGTTCCTGCATCTCGCACACCGCAGGCCGGCCATGCACCGGGCGGACGGGAAGCCGTTCAACGGGCACATCGATGTCGGCAGTTGGACCGGCGACCGCGGCTACGGCGATCCCACCGGCCCGGCGCTATGAGGCAACGGCTGGCGGTCTCCGGTGTGTTCCTGCTGGTCGGGATCATGCTGGGCACGTGGTTCGCCCGGCTGCCCGATGTCCGCGACGGGCTGGGCGTCAGCTACGGCGAATTCGGTGTCATCCTGCTCGCCCAGACGGTGGGCGTGATCATCTCGATGCAGGTCGCCGGACGACTGACCGCGCGGTTCGGCACCAGAGCGGTGATCCGGCTGACGTCCGTGGTGGTGCCGTGGTTCCTGCCGCTGGCCGCCCTGATGCCGAGCGCGCTGGGCGCGGCCACGGCCATGCTCGGATGGGGCCTGGTCGCCGGACTCCTCGACGTCGGTATGACAGCGCAGGGGGTGCGCCTGGAGCAGATCGCTCGGCGGCCGATCCTGAACGGCCTGCACGCCGTGTGGGGAGCCGGCGCGTTGACAGGTTCGGTGACCACGGTGATCGCGGAGCGGTCGGACGTTCCTGTCCACACTCAGTTCTGGATCGTCGCGGGTGGACTCGCGGTGATCGCGCTGGTGGCCGGGCGCGACCTGCTGCCGGAAACCCTCACCGTGCACCCGCCGCGCCGGCGGGCCGCCAATTCCTGGCCGCGGACCGGGTGGACGCGATCCGTGGTGATTCTCGGGGTGCTCGGGGCGGCCGCCGCGCTGTGCGAGACCGCGGTGTCCAGTTGGTGCGGGATCTTCCTACAGCAGCAGCGCGGCGCGCCCTCCGGACTGGCATCCCTTGGCTATACCGCTTTCGTTCTGGCGGAGACGGCCGCCCGCACGGTCGGCGACCGGCTGCACCGACGTTTCGGCGCGGTGACCCTCGTCCGCGGCGCGATGACACTGACCGTGCTCGGTGTCGTGCTCGCCGTCGCCGTACCCTCGGTCTGGCTCGGCATCATCGGGTTCGCCCTCCAGGGCTGTGGCATCGCGGTGCTGGTGCCGATCATCTCCGGCGCCGTCGGCCACGGTGCGAACGACGACCGTTCGAGTTCCGCGACGAGCCTGGCCATCGCGCGCTTCAGCACCCTGTACTACGTCGGTGTCGTGGCCGGCCCCTCGCTGATCGGCTGGCTGGCTCAGGTCTTCGGCATCGGCACGGCACTCGGCCTCGTCATGATCCCGTTGGCCGCCATCGGCCTGCTCGCCCGAACGACGGCCCCCGCGTCCCGGATGAACGACACCGCGTACACCGGCCGGGAGGACCAACGCCGAGCCGCGTGAGAGGCTCAGGTCCCGGATGGACGGTGGCGCCGGCGACGGGCGAGTCGGCGCAGCAGCATCAGCGCGACCGGCACCCAGAACGGCACCGGCATCCGGCGCAGCAGCCACGGCAGCATCACCAGAACCCGGAGCACCGGCGCGGGCACCCTCTCCTGCATCCGGTCCCAGTGGCGCAGGGCCTGGTCGGTGGCGTGCCGCAGTCGTGTCCGACCGTCGGCCTCTGATCGCGTGTCCATGGTGACGGGATACCCAGGTACGGGTCCGGTTACCGCGTACTCGGTTGGGTAACCATGTGCCGAGAGGAGCGACACATGGCGGGCGACACGGTGATCTTCGATGTCGACGGCACGCTGATGGACACCAACTACCATCACGCGATCGCCTGGTATCGCGCGCTGCGCAGCCGGGACGTCACGGTACCGGTCTGGCGTATTCACAGGGCGATCGGCATGGGCGGGGACAAACTCGTCGCCGATGTGGCCGGCGACGCGGTCGAGGCCGAGCACGGTGACGCGTTGCGGGCCCGCTGGAAGGACGAGTACGACCGGCTGATCGACGAGGTGGTGCCCTTCGCCGGCGCGCACGACCTGTTGCGGGCCGCGCACGAGCAGGGAAGGCGGGTCGCGTTGGCCAGTTCCGGCGACTCGGCGCACGTCGAGCGCTACCTGGATCTGTTGGACGCGCGGACGTTGGCCGACGAGTGGACCACCGCCCAGGACGCGGAGGACTCCAAACCCGCACCGGACCTGATCGGTGTCGCGCTGCGCCGGGTGGGCGGTGGCGCCGCCGTGGTGGTGGGTGATTCCACTTGGGACTGCCTGGCGGCGGGCCGGGCCGGCCTGCCCAGCGTCGCGGTGCGCACCGGTGGCTTCTCCGAGGAGGAACTGCGCGAGTCCGGCGCGGTCAGGGTCTTCGAGTCGCTGCCCGAACTACGGGACGCCCTGGCGGACCTGCCCGTCAGAGCACCACGATCCACCGGCTAGGACGGGAGTTGTCAGCCATGCATCCCGACGGCGGTTCCGGGCACGACTCGCACGTGGCGGTCAACGACCTGGACTGGGCGACGACACCCGCCAGGGCCGAGTCGTTACCGGGTCTGCGGCGTGTGGTGGCGGACTGGGCGCGGCACACCAGCCTGGATGCGACGCAGGTTGACGATCTCGTGTTGAGCCTCGACGAAGCGGCCGCGAACGTCGTCGAGCACGCGTACTCGCGCCGACGTGGTGGTGTGTTGGCCGTACTCGCCCGGAGCCTGGATGGTCCGGCGCGAGTCGAGGTGACCGTTACCGATCACGGACGTTGGCAACCGGCGCCGAACGATTCCGGCAGCCGGGGGTGGGGTATAGGTCTCATTCGCCGGCTCGCCGACGACGTCGAGATCCGGTCCAGCGACTTCGGCACCATCGTGCGCATGACGTGGACCGTGCCGGCCTGTTGAGGACGACCAACCCACTGCCTGTCGTTGTTTGCTTGTTTCCGTTGTGGGTAGGTCTACCGGCAGAGCTGGAGGTGTGATGACGGAAGGCAGCAAGGGACCGCGCGTGGTCGTCGTGACCGGGGCCAGCGGCGGCATCGGGCGTGCGACGGCTGAGGCGTTCGGCCGGCGCGGCGATGCGGTCGCGTTGCTGGCTCGGGGTGAGACCGGCCTGTCCGCCGCGGCCGGGCAGGTTCGGGCCGCCGGCGGCACGGCATTGGCCGTCCCGACCGATGTGTCCGACAGCGAGCAGGTGACGGCGGCGGCAGAGCGGGTCGAGCGGGAACTCGGTCCGATCGACGTGTGGGTCAACGTGGCCTTCACGTCGGTGTTCGCACCGTTCGACCAGATCCGGCCGGCGGAGTTCCTGCGGGTCACCGAGGTCACCTATCTGGGTTACGTCTATGGCACTATGGCCGCGCTCAAGGTGATGAAGCCGCGCGACCGGGGCACCGTCGTGCAGGTCGGTTCCGCGCTGGCCTACCGGGGTATTCCGTTGCAGAGCGCGTACTGCGGGGCCAAGCACGCCATCCAGGGCTTCCACGAGTCGTTGCGGTGTGAACTGTTGCACGAACGCAGCGGTGTGCGGGTGACGATGGTGCAGATGCCGGCGGTGAACACCCCGCAGTTCTCGTGGGTGTTGTCCCGGCTGCCGAAACGCGCCCAACCGGTACCGCCCATCTACCAACCGGAAGTCGCCGCGCGGGCGGTGCTCTACGCCGCCGACCATCCGCGCCGCCGCGAGTACTGGGTGGGCGGCAGCACGGTGGGCACGCTCGCCGCCAACGCCATCGCGCCGGGTCTGCTGGACCGTTATCTGGCGAAGACGGGTTTCGACTCCCAGCAGACGGATCAGCCACGTGACCCCGACCAACCGGTGAACCTGTGGCACCCGGCTGACGGGCGGCAGGGCCACGATTTCGGCGCTCACGGCGCGTTCGGCGCCCGCTCGGTTCGGCGCAGCGCCCAGCTCTGGGCCAGCCAGCACCACGGCGTGCTGGCCGGCGTCGGCGGCGTGCTCGCCGCGACCGGATTGGCCCTGTGGGGCCGATCCCGATGAGCGAGGAGACGACGATGCCCATGCTCCGAGGCCGGCTCGACCGCGCCGTGACCGACGTGCGCACCGGCCGGTTCGAGCGCGGTCTCTCCGCGCTCACAGCGGCGGGTGCGTTGGTGACGGCGGCGGAGATCTTCTTCGAGCACGATCGGGCCAGTTTCGGCAACCGGCTGATGTGGCTGCCGGTCGTGTTGGGCCCGATCGGCGCGGCGGCGGGTGTCGCCGGATTCTTCAGTGAACGGGCGGCGCACACCGTGCTGCCGATCACGTCGGCGGCGATCGTCGCCAATGGACTTCAGGGCACCTACCTGCATGCGCGCGGTATCGGCCAGAAGCCGGGCGGCTGGCGCAATGCCCGCTACAACCTGGAAATGGGGCCGCCGTTGTTGGCCCCCCTGCTGGTGACGATGGTGGGCGGCATGGGGCTGCTGGCCTCGGTGCTGCGGCGGGA
Organism: Pseudonocardiaceae bacterium; assembly: GCA_036269975.1. Lineage (GTDB taxonomy): Bacteria > Actinomycetota > Actinomycetes > Mycobacteriales > Pseudonocardiaceae > DATEPR01. The sequence continues at coordinate 7,004 of DATBDL010000345.1, read as the reverse complement.
ACGTTGATGCGTGGCACGACGCCGGGTGGGCGCCAGCCGAGGTTTCCCGGCTTCGACGTGGTGGCCCAGGCAGGTCACTGGGATTCGGTCACGGCCGGCGTCGTACTCGCGCGGTTGGGACCGCCGCCCCCGATCCGGTTCTTCACGCCGGACGAGGAGGCGATCGCCCGGCCGCTGCTGGACCTGCTGCTCGACCAACACGACGAGCCACGGGTGCCGGTACTGGAGATGATCGACTCTCGGTTGGCGGAACAGAGCACGGACGGTTGGCGCTACGAGGATCTGCCCGAGGACGGGCAGGCGTGGCGCGACACGCTCGCCGCGCTCGACGAGGACGCACAGGACGCGCACGGCATCGGCTTCGCCCGGTGCGACGACAAGCGCCGCAACGCGCTGATCCAGGCGGTGCAGGATCTGGGCGCAAAGCCGTGGCACGACCTGCCGGCCGGTCGCGTGTGGAGCCTGTGGACCCGGTACGCGTGTACCGCGTTCTACGCGCATCCGTGGGCGTGGAACGAGATCGGCTTCGGCGGTCCCGCCTATCCGCGTGGCTACAAGAACGCCGGTGTCGGCCGTCGTGAGCCGTGGGAGGTCGCCGACCACGTCGATCGTGACCCCGTCGGCGGTGACCGCCGGTGAGCCGCGTGCGCGAGCGCAACGAGTCGGCGTGGCTGCTGCCAACCGGTCAGGAACGCACGGATCACCGGCTGCGCGAGGACATGCGGCGCTTCGCCGACTCCGACGTGGTCGACGCCGTGATCGTCGGGGCGGGCGCGGGCGGCGCGACGATGGCGCAGCGCCTCGCGCGTGCCGGCTGGCGGGTGGTCGCGCTGGACGCCGGCCCGTTCTGGGACCCGGACACCGACTGGGTGTCCGACGAGGCCGGTTCGCACCACCTCTACTGGACCGAGCCGAGGGTGATCGCCGGCGAGGACCCGGTTCCGTTGGGGTCCAACAACTCCGGCCGAGGTGTCGGCGGCTCTATGATCCACTACGCCGGTTACACGCCCAGGTTCCACCCCAGCGACTTCGCGACCTTCAGCCAGGACGGTGTCGGCGCGGACTGGCCGCTGGGCTATGCCGATCTCAAGCCGTACTACGAGGCCATCGAGGGCGAACTGCCGGTGGCCGGCGAGAACTGGCCGTGGGGCGATCCGCACGCCTATCCGCAGTCGCCGCATCCGGTCGGCGGCAACGGCGAGGTCTTCCAGCGCGGCGCGGACAGACTGGGCGTCACGACGAAGGTCGGTCCGGTCGCCATCACCAACGGCCGGTTCGGTCATCGCCCGCACTGCATCTACCGTGGTTTCTGCCTACAGGGCTGCAAAGTCAACGCCAAAGCCTCCCCGCTGATCACCCACATACCCGACGCACTGGCCCACGGCGCCGAGATCCGCGCTGACTGCATGGTCACCCGCGTCGAGATCGACGAGACCACCGGGCTCGCGACCGGTGTCCGCTATGTGCGCGCCGGAGTCGAACACGTGCAGCGGGCCGGGTTGGTGATCGTCGCCGGCTACTCGATCGAGACGCCTCGACTGCTGCTCAACTCCGCGAGCAGACGGTTCCCGGACGGGTTGTGCAACGAGTACGACCAGGTCGGGCGCTACCTGATGGTGCAGGGCGCGCCGCAGACGGCCGGCCGGTTCGACGACGAGGTCCGGATGTACAAGGCACCGCCGCCGGAGGTCTCCAGCGAGCAGTTCTACGAGACCGATCCGACCAAGCCGTATGCGCGTGGTTTCGCCATCCAGACGGTGTCCCCGCTGCCGATCACCTGGGCCGAGCACGTCGCGGGGCAGGGGCACTGGGGCGCGCCGCTGCGCGAGTACATGCGCGACTACGTGCACTGGTCCTGCCTCGGCGCGCTGTGCGAGTTCCTGCCCCAGGCCGACAACCGGATCACGCTGGCGGAGGAGACCGACCGGCACGGCCTGCCGGTGGCCCGGTTCGCCTACCGCCAGTGCGACAACGACCGGCGGCTCATGCGCGCGGCGCAGTCGGTGATGGAAGAGATCCTGCGGGCCGCCGGTGCCGGCGAGGTGATCACGTTCGACCGGTACGCACACCTGGTCGGTGGCGCGCGGATGGCCGGCGGACCCGAGGACGGCGTCGTCGACCGCGACTGCCGCACCTTCGCCGTGCCGAATCTCTACATCACCGACGGCAGCGTCCTGCCGACGCAGGGCTCGGCCAACCCGGCGCTGACGATCATGGCCATCGCCGCCCGCGCCGCCGACCGGCTGACCACCAGTGCCCCGAGTTCCGTTGACCCGTAGGAGGAATCGATGTCCGAAACCGTTGCCGACCACCTGCTCGCCCGACTGCGCGAATGGGGCGTGGACACCGTCTTCGGCTACGCGGGGGACGGCATCAACGGCCTGCTCGCCGCGTGGGGCCGCGCGGACGACGATCCCCGGTTCATCCAGGTGCGGCACGAGGAGATGGCCGCGTTCGCCGCTGTCGGCTACGCCAAGTTCAGCGGCCGGGTCGGCGTCTGCGCCGCCACGTCGGGGCCCGGCGCGATCCACCTGCTCAACGGCCTCTACGACGCGAAGCTGGACCACGTGCCGGTGGTGGCGATCGTCGGGCAGACCAACCGCTCGGCGATGGGCGGTTCCTACCAGCAGGAGGTCGACCTCCTCAGCCTGTTCAAGGACGTGGCCAGCGAGTACGTGCAGATGGTCACCGTGCCGGAGCAGTTGCCCAACGTGCTGGACCGCGCGATCCGCACCGCGCTGAGCGAGCGCGCCCCGACCGCGATCATCCTGCCCGCCGACGTGCAGGAACTCCCCTATTCGCCGCCGGGTCACGCGTTCAAGATGGTGCCGTCGTCACTGGGTGTCGACTTCCCCCGGCCGGCCGCCGACGACGAGGCCGTCGCCCGCGCGGCCGAGGTGCTCAACGCGGGGGAGAAGGTCGCGATCCTGGTCGGGCAGGGCGCGCGGGACGCCAGGGAGGAGGTCGTCCAGGTAGCCGAGGCTCTGGGGGCCGGGGTGGCGAAAGCGTTGCTGGGCAAGGACGTCCTGCCCGACGACCTGCCGTTCGTGACCGGTTCGATCGGCCTGCTGGGCACCCGCCCCAGCTACGAGATGATGCGCGGCTGCGACACGCTGCTGACCATCGGCTCCAGCTTCCCGTACACACAGTTCATGCCCGAGTTCGGGCAGGCCCGTGCGGTGCAGATCGACCTGGACGGCCGGTTCGTCGGCATGCGCTACCCGTACGAGGTCAACCTGGTCGGCGACGCCAGGGCCACCCTGCAAGCCCTGTTGCCCCGGCTGCGGCGGCGCGAGGACAGGTCGTGGCGCGAGACGATCGAGAAGAACGTCGACACGTGGTGGTCGACGATGGCGGCCGAGGCGATGGTCGACGGCGACCCGGTCAACCCGATGCGCCTGTTCTGGGAGCTGTCCGCGCGCCTGCCAGATGACGTGATCGTCACCGCGGACTCGGGTTCGTCGGCCAACTGGTACGCCAGGCACCTGCGCTTCCACGGCGACATGCGCGGTTCGCTGTCCGGGACCCTGGCCACGATGGGACCCGGTGTGCCGTACGCGATCGGCGCGAAGTTCGCCCACCCGGACCGTCCGGCGATCGCGTTCGCCGGGGACGGCGCGATGCAGATGAACGGCATGAACGAGCTGATCACCATCAAGCGGTACTGGCGGGAGTGGACAGACCCCCGTCTGGTCGTGGCTGTCCTGCACAACAACGACCTAAACCAGGTCACGTGGGAGATGCGCGCGATGGAGGGCGCCCCGAAGTTCGAGGAGTCGCAGCGACTACCGGACGTGGACTACGCGGCGTTCGCGGCCAGCCTGGGCCTGGCGGCCGAAACGATCACCAAGCCCGAGGAACTCGCCCAAGCCTGGGACCGGGCGCTGGCCGCCGACCGGCCCACCCTGCTGGACGTGCACTGCGACCCGAACTTCCCGCCGATCCCGCCGCACGCCACCGTGGAACAGATGAAGGACGCGGCACTCGCACTGCTCAAGGGCGACGTCGATCGCTGGCAGATTCTCAAGCAGGGCATCAAGACCAAGGCGCAGGAGTTCCTCCCGCACCGGGACCGCTGACATGGGCGATGCCGTCGTGGAGTCGGTGGAAGCGCGCGCCTACACGATCCCCACGGACACGCCGGAGGCCGACGGCACGGCGGCTTGGCAGGCCACCACGCTGGTAGTGGTCCGGGCGCACGCCGCCGGTCACACCGGCACCGGCTGGACCTACGGCCCGGCCGGCTGCGCCAAGCTGGTCGACGAACTGCTGGCCGGCGTGGTGGTCGGCCGGGATGCGCTGGCGGTGCCGGGAAGCTGGGCGGCGATGGTGCGGGCAGCCCGCAACGCCACCAGGGCCGGCGCGGTCGGCTACGCGATCTCAGCGGTGGACGTCGCGCTGTGGGATCTCAAGGCGCGCCTGCTGAACGTGTCGCTGGCCCGACTGCTGGGCATCGTGCACGAGAAGGTACCGGTCTACGGCAGCGGCGGCTTCACGACGTACTCGGACCAGCGGATGGCGCAGGAACTCACCGGCTGGACCGACGACCAGCGCATACCGCGAGTGAAGATCAAGATAGGTGAGTCCTGGGGCAAGTCGGAAACCCGCGACCTGGACCGGATCGCGAAGGCCCGCGACACGATCGGCCCGGATGTCGAGCTGTACGTGGACGCCAACGGCGGCTACCAGCGCAAGCAGGCCGTGCGCATGGCGAGGGCGATGGCCGAGTGGAACGTGCGATGGTTCGAGGAACCGGTCAGCTCCGACGACCTTGACGGCCTACGAGAGGTACGCGACCGCGCCGACGCGGACGTGACAGCGGGCGAGTACGGCACCGACATCACGTACTTCCAACGGATGTGCGCACACGGCGCGGTCGACTGCCTCCAGATCGACGCCACCCGCTGCGGCGGCTACACGGAATGGCTGCGCTCGGCAGCGATCGCGGCCAGCTTCGGGCTGACCGTGTCCGGCCACTGCGCCCCGAACCTACACGCGCCGGTCGCGGCGGCAACCCCGAACCTGCGACACCTGGAATGGTTCCACGACCACGTACGAATCGAGTCCATGCTGTTCGAAGGCGCACTGGACCCGACCGGCGGCACCATCACACCGAACGGCGACCAACATGGACACGGCATGACACTCGTGGACGAAGCAGCAGCCCGCTACCTGGTCACCCCCTGACAAACCCAAAGGCCCAGCAGCGCAACGGGCTCAGAGCACCGCGACCCACCACCATGCCGGCCGTCAAGAGCCCGAACTGTCAGGATGGCTTGACAGGCAGGCAGTCGGGGGGTTGCTCGATCACTTCTGCCTCACCCCGGTCCAGGCTGCACGCGCTGCCGCCGACCGTTACGACAATGCGGAGATCGGAGTGAAGCAGGGCTCCGAACCTTTGAGGTCACCCGATCAACGGATGACCTGATGTAAGGATCGCGTCGTTCGGACTGGTCTGCTCGTCCCGATTTTTATCGTCGTAACGGTTGGTGGTGGTTTGTCAAGGGCGCTGCGCTTCGGCTCCGCCGATGGCCTTCGGCCACCCATCTGTTGGTGGGTGGCTGGGTTGGGCTGGCCCTCTTGCGTTGGCCCCGTTGGGAGACAAGCGGGAATCGACGTTCCTAGCCGAGCGCGAGCAGGCCCGCGAACGCCGCCGCGCCGAACACCAGCCATGCCGCGTAGTCCCCGATGTGTCCTGAGTGCATACGATGCAGTCCGTCCAAACCGGACCGCAGCCAGGCTGGCGCCCGTCGGACGTAAATGCCGGCAACGGCGACGAGCACCGCGAGCGCGCAGCCGAGCAGGCCGAGCAGGACACCATCCGCAGTCCACGCCGTGTCCGGCACCTGCGGCGACACCGACGGAATCGGTTGCGCCAGCGCCGCAGCCACATACGCGTGCTGGTCGACGAACGCGGCGGCAGCCGGCCCCACCGCGTCGCCGAACGCCCGGATGGCGCCCACCGCCAGCGCACCAGCCAACAGCAGCACGATCGCGGCCGCCATGGTGACCGGCGTTCGCCCAGGTGGCTGGGTATCCGGTTCCTCGTCGGCGCCGCTGGACACGTCTGGCATCGCCTCGTCGCTCGGCCTAGGACCGACGCCGAAGTAGACGCGCAACGCCACCCGCAGCACGGCGCCACCGGTCACAGCCGACACGATCAGCGTCAACACGACCAACGGCGTCGATCGGCCCGCGGAGTCGAGCAGCGACTTGCCAAGGGCCGTGCCGAACGGCGGTAGGCCGGCCAGTGCCAGGGCGCCGAGCGCGAACGCGTACCCGGCGGCCTTGTGGTCGCGTGCGCGGCCGTGGAGGCCCAGTTCGTCGACGCTGCCGTACCGGGAAAGCAGCAGGCCGGTCAACAAGAACAGCGCGCCCTTCACTGCGGCGTGTCCTACCAGGTAGACCTCGGCGCCCGCGATGCCGAGCGGGGACAGCGCCGCGATGCCGATCAGGAACAGACCGATGTGCGCGATCGTCGAGTACGCGAGCAACCGTTTGATGTGCCGCTGGGTCCAGCACATCAGCGCACCCAACGCGGCGGTCGCGATGCCGAGCACGAGAAACGCCCGGTGTACGGCCCCATCCGCGATGGTGCCGTGGAACACCACCCAGTAGACCCTGGCGACGCCGTAGCAGCCCAGCGGCGCCATCACGCCGGAGAACAGCACGCACACCGGCGCCGGCGCGACGGCATGCGCGTCGGCCAGCCAGAAGTGGAACGGCACCGCCGCCGCCTTGACCAGCCATCCGGTGCTGATCAGCACGAACGATGCCAACACGACTACGTTGCTACCGTGGCCGGACAGCGCCGTGGCCAACTGCGGCAGGCCGAGTTGCCCTGTGTGCGCGTAGAGGATGCCGATGCCGGTCAGGCACAGGTAGGCGCCGAGCGAGTTCACGACGCCGAAGTTCAGGCCGCCCTGGACCGCGTCGCGGTCCTCGATCTTGAATCCGGTCAGGGCGTAGGCCGCGGCGCCCATGAGCTCGAAGAACACGAACAT
>DATBDL010000344.1:0-2395 GCA_036269975.1 Pseudonocardiaceae bacterium | reverse complement strand
CTCTCGAACGGTCCGTGCTTCGGCCGCGCCACTGGCCAGCGCGTCGAAGTCGGCCCATGGCAGGCGGTGTCGCGGGAATTCGTCCCCGGCCGAGGCCGGGTGGTCGCTGATCAGTTTATCCAGTCCCGGCAACCGTCCATGTCGCAGACCTGCACCCGACCGGCATCGTGAACGGCGGCCCGTACTGCCGCACGGATTGCCGTGCCGCGCCAGGACGAGAGCGCAGAGAGGGGCAGCGAACCGATATCGACCAGGTCCGACTCGACGTATTTTCCGGCGTCGATCGACAACGTGTCCATAATGTCGATTGTCCCCTCGGTACATGCCGTGTCCCAGGGGCTGAACAGCGCATCTGTCACGTCCGGTGGGAGCACGGCGCCTGCGCTGTCATCGTATCGGCCGCCGGCGGACAGCCGATACCCTTGACAGTTGTGCGCCCGGTGGGACGTCGACGCGGCGGTGGCGCTGCGTCGCGCGGTCCGGGGCGACGCGTGCCGGACGGGTGGCAACCGCGCCGACTTCTTACGAAAGTGCGACCGCCCGGTCACGGGTCGGCCGCCGACCTTGTCGGGGCTCTGGCCGGCTGCTAGCGTCGTGATCCACAGGAGATCGAGTCGATATAGTCCCGATATAGCGAGTCCCACCTGGGACTCGCCTGGGGCGATGTCGACTCGATTTCGCGCGTCCAGCAGCGGAAGGCCGACATGCGTTCTCGCTCGTCGTGGCGGGTTGTCGGTCGTGGTTGTGTGCTCACCCTGGCGCTGGTGGCCGCCGGGTCCGTCCCGCTGACCGCGCCCGCCGCCACCCTCGCGTCCGACTGCCGCGTGACCATCGACCCCGCCGCGCCCGCCAGTGACGGCGACACCGCCCAGGAACTGGCCGACGAGGGCCTGGCCAGCATGAACGTGGCCGAACACGCCGCGTTCACCGCCCAGGTCAGCAGCCGGACGGGCGGCCCGACGACGTACCGCTGGTCGATCGACGGCACCGTCGTCAGGGACTACCGGGACGACTCGGCCACGGGCTTCGCCACCATGGGGCCGCCTTCGCTGACCGGCCGGACGGTGGACTTCTACTGGGGCCGCCAGACCGGCCGGCGTGACCTGAGGGTCACCGTGGTCCAGGCCGGTGGCGACACCTGCTCGGCGTCGCTGCCCGTGACCGTCGAGCGCAGCACCGACGACGAACGGCTGGCCGAGCACTGGTGGCTGACCAACCACGACAAGGAGGTCGGCAACGAGCACGCCGGCTGGCACGTCCGGAACATGGAGACCGGCATGACACCGTGCCCGTCCGGCGTCCACCCCGGCGTCGAGACCACGTGTTTCGGCAAGAACTTCTTCGACTTCCACCGCGCCTATCTCGCGGCGTTCGACGCTTTCCGCGCATTCTTCGGCTACCCGCCGACCGGTCCCGCGTACGACCCGGCGACCACCATCCCGAGTGGACCCGGCATCGACCATCCCGGCCGCGCCACCAACTCGCCCACCTGCGGCGGCACCTGCGCCATCCCGCCGGCGTTCACCACCACCGGCACCGCGCCACACGTGCCGGCCAACGCGACCAGCAGTCCCACCGGCGGCTGCGACCTGCCGCTGCACCCTGAGCCGGCGAAGCTGTCGGACTGGCCGCCCGACCAGAACGCGTTGGCCTGCGCCGTCGCCGCGCCATGGCACAACGCGGTGCACGGCTCGATCGGCGGTGACATGGCGTCCCCGCAGACCGCGCCGCTGGACCCGGTGTTCTGGCGCTGGCACATGTACGTCGACGAGATCTCCGTCGCCCGCAGCGCGACCGCGCCGCCGCAGTCCAGCCTGATCTACCCGGCGTACACGTATCCCTGGATCGCAGCCCTGCCAAGGGTTTCGGTGACCTATGACCACCCGGTGACCGGCGTGACGGCCGCCGACCTGACCGTCGACGGCCGGCCGGCGACATCGGTTTCCGGTTCCGGTGCCGGGCCGTACGTGTTCACCGGTTACCCCGCCCCCGGCCTCGGCACCGTGAAGGTGGCGCTGTCCGGCAAGGTCGTCGCCGCCAGAAGCGGTGCCGCCGCGCTGAACGAGACCTGGAGTTACGACGAGGTCGATCCCGACGCGACCGTGCCGGGTGACACGTTGACCGTCGGCCAGAAGCTGGCCATGTCGCTCGACCCGACCCGTGCCGACTCCGGCGGCGACGGCATCCCGGACGGATTCAAGCTCGTCCACCCCTGCACCCAGGCCGAGGCGTACGTCGACACCGACGGCCCCATGCTCACCAGCGGCGCGACGGGCCCACCGATCCGCGATGCGCGCGGCCGCAGCCTGCACGAGGATTACCGCGACGGCACCGATCCCTGCGCGAGATAGGGGGAACCTGATGGCTGGACCACTCGCCGGCGTGCTGGTCGCGG
>DATBDL010000343.1:0-5813 GCA_036269975.1 Pseudonocardiaceae bacterium | reverse complement strand
GATCCCGGTAGCCGCACCGGTAGTTGGCCCGTGTTGCTTACCCACCACTGAGCGCCCTGTCTGGCGAGCGTTCCGTGTTGTCGGCTCACCCGCTGATCGTCCTCGCCCACGCACACCTCTACGTCTGGGCGGTTGCGTCCGAAGAGGACTGTCCGTCCCTCCCTCGCGCCGACCACTATCCCGCCTACCACCGTCAGCGCGAACAGGGTGCCCGGTGCGGCTGGTGGCACTCCCAGCGCCAGGCTGCCTCTCGCGGGTAGTGTGCCGTCCGCCATCCGTCCTCCCTCACCGTCTCCCTTGGCGCAGTCAACCACCTGCGCTTCGGGAACCCTCCCGGCTACCGCCTGTTACGACGCTGGCAGGTGTGCGACCACGGCACCGGCCAACTGGGTGGCCGTGCCGCACAACTGACTCTGTAAGCCGGGGCCGGCGACTGTCAGGCGCACGATTTCGGAGAGTTGGTCCTCGTTCGGGCTGGTGTAGGTGCGGTGTTCGATCTCCACGGCGCAGGTGTCCGGACCGTCGTCACCTGGTTCCAGGAAGGCTGGACGACTTCCGATCTGCATGGGGGTGCCGTCTGCCGCTGTCAGTGGTGAGTTGCGGTCGAACCTGAGAGCCACCGTGGTGTTCGTCGTGTTGCTGGTCCAGCTACATTCCCAGTCACCGAAGCTGGCTTCGGACTGGTCGGCCGCTATTCCTGGTACGGCTGTCAATGCGTTTGCGTCCAACAGTTTGCATGCGTCCACTGTGGCCAGTGAGTGTGGGTCGGGTGTGCTGGCTCGTCTTGGTACGCCGGACTTGTTGAGCACCGCTACCGCGGTCCGGGTTGCCGACTCCGCCATTGTGCACAGGTTCGCGTTGCTTGGCTGGTCTCCGAGGACGTCGGCGCTGACGACGATTCGGTTCTGGTCGGACAGCAACACCGTGCGCAGGCATTCCTGATCTGCCAAGGTGCCCCGCATGACACCGACATCGCCGATTCGCCGCACTGTTCCTGGCAGTGGCGGCGCCGGTGTCGACGGGTTCAGGAATTGGTCTTCCACATCGATCTGTCCACCGCCGGCCTGCACCAGGACGTCGCAGCGGTCGAAATTGCCGTATGCCGGGTCGATTTCCGCTTCGCCGAAGTGGGACAGTGCCGTCTGACTCATCAAACCGCACGGGTCGGCTGTTCTTGGATCGCCTATCACGGCGGTCTTGCCGGTGCCGGCCGTTGTCGACGGGCGGGTTACCAGGAATCCCACCACCGATCCGACCACCACGATCGCGGCGGCGCCGATCACCAGTGTTCGGCGGGATGGCTTGTGGGACCGGGGAATGGCGGGTGGTGGGGTGGTGCGGTCGGCGACGGTTTCGCGTAGCAGGCGTTCCGCCAGTTCGGCGGTGGGGCGGGCGGCTGGTTGCCTGGTGAGCATGGTGGCGATGGGTGGGGCCAGCGGCCCGGCCTGTTGGAACGGTTTGTCCGCCGCGAACAAGCCTGTTGGCAGGTTGCCTTCTACCGCCGCGAACAGGGTCGCGCCCAGCGAGTACACGTCCGATGCCGCTGTCGGCCGCTCGCCGTCGGCCACCTCCGGGGCCAGGTACGCCGGCGTTCCGACGACCGGGCCTGTACCGGTCAGGGTTACTTCGCCCCATACCGTCCTGGATACGCCGAAGTCGGTCAGTTTCGCGATTCCGCCCTCGGTGACCAGCACGTTGCCCGGCTTCACGTCGCCGTGCACAACGCCTTTCGCGTGCACCGCCGCCAGCGCGCCGGCGATCTGCGCGCCGAGATGCGCCACCTGGGCCGGCGGCAGCGTGTGCTTGTCCGCGAGGATCTCGGCGAGACTGCGGGATGGCACGTACTCCATCACCAGCCAGCGATCGTCACCGTCGTTGATCACGTCGTAGACCGTGACGATGTTCGGATGCTGAAGGCCGGCGGCGATCTTGGCTTCGTAGCGCAACCGTCCGTTACCCGCTTCGTGCGGGCGTTTCATGGCCACCACGCGGTCCAGTTCGCGGTCGGTCGCACGCCAGACCGTGCCCATGCCGCCCGAGCCGATGCGCTCGTCAAGGCGGTACCGGCCGACGATCACCTCGCCAGCGCGCACCTGAAACTCCCCGATCGACCCGCTGGTTACCTAACGTGTTCGCGTTACGCCGGAACTGTAGCAGCACGATCAGGTGAATCCGGCGGTGTTCGAACATGCCGGCGACCGAGACCAGGTCGACGATCCTGGCCGACCTATACTGCCGTGTCCGGCGAGGCATGCCGTTCGCCGACACACAGTCCGTACCGGAGCGCAGGAGCGTATGTGACTGACACAGCCCGTGTTTCGTCGAACGGTGCGCCAGACCTGCTGTCGCCAGCAGCGCCGGTGGGACTGGTCGTCGGCACTGTGGCCGCCAGCCCGTTGGAGTTCTCCGTCGCCGTTGCCCCGGATCAGTTCCTGCAACTCGACGACGTCGTCGTGACGGATCGGCCGTTGCCGGATGGGACTCTGGTCCGGATCGCTGGTGTGGTGACCAATGTCGAGGCGGGACACGAAGGCGCACGGTTCGCGTCGGACGTGTTCCTCATCGATCAGGGCGCGCTGCCGGCCGAGGTGAGCGAGGTCGCCGAGGTCACGGTGACCCGCGTCGAACCCGAGGTCTACGTGCCGCCCCGGCCCGGCACCACCGTCCGCCGCGCGACCGGTGCCGAACGCGACAGTGCTCTGTACTTCGACACGATGGCCGGCGCGAAGGTGCCGGTGGGGCTTGGCCGCGACGGGCAGCCGGTCTTCCTGAACTTCGAGTTCGTGGACGGTACGCGTGGCGGTCACGTCTCCATTTCCGGAGTTTCCGGCATCGCGACGAAAACCTCGTTCGCCACGTTCCTGCTGCATTCGATCTTCAACTGCGGTGTGCTGCACGGTGAGGCGCACAACACCAAGGCGTTGATCTTCAGCGTCAAGGGCGAGGATCTGTTGTTCCTCGACTACACCAACAGCCGCCTGACGCCGGAACAACGCGCGAAATACGCCCAACTCGGCCTGCCCGCTTCGTCGTTCGCGAACGTGCAGGTCTTCGCGCCGCCACGGCCCGGCGATCCCAGTGGCACGCCGGACGTGCGGGCGCGGGACAAGGCGGTCAGCCCGTTCTACTGGACGCTGTGGGACTTCTGCGAACAGGAGCTGATGACGTTCGTGTTCGCCGACGGCGAGGACGAGCGCAGCCAGTACACGATGCTGATCGGCCAGGTCGCCGCCCGGCTCAAGCGGGACGCGATCCGCGTCGGTGACGACGGCGCGATCAGCGTGCAGGGCGTCGATGCGCGCAACGGCGGCCCGCTGCGCACGTTCGAGCAGCTCGTCGGCATGATCGAGGACGAGCTCACCGAGGAGGACACCCGGCGCGACTGGGTGGCCGGCAGCACCGGCATCGGCAGCGTGAACGCGTTCCTGCGCCGGTTGCGGTCCGCGGTGCGACCGCTGGCGGCCATCGTGCGCGGTGATCTCGGTCATCGCGGCGAGCACTCGGTGAGCACGTCGAAGGCGCAGGTCACCGTCATCGACCTGCACAACCTGCCGGACCGCGCGCAGCGGTTCGTGGTCGGTGTCGCGCTACGGCAGGAGTTCCGCCGCAAGGAACTCCAGGGCACCGCGCGGCCGTTGATGTTCGTCGTGCTGGACGAGCTGAACAAGTACGCGCCGCGCGACGGTGACAGCCCGATCAAGCAGATCCTGCTCGACGTGGCGGAACGCGGCCGTTCGCTCGGGGTGATCCTGATCGGCGCGCAGCAGACCGCGAGTGAGGTGGAGCGCCGGATCGTGGCGAACTGCTCGATCCGGGTCGCCGGCCGGCTCGACTCCGCCGAGGCCGCCCGGCCCGAGTACGGCTACCTGCCGGCGGCCCAGCGGCAGCGGGCCACCCTGGCCAAGCCGGGCACGATGTTCGTTGCGCAGCCGGACATTCCGGTGCCGCTCGTGGTCGAGTTCCCGTTCCCGGCGTGGGCCACCCGGCCCGGCGAGAAGGGCGACTGGACCGGCGTGGACACCGGGCCTGCCGCGCCACGCGACCCGTTCGCGACCATCCCCGGCGCGTACGACGACGACCCGGCGCCGTTCTGATGAAGATCCTGCACACGGCCGACTGGCACGTCGGCAAGGTACTCAAGAACCAGCCCCGGTTCGACGAACACCGTGCCGTGCTGGCGGATCTGGTCCGGATCGCGGACGCGGAGGACGTCGATCTGGTGGTGGTGGCCGGCGATCTGTTCGAGACGTCGTCGCCGAACCCGCAGGCGCAGGGTCTTGTGATGAAGACGCTGCTGCGGCTGCGCGCCGATGGCCGGCACGTGGTGGTGCTGGCCGGCAACCACGACAACCAGCGGCTCGTGGACGAGGTCTACCGGACGGTGCTGGGCGAGGTCGGCATCCACGTGGTCGGCCTGCCCAAGCCGGCCACCCGTGGCGGCACGCTGCGGCTGCCGATGCGGGACGGGACGACCGCGCAGGTCGCCGTGCTGCCGTTCCTGGCCTACCGCTACGCGGTGCGCGCGGCCGAGATCGTGCTGAGCGAGACGTCCGACCACAGCCGGGCCTACGCCAACCAGGTCGGTGTCATCCTGGACTCGCTGACCAGCACGTTCGCCGACGACACCGTCAACATCGTCACCACGCACGCCACCCTGCTCGGCGGCCGGTGGGGTGGCGGCGAACGGCAGGCACAGACCCTGCTCGGCTACGAGCTGCCGGCGAACCTGTTCCCGGCCGGCGCGCACTATGCCGCCCTCGGCCACCTGCACCGCTACCAGGAGATCGACGGCCCGTGCCCGATCGCGTACTCGGGTTCGCCGCTGGCGCTGGACTTCGGTGAGGAGGCCAACGATCCGGTCGCGCTGGTCGTGCACGCGAATCCGGGCACCAGGGCGCGGGTGCGGCCGGTGCCGGTGCGCGGCGGCCGGCCGTTGCGGACGTTGCGCGGCAGTTTCGAGCAGGTCGTGGACGAGGGCCGCCGGTGTGCCGACGAGCCGTTCTTCCGCGTGATCCTGGCGCAGCAGGCCAGCGCCGGCCTCGCCGACCGGATCCGCGACGCGCTGCCGGGCGTGCTGGAGGTGCAGATCGACGAGGCGTTCCGGCCGCGCGCCACCGGCCAGGTGCGGACCGGACCGAGCCGGCTCGGCAAGTCGCCGACCGAACTGTTCGCCGACTTCCTCACCGAGTCCCAGGTGGACGACGCGCGGGTCGGAAACCTGTTCGCGGAACTGCTGGACGAGGTCACCGGAGGTCATGGCTGATGCGTCCGTTGCGGCTGATGTTCGAAGGCTTCGGCAGCTACCGGGAGAACACCGACCTCAATCTGTCCGATGTGGACTTCTTTGTGCTGACGGGGCCGACCGGCTCCGGCAAGAGCACCGTGATCGACGCGCTGTGCTTCGCGCTCTACGGCACGGTTCCCCGCTGGGGCAAGGGAAACATGATCCGCAACGCACTCGCGCCGTCGACCGCCGAGGCCAGGGTGTGCCTGGTGTTCGAGGCGTCCGGCGCGCGTTACGTCGCGGCGCGGCATCTGCGGCGGGACGCGCGTGGCAACGTGCACACCAAGGAAGCCCGACTGGAACGGCTGGACACGTCGGTCCCGCTGGACGCGGAATGGCCCAAGCTGCTCGAAGCCAGCGCCGAACAGCTCGCCGAAGGACCCGACGAGGTCGCAGCCGGGGTCACCGACCTGTTGGGGATCGGCTACGAGCACTTCACGCAGTGCGTGCTGCTGCCGCAGGGCCGGGTCGCGGAGTTCCTGCAGGCCAAGCCGGCCGACCGGCAGGACCTGCTGATCGAACTGCTGGC
>DATBDL010000342.1:0-2833 GCA_036269975.1 Pseudonocardiaceae bacterium | reverse complement strand
CGAGTCCACCGACGGCGAACCGCAACGGGCCGCCGCCGCCCGGCCGGACGTCACGTTCCTGCCCACCGGCGGCAACCTCGGTTACGGCGGTGGCGCCAACCGGGGGGTCGCCGCGCTGCCGCCCGAGATCGAGTGGGTCGTGGTGGCCAACCCGGACATCGAGTGGCAGCCGGGCGCGCTGGACGAACTGCTCGCCGCGACCGAGCGGTGGCCACGTGGCGGCGCCTTCGGGCCGCTGATCCGGGAGCCGAACGGCAAGGTCTACCCGTCGGCCCGGTTGTTGCCGTCACTCGGTCGGGGGATCGGGCACGGGACGCTGGGCAAGCTGTGGCCGGACAATCCGTGGACCAAGGCGTACCGCCAGTCGGACAGCGAGATCGTCGAGCGCACGTCCGGGTGGCTGTCCGGTTCGTGCATGCTGCTGCGCAGGGCGGCGTTCGACGCGGTGCACGGGTTCGACGAGAAGTACTTCATGTACTTCGAGGACGTCGACCTCGGCGACCGGATCGGGCGGGCCGGCTGGCAGAACGTGTACGTCCCGTCGGCCGAGGTGACGCACATCGGCGGCCACGCAACGTCCCGCGCTGCGGGCACGATGCTGGCGGCACACCACCACAGCGCGTACGTCTACCTGGCCGACCGGCACCGGGGGCCGCAGTGGGCGCCCGTTCTCGCGGGTATCAAGGCCGCGCTCGCGGTGCGGCTGAAACTGGCGTCCAGGCGATAGGCGCCAGTTGCCGTCGACAGGCGCCGGTTGCCGTCGACGGGCGCCAGTGCGTCGACCGGCGTCAGTTGCCGTCGAGGCGGCGCGACAGCATGCTGCGGCGCGGGCCGGGCTGTTGGACCGTCGGCACCAGCCCGTCCAGTTCGCGCGGCGCGGGCGGCTCGTCGACCTGTTGCGGCGGCAGTGGTGGCGGCTCGGACTGCGGATACACCGGCTGCGGATACACCGGCTGCGGATACACCGGCTGGGTTACCTGTGGCATCTGCCCGGCCGGGATGACCATGGTGTTGTCGGCCTGGTCGGCGGCCGCCACGACGGAGCGCGGGATCTGTAGCGTGCTGGCGGCGTCCATCGGCGAGATCGCGTCGTCGGGGGTGACCACGAACGCACCACGGGCACGAGCACGGGCCAGCGCCCGGTCCGCCCGTTCGCGGGGGTCCATGCACGACCTCCCCTGCGTTCGATGCCGTCGGCACCGACGTCCGTTTCCGCGCCCCGGTCTCGCGGGTCCGGCGCCCGGTCCCCCAGGCGCCCTGCAAGACTATTACTTTTCGTGCCGTGCCGTCAGTTCAGGAGGACAACTGGCATGTCGTCACCGGTCCGCGGCGTGGACGCCGTCGTGCTCGTCGGAGGCAAGGGCACCCGCCTCCGACCGCTGACCCTGTCCGCTCCCAAACCGATGCTGCCCACCGCAGGTGTGCCGTTCCTGACCCATCTGCTGTCCCGTATCCGCGCGATCGGGGTCACCCACGTGGTCTTCGGCACGTCATACATGACCGAGGTCTTCTCCGACCACTTCGGCGACGGCTCCGCGCTGGGCATGGAACTGGAGTACCTGGTCGAGGACGAGCCGCTGGACACGGCCGGCGGCATCCGGAACGTCGTGAGCGCGCTGCGCGAACCGGACGTGCTGGTGTTCAACTCCGACATCCTGTCCGGCGTCGACCTGGCGGCCGTCGTCGACACGCACCGGACGCACGCGGCCGACGTCACGCTGCACCTGGTCAGGGTGCCTGATCCACGCCGGTTCGGTTGCGTCCCTACCGACGCGGACGGCCGTGTCACCGCGTTCCTGGAGAAGACGGACGATCCGCCGACCGACCAGATCAACGCGGGCTGCTACGTGTTCCGCCGCGACGTGATCGAGGCCATCCCCACCGGGCGGCCGGTGTCGGTGGAACGGGAGACGTTCCCTGGGCTGCTGGCGTCCGGCGCTCGGGTGCAGGGGCACGTCGACGCCTCGTACTGGCTGGACGTCGGCACGCCGGAGGCATTCGTGCGCGGCTGTTCCGACCTGGTCCAGGGCATCGCGCCGACCACCGCGCTGCCGGGGCCGGTCGGCCGGTCGCTCGTGCTGCCGGGGGCGCGGGTGGCGGGCACCGTCACCGGGGGCAGCACGATCGGCGCCGGCTGCGTCGTCGATGCGGGGGCACTGGTGGACGGGTCGGTGCTGTTCGACGGCGTCACGGTCGGCGCAGGCGCCGTCGTCGAGCGCAGCGTGCTGGGGGCCGGCGTGCGGGTCGGGGCCGGAGCCGTGCTGCGGGACACCGTGATCGGCGATCGCGCCGCCATCGGCGCGCGGTGTGAGCTGCGGGGCGGCGCGCGGGTGTGGCCGGGAGTGGAACTGGGCGAGTGCGCCGTCCGGTTCTCGACCGACGCATGACCACCGCGACCACCGGCCTCGTCCGGCACTGGCGGCCACCGGTCCCGGTGGCCGCCAGTGCCGTGCTCGGCCCGTTGGGGCGCGGTAGGGGCGATCCCGCGTTCCGTGTCGATCCCACCGGCACGCACTGGCTGGCCGCGAACACGCCGGCCGGCGTCGGCACGCTCGCGATACGGCAGGCCGGCGACGGCGAGTGCACCGGCACGGCATGGGGGCCGGCGGCGCAGTGGCTGCTGGACGGGCTGCCGGCGCTGCTCGGCGCCGACGACGACGATGCCGGCTTCGTGGCGCACCACCCGGTGGTCGCCGAGGCCCGGCGACGCATGGGCGGCATGCGGCTGGGGTCGGCGGGGCGAGTGTGGGACGTGCTGGTCGCGGCGATCCTGGAGCAGAAGGTGACGTGGATCGAGGCCCGCCGGTCGTGGCGTGAGCTGGGCTACCGGTTC
>DATBDL010000341.1:0-6234 GCA_036269975.1 Pseudonocardiaceae bacterium | reverse complement strand
CACCACCGCCATGACCCGACCGGTCATGGACCTGGTGCTGCTTGATCGTTTCGACATCGGCGACTCTCCTCGTCCGATGGGATCTGGGCTCTCTCTCAAAGTGGACTAGACCACTGACGAAGTCAAGCGTGGCATCGGATGAATATCGTTGTTCAACCGGCTGAACAACGGTCAATTGGTAATGTGAGTCGCAAGCAGGTAGTGAGACATCGGATGTATATGACTGTCCTTTTTGGACTCCGCCATGCGCTGCTAGGCTGTGAGGACGGCGCGGGAGGGTGCCGCCGGGTTCGCGGGCAGGACTGGAGTCCACCTCAGCTAGTGCGTGGCAGTGCAGTGGCCGGACCGTCTTCTTGTCGGGCCCACACGCGAACCTGGGCCACGAGGAGACGTCGTGCCCGAGCTTCCCGATCGTCCTGACCTTGACCAACTCCGCCGCCAGGCACGCGAACTGTTGCGCGCCGCGATCAGCGGCCAGCCCGATGCTGTTGCCCGGCTGCGCGCGGTTTCCGACCGCGTCATGCTGTCGACGGCCCAACTGGCGCTGGCCCGCGAGTACGGCTTCGCCAACTGGGCCGCACTGCGCATCGAGACCCGACGCCGACGCCGGCCCGCCACCCTGGACGAACGCTGGTCGTTCGGCGGCGCCACCGCTGTCTCGGCTGCCGCTGGGATATTGGCTCCGGCCGCACTGAGGTTCGGTCCGGGGTTCGCCACGCTGGACGCCGTGTTGACACCGGCCGAGGACACATCACCGGCGGTGAGTTTCGCGGAGGCGATGGAAACCATGGCGGCCTACGTGAAATCGCAATTCGCGGACGTCACCGTCGTCGACGACCGGGACGCGAAATATGCCCTGCTGGCAACGGGAAGGTCGGTTCCGCCGCGGGCGGACCCGGAATGGGTGCGCCTGCGGCTAGATCCCGTTCCACCGCGCGGCTGCGCCTGGTTCGAACTGCGCACCACGGCCGGGTCCGTGAGCCGCCTGGTGCCCGCCGTCCACCGAACCGTTCGGGCCGGTGTGCCGATGCCGATCCCCGGTGATCCAGCCGATGAGGCCCCGCTCCCGATCGAACCAACGGACGGGCCATCGCTGGTCTTCGACCTAGCCGCGGACCTGCCGCCCGTGGACGGCGCGCTGTTGCGGTTGGACACCGTCGTTTCCGCGCAGGAGGAGTGGTTTCTCCATCTGCGGGCCCGACCCGGCTGGTGGGTCTACAGCGCGGACGGCCGTACCAAACGAACCGTCGTGTCGGCCACCGCCGAAGACGATCTCGGCACGCGGTATCTGGGCGCGTTTGGCGGCAGCGCGAATCACGACTCCTACGAGGAGGCCGCCGTTCGGTTCCAGCCCCGGCTCGACCCGCTGGCGCGGAGTGTGCGGTTCACATTTCGGGGAACGGCGGAACAGGTCACCGTCGATCTCCGTGTCGATCGTTTCTCGGCGTGACCGGCCTGGTTGTCCGTAACCTGATCGCGTGGAATATGACGAGTTGGTCGGTACCGCGTTGGCCGTCCCGTTCGAGGGGTGGGACTTCGGCGTGTTCGAGGGCCGGTTCACCGATCCTGGACTGCCGTGGGAGTACGAGCGGATGGTGCGCCAGCGCCTGCCGCGGGTGACGTCGTTGCTGGACCTGGGCACCGGTGGCGGTGAGCTGCTCTCGTCGTTGGCGCCGCTGCCGACCGGCACCGCCGCGACCGAGGGTTATCCGCCGAACGTGCCGGTGGCCCGGCGTCGCCTGGCACCGTTGGGCGTCGAGGTGGCCGAGGCCGCCGGCGACGGTGTGCTGCCCTTTCCGGACGGTTCGTTCGAGCTGGTGACCAGCCGCCACGAGGCGTACTCGCCGGCCGAACTGGCGCGCGTGTTGGCACCGCACGGCGAGTTCGTGACGCAACAGGTCGGCGGGCAGGACCTGGCACAGCTCAACGCCGCGCTGGGCGCACCGCCGCACACCCACGGGGACTGGGACCTCGCGACCGCGCGCCGCCAACTCGCCGACGCCGGATTCGAGATCACCTGGCAGGCCGAGACCCACATGCCGGCCGAGTTCCACGACATCGGAGCGCTGGTCCTGTTCCTGCGGGTCACGCCGTGGCAGGTACCCGATTTCACGGTGGCACGCTACGAGAAACCCTTGCACGCGCTGCACGACCGGATGCGGGTGGGCGAACCGCTGCGGGTGTCGTGTCACCGGTTCGTACTGACGGCCCGCGTTCGTCGTTAGCGGTGCACTGCGGCCAGCAGTGCGGCGTACGAGCGGGTCAACGCGGCTCGTTCGCTGGTCAGGGCTGGGCTGTTGAGGTCGCGGCCGTCGACCACCCAGCGGTCCGAGATCACCATCGCGTCCGCTCGTTCCACTGCCGCCACGCGGACCGTCGCGGATGCGGTTTGGTAGACGTGGGCGTACAGGGCCGCCAGGGCGTCCACCAGTTCTTCGCTCGTGGTGCCGTCCCGTTGGGCTTCGCGGTGGGCGCGCCACCATTCGACTTCGAGGCGGGCCGCTTCGGTCGTGTCGAAGGTTTCGCCGTGGGTTCGGGTCACCAGGTCGTAGAACTGGCGCATGTACCGGCGAGCGCCGTCCGGGTCGTTGTCGGCCGGTGCCCACGACTGGTTCGCCCGCAGTACGAACCACGCCCCTCGTACCGTTCGGGGCCACGGCATTGCGAAGCCGGAGCGGACCATGCCGACCGCGTACGCCAGGAACCGTGGCCACTGCCGGCGGTAGTACGCCACCCATGCGCCGCACTCGCGCCTGGCCACCGCACGGGGATCGAAGGCTCGCATCGGACCTCCCTACCTCAGCGGTCGCCGCGACGAGAGTAGTTCACCGCCGTCGGTGGGCCGACCGTTACTCCGCCATGACCCTTTCGGGGCTGGAGGGGTTCGCCACTTCGGCCGCCAGGAGTCGCGTCGCCCTTGGCACCGCCAGCCCTCGGCCGGCCGCGAACCACGCGGCGATCAGGATGATCAGCGGGAGTTGCGACGTGAACGACGACTCGACCACGGCGTCGGCCGGCTGGCTGTAGATGATCACGACGCGCAGGATCGCGTCGGCGATCAGCACCACGCCGAGGCCGGCGGTCATCGCCCGGTACAGCGCGCGGAACTGTCGGGAGCGTTGCCAGATCCGCTCGAAGGCCCATTCTAGTTGATCTTGGGGCGGGTGGCCAGTCGGTTTCGGGCAGCCTGTGGACAACTGGCGGCTGACCACACGGCGGGAACGGGCGGCGTCAGTCGATCTCGGCTTTCCGTACCGCGTCGGACAGGAGTTCGCGCGCTGTGTCGACCGTGCTGGTCAGGTGTCGCGGGTCTGGCAGTGCGTCGGCGATGACGTTGTCGATCTCGCGGAGACCCGCGCGGGTGAGCAGGGTCTTCTCGTTGGTCACCCATTCACCGCGGGCGGCCAGAACCGCGTGCGCCGCCTGCGATGCGGCTTGGGCGAGCAGCCCGACGCACTGGATCAGCCTGCCGTGGCGGGCATGGCTGCGCCGTGCGTAGTCCGTGGTGACGGTAGCGCGTTCCCACCACACCCGCGGTGCGTTGCGGCGCAGCGCCGTCGGATAGCCGGGGCGGGGCAGTTGGCCGTGCAGAACCTGGTTGATCGCCAGTTCGGCCACCACCAGATAGGACGGGATACCCGCGAGATGGAACATCAGCGGCTCGATCCGGAAACGTCCCTCGTTCGTCTCGGCGAGCTCGTGGTCGATGACGTCGAGATCCCGGTAGTGCACGTCGACCTGCCGGCCTTCGAAGCGTAGCCACGCGCCGCCGTTGAACACCCCGTCGCCCCAGCCGCCGATCTCGTAGACCTGCCCCGGCCACCCGAGATCCCGCAGGTCCTGCGGATCGAACGTCCCCCGGTAGTAGATCCCCACGTCCCAGTCGCTGTCCTCGCGATGGGTGTGCTGGGCGCGCGAGCCGCCCAGGGTGACCGCCCGGACTCCGGGCAGCGCGGCGAGGTGCCGGGTCACCCGATCCACGAAACCGTCCGCGCTCACAACGGGTACTCCATCGAGACGCCGTCGATGACGACGCCGTTGCCCAGCGGCACGCGGACGTGGGCGACCTCGCGGAAACCGTAGGACCGGTAGAGCGGCACGCCCGGCAGGGTGGCCATCAGGACCAGCGCCGTGAAGCCGTCGGCGCGGGCCGCCTGCTCGGATCTGGCGAGGATGGCGCGGCCGAGGCCACGGCGGGTCCAGTCGCCGCGTACGAACATCGCTCGCACGCGGGCGGGCTCGGTGGCCGGGTCCAGCAGGCGGTCGTCCGATGGCGTCGCACCGCTGCCGGTGTAGAGCTTGTCCCGCCTGCTCCAGCCGCCGCAGGCGACGATCTGCCCGTCCGCCTCGTGGACGAAGTAGGTTCCGTCGTCGATCAGCACCGTGTCGGGCTCGGTGAGGTAGCGGGCGGCGGCCGCCGTTTCGCGCTCGTCGTGGAACTGGGGGAACACGTCAAGTACCGACTGCCGCATGAGAGCGGCGATCCCCGGCAGGTCGGACCGCGTGGCCTCGCGCGGTATTGGCGGAACTCGCACCGATCCCTCCGGATGTCGCGATAGGCTGGTAAGAGTGACCCTGACACACGAACAGATCTTCGAGCACTATATTTACGCGGGCTCGGTCGCCAGGAATCCGGACGCGGTCGCGGATATGTTCACCGAGGACGGCATACTCGAGACGCCATTGGTGCCCGACGGCCACGCGCTGCGGCGGCTGGTCGGTCGCGACGCGATCCGCAGCGGCGTCGGGGCGTACCACCAGCGGGAATCAGCGCGGTCCGGCACGGTGAACTTCGCGGAATCCAGATACGTGCTGCACGACACAGTGGACCCCGACGTGTTCATCGCCGAGATCGACACCGTGCTCGATGGTGCGGACGGGCAGCGCACGACAATGTCACTCGTGCAGATCGTCCGCGTCCGCGACGGGCTGATCGCCGTGCTTCGTGACTACTTCGCCGAACCGTCCGAACTGGACGGTCGGGCCGGTCAGCGGTAATCGGGCTGCCGGCGAACGGCGAGATCGATACGGTGGCGGGATGCGCGTGATCTTCACCTTCGCCGGTGGACTCGGCCACTTCGAACCGCTGGTCCCCTTCGCATCGGCCGTGGCGGCCGCCGGCCACACGGTCGCGTTCGCGGCCGGTCCCGGCCGGCGGGCGTCGATCGAGGCGGCCGGGTTCACCGCGTTCCCGGTCGGGAACAGCATCGCGGTGCGGGAACGCAGGCCGCTGTTGGTGCCCGATCGGGATCGGGAGGACCACGACCTGCGGGAGGGTTTCGTACGGCGCAACGGCGCCCGTCGGCTGCCGCTGTACCTGGCGTTGTTCGACCAGTGGCGCCCGGACGTCGTGGTCTGTGAGGAACTGGATTTCGGCAGCATGCTCGCCGCAGAGAAACTCGGGCTGCCCTATGCGAACGAGCAGGTCATCGCGTCGGGTTCGTTCGTGCGGCCGGCGGTGATCGGGCCGGCGTTGGCCGACTTGCGTGCCGAGCACGGCCTGCCGCCCGATCCCGACCTCGTCATGCTGCACCGGAACCTGATGATCTCGCCGTTCCCGCCGAGTTTCCGTGATCCGGCGGTTCCGTTGCCGGACACCGCGTTTCCGATCCGACCGCCGCTCGGCCCGCGGACCCGGTCGGAACGGCCGACGGTGTACTTCACCCTGGGCACGGTGTACGACACCGAATCCGGCGACCTGTTCGCCAGGGTGCTGGCCGGGTTGCGCGATCTGCCGGTCGACGTGGTGGCCACGGTCGGCCTGCACATCGATCCGGCCGAATTCGGTCCGCAGCGGGCCGGCATCCACATTTCGCGGTTCGTTCCGCAGGCCGACGTGCTACCGCGGTGTGATCTGGTGATCTCGCACGGCGGCTCCGGCAGCGTGATCGGCGCGTTGGCGCACGGCCTGCCGACCGTGTTGCTGCCGATGGGCGCCGACCAGCCGCACAACGCCGAACAGTGCGTGCGCCTGGGTGCTGGCCGGGAACTGCACCCGGTCACGGTCACCCCGGACGACGTACGCACCACGGTGGCCGAGGTACTGGCTGACCCGAGCTACCGCAGGGCGGCGGAGGGGGTACGGGCGGAGATCCTGGACCTGCCGGAACCGGCGTGCGCGGTGCCACTGCTGGAGCTGCTGGTCACGAGCCCGGCGCAGCAGACCGCGCACGCATCAGCTCTAGCTGAGCACGGTCGCCAGTAGCCGGCGGATCTCGGCCGTGTCCGGGAAAT
>DATBDL010000340.1:0-2204 GCA_036269975.1 Pseudonocardiaceae bacterium | reverse complement strand
GGCCACGCCGGAACAGTGCGCCTGCGCGACGGACACCGCGATCGCGGCATCGTCGTCGTGGCGCGCGAGCGTGTCGGCCGCGTATCTCGCCACCGCGCGGGCGGTGACCAGTTCCAGCCACACGTCCGCCAGCCGGTGCTTGAGCGCCTGGAACGACCCCACCACCCGGCCGAACTGGTGGCGCTCCTTGAGGTAGCGGACGGTGGTGTCGAGGCACCACTGCGCGACACCGAGCTGCTCGGACGCCAGCACGCCGGCACCGACCGTCAGCGCCTTGTCCAGCGCGGCCGGTGCCAGGTCCTCGTCGGCCAGCAGCGTGCCCTGTGTGCCGGCGAGCGCGACGTCGGCGATGCCCCTGGTGCGATCCAGCGCCGTCAACGGGATCACCGTCGCGTCGGTCACCGAGTAGAGCGCGGGGCCGTCCGGGCCGATCGCCGGGACGACCAGTAGCTGCGCGACGGCGGCGTCCGCGACCGTGCGCACGGTGCCGGTCAGGCGGCCGTCCGCGTCGACGACGACCGAGGTCGGGAACGTGGCGCCGGGCATGGTGGCCAGTGGCACGGCCAGGCTCGCGGTCAGCTCGCCGCCCGCCAGCGCGGCCAGCGGGTCGGCCGCTTCGCACGCCACGAGGGCGGTGGTCGCCAGTACGGCACTGCCGAGGAACGGCACCGGCGCCACACCGTAACCGAGCGCCTCAGCCACGACGGCGGCCTCACGCGCGGACGCGCCGACGCCGCCGAACCGTTCCGGGATCAGCAGGCCGGCAACGCCGAGCTGGCCGGCCAACAGGTCCCACAGGGCGAGGTCGCACGGCTTGTCCGACTCGACCGTGGCCAGGACGACGGCCGGCGCGGACCGGTCGGCCAGCAGGTCGGTCACGCTGGCGCGCAGGGCGTCCTCGATGTCGGAGTAGAGGAGATCTGCTGTCGTTGTCCGAACGGTCATCGCGGGATGTCCTTCCACGGCACGTCCTTGTCCACTCGCGGTTCGGACGGCAGGCCGAGCACCCGCTCCGCGACGATGTTGCGGAGGATCTCGGACGTGCCGCCCTCGATCGAGTTGCCCTTGGCGCGCAGGTACCGGTAGCCGGCATCGCGGCCGGTGAAGTCGACCAGCTCCGGGCGGCGCATGGTCCAGTCGTCGTAGCGCAGGCCGTCGTCGGCGAGCAGTTCGACCTCGATGCCCGTCAGCGCCTGGCTCAGGCGGGCGAACCACAGCTTCATCGCCGAGCCTTCCGGACCGGGACTGCCCACGGCGAGCTGTTGCCGCAGGCGCTCGCCGGCCAATCGGGTAGCTTCCGCGTCCACCCAAAGCTTCAACAGCCGATCGTGCAGCTCGTGCGTGCGGCGGTTCTCGTTGGTACGCCACGTGTTCGCGACGACGCCGAGCATCCCGCTCTCGCGAGCAGCGCCACCGCTGATGGCGACCCGCTCGTTCATCAGCGTGGTCTGAGCGACCTGCCAGCCCTGCCCGACCTGTCCGAGCCGGTGCTCGTCCGGGATGCGCACGTCGGTCAGGAACACCTCGTTGAACTCGGCCTCACCGGTGATCTGTCGGAGCGGCCGCACGTCGACGCCGGAAGCAGTCATGTCGCACACGAAGTAGCTCAGGCCCTGATGCTTGGGCACGTCCGGATCGGTGCGGGCGAGCAGGATGCCCCACCGTGCCGCGTGCGCACCGGACGTCCAGACCTTCTGCCCGTTGAGCACCCACTCGTCACCGTCGAGCACGGCGCGAGTTCCGGCGGCGGCCAGGTCGGAGCCGGCGCCCGGCTCGCTGAACAGTTGGCACCACACCTCCTCGCCGATCCACAGTGGACGCAGGAAGCGGGCTTTCTGTTCGTCGGTACCGAATCGCAGGATGGTGGGCGCCGCCATCCCGAGCCCGATACCGTTGCGGCGCGGATCGTTCGTAGGCGCGCCGACCGTGGCCAGTGCGGTGTCCACGACGGTCTGCAGGGTGCGTGGCGCGTCGAGGCCGCCGAGACCGACCGGGAAGTGCACCCAGGCGAGGCCGGCGTCGAACTGGGCGCGCAGGAAGTCCATGCGGTCGGTAGTGGCAGGATCGTGTGTGTCGAGCAGGTCGCGGACGCGCTGGCGGATATCGTCCGTGTCCGGGGCTGCTGTAGTTGTCATCGTGTTCCCCACCCGGCGTTGACTGAGCGCTCAGAAACTAGCATGAGCGACACAACATTTAGCACAATA
>DATBDL010000339.1:0-2808 GCA_036269975.1 Pseudonocardiaceae bacterium | reverse complement strand
GCCCTGGGTCCGATCACGAGTGCCTCCGTGACCGCCCACGTCGCGCGGTTCTCCCCGGAGATCGGCAACGTCACGGTCTCGCCGGGAAACCATTTGGGCGGTTCCTCGCGCAGTTCGCGGTTGCCGATACCGACGAAACTCAGGTCGTCGTGCGCGGCGAGCGCCGAGAACAGGCCGCGAGCATAGTTTTCGGTGCCGCCCTTACGTCCGGTGAAGAACACGAGGTCGACGGCAATACGAAGGGGCACGGCGTTCATCCTAGATCAGCTACCGACGGTCACCGACGACGTCCGCGAGCCGCGCCAGGATCTGCCGGGCCGTCGCGTGCACGGTCTTGGTCCGGCTGGCCTCGATGAACCAGTCGTAGGTCGTCTTGCGCAGCGGCTCACCGGCCGACACGACGTCGACGATCGCGGCACCGAGGACCGAGGGCGCCACCGACGCGGCGACCTGGCCGTTCACCCCGTTCTCGACCAGTTCGACCGACGCGTTGCTCTCGGCCGCGACGAGCACCACCGGCGTACCCGCGGCACACGACTCGACCACGACCAGGCCGTAGCCCTCGCGCGCGGACGCGTTGACGAGGCACGCGCTGCCGCGGACGCCGTCGTCGAGTTCCTGCTGGCTGACGAAACCCGGCGTCCGCACGACATCAGCGAGCCCGAGTCGTTCGATCTCGGCGAGGACGGCGGGCCGGGTCGCTCCGTCCCCGAAGATGGTCGCGGTAAGGTCCGGGATCTGTTGGCGCGCATGGGCGATCGCGGCGGGCAGCACCTCGACCCGCTTGTCCGCGATGTGCCGGCCGACATAGACCACGTTCGGCGGCGTCGGCGCGGTCAGCAACGGCTCCGCCACCGCCACCGAGTCGATCAGGCCGGGGCTGATCACCGGTGCGCCGCGCAGGCCGCACGCGCTCAGCAGCCGGGCGCTGAATTTCGAGTGACAGGTGGCGATCGGGCTCAGCCGAAGCGCTGTCCACTGCAGGACACCGGCCACCGTCCCGATCACCGGTCCGGCATACTCGCGCCACTGCCGTGGCCGCCACACCTCCAGCCAGTCCACGGTGACCGCGACCTTGCTGCCCACCAGCGCGGCACGCACCGCGAGCACGTTGGTGGCGGGCAGCGCGCTCACGAAAACCGCGTCGTAGGCACCGCGGTGGCGCCGCAGATGACCGAACAGGCCCTGGGCGTAGTGCAACGCGGGCCCTAGCCGGCGGGTTCCGTTGTCGTCGTAGAGTTCGCGGTCCGCGCTCACCGTGACGATGCGCACACCGTCGATCTCGGGGGTGTAGTCGTCCCAGTGGTGCCTGGTGATGTAGGTGACGTCATGGCCGGCGGCCGCGAACTCCTCGGCGAACCTGCGGTAGAGGCGCTCGCCGCCACCCTTTGACCACGGAAAGAGGCAGTCATAGGCAATGGCGATACGCACCCGGTTCCTCCCGGCCATAACTATGTAGCCGCGATGCGATCACGAGGGTATGTAACGCGAGACCGCGGCGTGGCCGGAGCCGGCCCGATAACGCTCCTCCAGTTGGACTCGAACCAACAACCCTTCGGTTAACAGCCGAATGCTCTGCCAATTGAGCTATGGAGGACTGTGCACTTGTGGCCCGGTTGTCCGGGGCAGAAACAACTATAGCGCACCCTCAGTGACCCTCCAGCCACCCCCCAGCCGGTGCCCCGGCGACATCGCCGGTGGTGCGGGACCATGGCGTGGGACGTCGGCCGACGTCCCACGTAGCCTGGTCGTGGTCGAAGGAGGCGGATGGACATGCGGACGTTCCTACTGGGCGTTGCCACCGGCTACGTGTTGGGCTCTCGCGCCGGCCGCCAGCGATACGACCAGCTCGTCCGCGCCTACCGTCAGCTCGTCGATCATCCGATGGTGCAGGGCGCCGCCGGCATCGTCCGGGCCAAGCTCGGCGGCAACCCCAGGTGACCTGCCGCTACGGCGTGGTGGCCACCACGAACACCCTGCGGAACTCGAACCACGTGGTGCCGTCCGGCCGGGTCGGGTAGGCGGCGCGCAGCATCGGTGTCAGTTCGGCCACGAAATCCGTCCACCGGTCGTCCGCCAGTGCGGCGCGGATCGGGCGCAGCGCGGTGCCGGTCAGCCACGCCAGCACCGGGTCCTCGCCGGACAGCCGCTGGATGTAGGTCGTCTCCCATGCGTCCACGTCGCAGCCGGCCTCGGCCAGCAGCTCGGCGTACTCCCGTGGCTGGAACACCGCGTCGTCCTCGCGCAGCACCACGTCGGCCAGGTCGTCCCGCCACGGCCGGCTGGCCGCGAGCCGCCGGATCAGCACGTGCGACGGCGCAGCGAAGTTGCCGGGCACCTGCATGGCCAGCCACGCGCCTGCGGGGAGCTGGCCGGCCCACTTGCGCAGCAACTCCCCGTGGCCGGGCACCCACTGCAGCACCGCGTTGGTCACGACCACGTCGGTGTCCGGTTCCGGCGACCAGTCGGCGACGTCACCCACGTGGGCGTCGATGCCCAACGCCCTGGCCGCGGCGACCATCTCCGGCGACGAGTCGATCGCGTCGACGGTCGCGTTCGGCCAGCGCCGCGCCAATGTCTCGGTGAGATTGCCAGGTCCGCAGCCGAGGTCGACCACCCGCCTCGGGTCACGTGCGCCGACGCGGCCGACGAGATCGTGGAACGGCCGGCCGCGGTGGTCGGCGAAGGCCAGGTACCTGGTGGGATCCCACATGCTGCTGCCTCCCTCAATCCAACCGTACGTCCGTACTGTATTGGTGAAGGTGCCGTCACGCCACTACTGCGCGTGCCTGGCCTTGTCGACCTGTC
>DATBDL010000338.1:0-5970 GCA_036269975.1 Pseudonocardiaceae bacterium | reverse complement strand
CAGGTGCTGCTCGGGCCGTCCGACCATGACCGTCTCGCAGGGGCTGACCAGGACGAACAGCGCATCACAGCGTTCTTCTCGGACTGCGTTGCCGACTATCTCGCGGAGCACGGGTGGGAAACTTACGGTGACGTCGTAGTCTCCCTAGAGCGTTCCGACGCGCTGCACACCGGACAGTTCCGAACCCGCTCGTCCGTCGACCCCGACGCACGCCGACGGTCAGCACCACCTCGCAACGCAGGAGACCGAGCAATGAGCCAGCAGCCCCCCGGTTACGGCCAGCATCCCGAAGGCGACCCCTACGGCCACCCAGGCTACGGCCAGGGCCAGTACGGCGCCGACCCGAACTACGGCCAGGGCCAGCAGTACGGCGGCGGGTACGAGCAGCAGGGTTACGGCCAGTACGGCGCAGACCCCAACTACGGCCAGGGCCAGCAGTACGGCGGCGGCGGTGGCGGCGGGTACGACCAGGGTTACGGCCAGGGCCAGTACGGCGCCGACCCGAACTACGGCCAGGGTCAGCAGTACGGCGGCGGGTACGAGCAGGGTGGCTACCCGCAGCAGGGCGGCTACGACCAGGGCTACGGCCAGCAACAGGGCGGTTACCCTCCGCAGGGTGGATACCCCCAGCAGGGTGGTTATCCGCAGGAGGCCGCGCAGGGCTACGCGCCGCCGGCCGTGCAGACGGGCCCCCGTCAGCTCACCGCCAGCCTCCAGCTCGACGACGGTTCGAACCGGAACTACCAGCTCAAGCAGGGCGGCAACGTCGTCGGCCGCGGCCAGGACGCCGATTTCCGGCTGCCGGACACGGGCGTGTCGCGACGGCACCTGGAAATCACGTGGGACACCCAGAGTGCCATGCTCGCTGATCTCGGTTCGACGAACGGGACAACGGTCAACGGGCAGCCGGTGCAGACTTGGCAACTCGCGGACGGCGACGTGATCCGCATCGGCCACTCGTCGCTGGTGTTCCGCAGCCAGGGCTGAGAGCCGGCCCCCTGGCCAGCAGCGGCCGTGCCAGCACTGGCACGGCCAGGTTTGCCGGGTCGCGGAGACACGCGGTGAGTTGGGCGAGCGGAGCGGACACAACAGGTGCCAGTGCTGGTGTTGCAACTGACCAGAGCAGGGTTTCTCGCCCTGCTCTGGTTGTTCGTGCTGGCCGTGCTGCGGGTGGTCCGGTCGGACCTCTACGCGGCGTCCGGGCTCCGGGTCGCGGTGCCGGGTTTCCGGCGTGGCCAGGACAAGAAGGGCCGGGGCAAGGCGGCACGACAACTCGTGGTGACGCACGGCGCGCTGGCGGGTACTCGGATCTCACTGGACGGCCGTCCGATCCTGATCGGGCGGGCAGACGACTCGACATTGGTGCTAGATGACGACTACGCGTCCACCCGGCACGCGCGGGTGGCACTCCGGGGAACGGACTGGTACGTGGAGGATCTAGGCTCCACCAACGGCACCTACCTCGACCGGGCGAAGGTCACGGCACCCCTGCGGGTTCCGCTCGGCGTCCCGATCCGAATCGGCAAGACGGTGATCGAGCTGCGCTCATGACCCTCGTTCTGAAGTACGTGGCCCGAAGCGATCGCGGCCTGGTTCGTGCGAACAACCAGGACTCCGTGTACGCCGGCCCACGCCTGCTCGCGGTGGCCGACGGCATGGGCGGTCACGCGGCCGGCGAGATCGCCA
This sequence comes from Pseudonocardiaceae bacterium, assembly GCA_036269975.1. Taxonomy (GTDB): domain Bacteria; phylum Actinomycetota; class Actinomycetes; order Mycobacteriales; family Pseudonocardiaceae; genus DATEPR01. The sequence continues at coordinate 4,284 of DATBDL010000338.1, read as the reverse complement.
GCAAGATCGTGATCGCCGCGCTCGCCCCGCTCGACGACGACGAGCCGAGCGACGACCTGCTCGGCCAGTTGCGCGAGGCGGTCGAGGCCGGCAACGGCGCGATCTCCGAGCTGGTGTCCAACGATCCCGAACTTGACGGGATGGGCACGACGCTGACCGCGATCCTGTTCGCGGGCAGTCGGCTCGGTCTGGTCAACATCGGTGACTCGCGTACGTACCTGATGCGCAACGGCACGGTGACCCAGATCACGCACGACGACAGCTTCGTGCAGTCGCTGATCGACGAGGGCCGGATCACCGCGGAGGAGGCCAACACCCATCCGCAGCGTTCGCTGCTGTTGCGCGCGCTGACCGGCCACGACTCGATCGAGCCGACGCTGAACCTGCGCGAGGTGCGGCCGGGCGACCGGTACCTGCTGTGCTCGGACGGCCTGTCCGGCGTGATCAGTCACGAGACGCTGACCGAGGCCATGCACATCCGCGACCCGCAGACCTGCGCGGACCGGATGATCGAGCTGGCCCTGCGCGGCGGCGGCCCGGACAACGTGACGGTGATCGTCGCCGACGTGGTGGACGTCGACTTCGGCGACGACGCGCCGATCGTGGGCGGCGCCGCCGGTGACGGCAGCGACGAGGGCCCGCCGCCGGACTCACCGGCGTCGCGGGCCCGCGCGCTGAACCCGATCCCGCAGCCGCAGCAGCGGGTCGGCCCCCCGGCATCCGGCAGCCCGCCGCGATCGCGGCGCAAGACGGTCACGCGGTGGCTGATCGCGGCCGCCGTGGTGGTGATCCTGCTGGTCGGCGGCCTGTTCGCGACCAGGTGGTTCGTGCTGCGCCAGTATTACGTGTCTGTGGCGGACAACGGCGAGATCGGCATCTTCCAGGGAGTTCGTGGCAGTTTCCTCGGTGTGCAGCTCAATCGCGAGATCGAGGGCTCGTGCCCGGCCGAGACGCCGGGCTGCGAGATGATCACTTTGGACGACATCAAGCCGGGTTACCGCCCCGCGGTGGAGGCCGGCATCATGGGACTGCAGAGCCAACAGGATGCCGAGGACGAGATCCGCAGGCTGCGTACCAGCCAGGTCCTCCCGGAGTGCAGCGGCCTGACGTCCGGTTCGACGGGCGCCACCACGACCAGCGGTGCCCCCACGACCACGACCGGTCCACCGACGGCGCCGCCCATCGGTGGCGGGGCGGGCACGACGACCGGCCTGCCGACCACGACGGTGACGACAGCCCCCGCGCAGGGACCGACGGTCCTCACCACCACCCCGAAGCCCCCGGTTCCCGGCGTGGACTGTCGGAAGGCCGGTAACTGATGTCGCAGCCGGTCGGGACGGGGGCAGCACCCGGTGGGAGCGGCCCGCTCGGCCCAGCGGGCGCTCCGCCGACCCGTCGCGGCACCGAACTGCTCCTGCTGGCGTTCGCGGCGGTCCTGGTCACGGCGGCGTTGGTGCTGGTCGAGGCCAACCAGGAACAGACGCTGACGATGCAGGTCGTCTACTACGGACTGGCCTATCTGACACTGTTCGGCGCCGCGCACTACGCGGTGCGCCGCTGGGCGCCCTACGCCGACCCGCTGATCCTGCCGTGCGTCGCCGTGCTCAACGGCCTCGGCCTGGTGATGATCCACCGGCTGGACCTGGCCGGCGCCGAGAAGATGGCCCAGGGTGGCCCGCACTTCACGGCGCAGGCGCCCAAGCAGGTGCTGTGGACCACGATCGGGCTGCTGTTCTTCGTCGTGGTCCTGGTGTGGCTCAAGGACCACCGCACGCTGGCCCGCTACGGCTACACGCTCGGCCTCGTCGGCCTCGGCCTGCTGCTGCTGCCCGGTGTGCTGCCGTCGAGTCTCTCCGCGGTGAACGGCGCGAAGGTGTGGCTGAAGCTGCCGTTCCTCACGATCCAGCCGGGTGAGTTCGCCAAGATCCTGCTGATCGTGTTCTTCGCCGCCTTCCTGGTGGCCAAGCGAGATCTGTTCATGAAGGCCGGGCGCAAGCTGCTCGGCCTGGAACTGCCGCGCCCGCGCGACCTCGGTCCGCTGCTGCTCGCGCTCGCGGTCTCGGTGGGCGTGCTGGCCCTGGAGAGCGACCTGGGCAACTCACTGCTCATCTTCGGCGTCGTACTGGTCATGATTTACATCGCGACGGAACGCGGGGCCTGGGTGGTGATCGGGCTGATCCCGTTCATGGGCGCGTGCTTCCTGGCGTACAAGCTGTTCGCGCACGTGCAGATCCGGGTCGCGAACTGGATCAACCCTTTGGCCGACCCGTCCGGCAACGGCTACCAGATGGCGCAGTCGCTGTTCGGCCTCGGCACCGGCGGCATCTTCGGCACCGGGCTGGGCGCCGGCCGGCCGGACATCGTGCCGGAGGCCAGTTCGGACTTCATCCTGGCCGGGATCGGCGAGGAACTGGGGCTGCTCGGCCTGTTCGCGGTGCTGATGCTCTACCTGCTCCTGGCGATGCGCGGCATGCGCAGCGCGCTGGCCGTGCGCGACACGTTCGGCAAGCTGCTCGGCGGCGGGCTGGCGTTCTCGTTGGTGTGGCAGGTGTTCGTGGTCGCGGGCGGGGTCACCAAGCTGATCCCGGAGACCGGCCTCACGTCGCCGTTCATGTCGGCGGGCGGTTCGTCGCTGCTGGCGAACTACATACTGGTGGCGGTCCTGCTGCGGATCTCCGACTCCGCGCGCCGGCCACGGCCGGGCACCGCGAGCCGACCGCAGCATCCGCCCCTCACACCGCTGGCCCAGGCGTCCACGATCATGGTGGAGCGGCCCTCGTGAACACGCCACTGCGCCGGGTCAGCCTGTTCATGATGCTGATGGTCCTGCTGCTGCTCGCCAACGACACGTACGTACAGGTGATCGAGGCGGACAGCTACCGCACCAACCCGAACAACCAGCGGGTGCTGGACGACGAGTACTCGCGGCCACGCGGCGTGATCGTCACTGCGGACGGCAAGACGCTGCTCGCGTCGTCGACGGCCACCAACGACCGGCTGAAGTACCTGCGGGTGTACAGCAACGGCCCGATGTACGCGCCGGTCACCGGTTACTTCTCGTCCATCTACGGTTCGCAGGGCATCGAGAAGGTCGAGAACGACATCCTCGACGGCAGCGACGACCGGCTGTTCGTGCGTCGCCTCTCCGACCTGATCACCGGCAAGGACATCGGTGGCGGCAACGTCGAGCTGACCATCAACGCGAAGGTCCAGGCCGCCGGGTACAACACGATGGTGCAGGACGGCTTCACCGGCGCGGCGGTGGCGATCCGGCCGTCCACCGGCGAGATACTGGCCATGGTGGACTCGCCGAGCTACGACCCGAACCCGCTCGCGTCGCACGACAGCGCGACCCAGACCAACGCGAGGAAGGGATACAACCCGTCGTCGCCCGTGTCGCCGCTGATCAACCAGCCGATTTCGGCCACGTACCAACCTGGTTCGACGTTCAAGCTCGTCGTGGCGAGCGCGGCGCTGTCCGCGGGCGCCGACCCGAACGCCGACACGCTGCCGGCCCAGCCGACGATCACGCTGCCCGGCACGACCGCCACGCTGTCCAACTTCGGCAAGGAAACGTGTCCTGGTGGGACGGACGGCAAGGTGTCCATCACGGACGCCATCGCGCACTCGTGCAACACCGCGTTCGCCACACTGGCCGGGCAACTCGGCGCGGGTCCCGTGACGGCGCAGGCGGCGAAGTACGGCTTCGGGCAGGGCACCACGATTCCGCTGAACGTGATCAGCTCGTGCCTCGGCCCGCGTGCCGGCGGCAACTGCACGAACATCCAGGGTGGCCTGCCCGGCGTCTTCCAGAGCGGTATCGGCCAGCGGGACGTGCAGGAGACGCCGATGCAGAACGCGCTGATCGCGGCCACCATCGCCAACGGCGGCAAGGAGATGCAGCCGCAGCTTGTCGAGTCGCTGCTCTCGTCGGACCTGTCCACCGTGCAGGGCTTCAGCGCGCAGGTGATGAACGACAACGTGATCTCGCCCGATGTCGCCAACCAGCTCAAGGCCGCGATGTTGTTGTCGGAGAACAATTCCGGCAAGCTGAACAAGCAGCCGAACATCCAGATCGCGTCCAAGACCGGCACGGCGGAACACGGCAACGACCCCAAGCACACCCAGCCCTACGGCTGGTACGTCGCGTTCGCGCCCGCGGACAACCCGCAGATCGCGGTCGCCGTCGTGGTGACGAGTGGTGGCAACTACGACGCCGCGACGATCGGCGCCCTGGTCGCGGCACCAGTGGGCAGGGCCATGATCAACGCAGCGGTCGGGGGT
>DATBDL010000337.1:0-5282 GCA_036269975.1 Pseudonocardiaceae bacterium | reverse complement strand
CAGCCAGCCCAGGGTTCGTGAGCTGCTGCCGGTGCTGGCCGAACTGCTGCGGGACCCGTCGGACCAGTTCTAGACCGCCGATGAGCCGGTTATTCGGTGGCCGGTTGTCCGGGGCGTGATTACCGTCGGACAGATGGCACTCGCACCGCAGGACATCGTGGCGACCGGTTACGACCGGATCGCCGATCGGCATCTCGCCTGGATGAACGAGATTCGCGGCGATCCGCGCCTGCGGTTGCTGCACGCGTTGATCGCGCGGCTGCCAGCCGATCCCGCCGTACTCGATCTCGGTTGTGGCGCCGGCATTCCGTGCACGGCCATCCTGGCGGAGCGCGGCGACGTCACCGGTGTCGACGTGTCGGCGCGGCAACTCGAACTGGCACGCGCGAGGGTGCCCGGCGCGCGGTTCGTGCACGCGGACATGACGACGGTCGACATCCCGGCGGCCGCTTTCGACGCGGTGACCGCCTTCTACTCGATCGGCCACGTGCCCCGCGTGCGGCACGCGTCGCTGTTCGCACGCGTCGCAGCGTGGCTGCGGCCGGGCGGCCACTTTCTCGCCGCACTCCCGTGTTCCGGCGGTGCCGACGACACGGTCGCCGACTGGCTGGGCGCCCCGATGTTCTTCAGCGGCAACGACGCCCCGACCAACCGGCGCCTGCTCGCCGAAGCGGGACTGACGGTCGTCGTCGACGAACTCGTCACGATGGCCGAACCAGAAGGACCCGCCACGTTCCAGTGGGTGATCGCGCGGAAGTCCTAGACCCAGCCCCGTTTCGCCGCGACGACGCCGGCCGCGAACCGGTTGTTGACGCCCAGGATGAGGTACAGCGACTTGATGTGCCTGCGCACCGTGCTGACGCTGATTCGCAGCCGCCGCGCGATGGCAGCGTCGTCGTCCGTCGGCATCATGCGCAGCACCCGTAGCTGGATCTCCGCCGGTTCCGCGTCGCCGAATCCGTCGCGACTGGGATCGCTTTCGGAAAAGGCGCAGTTCGGGGCCAACATCGCGGTCAGCTTGCGCCATCCTTCGATGATCTGGTCCTGCCGGTCCACCAGTTCCCGTTGTCGTCGCCCGATCAGCAACCGCAATGCGGTGGCCGGGTCGACGCACCTGATCACGGCGTCGTCGTCGCCGGACGGAAAGGCGATACCGGTCTCCAGAAGTTCTGCGGCGGCAGCGCCAACGGCGTGGAAGGTGTCCGCGCGCATCGTGCCGACCGCGCGCAGCCGCAGATACAAGGACTCGGCCCCCTGACCGACCAGACCAGCGAGTGTCAAGGATTTGTCTCCTTCGGCCATCACCTGTCCACTTTCCGTGCGCAGAGATTTTCGCGTTGACGATTATGTCCCGCGAAACCCCCCACGTGTTACCCGGTAGGGAAAATTACGAGTGATTGTCGCCCAGCAATCTTCGCTTGTGATCGGCCGAGCGGAGCGAGACGGCAGGCCCGCGAGCGGGGCGAGTCAATGTCACAGCAATTATGCGAGCACGACACGCGGGCCGGCTGCCGCGAAGTCCTCCGCCACCTGTGCGTTGATGCCGGTGTCGGTGATGAACGTGTCGATGTCGGCCACGTCTGCGAAGCGGGCGAAGCAGTCGTTGCCGACCTTGGTGTGATCGGCGAGCAGCACCGTTCGCTGTGCGCTGGCGATCACGGCGCGCTTCACCGTCGCCTCAGCGGTGTCCGGGGTGGTCAGCCCGCGCTCGGTGGAGATGCCGTTCGTCGCGATGAAAGCGACCTCGACGTACGTGTCGTGCAGTGACCGCAACGCCCACGCGTCCACGGTGGCCAGCGTCCGGCCGCGCAGCCGGCCGCCGAGCAGCATCAGTGTCAGGTTCGGCCGGGCGCTCAGTGCCATCGCGATGGTCAGCGAGTGGGTGACGACCGTCAGTTCGCGGTCCACCGGCAAGGCGTCCGCGAGCCGGCCGGTGGTGCTGCCGGCGTCCAGCAGGATCGCGCCCTCGGCCGGCACCTCGGCCAGTGCCGCCTTCGCGATCCGGTCCTTCTCGGCCGTCATCGTGACATCCCTGGTGGCCAGCGCCGGCTCGAAACCCAGCCGCTCCACCGGGATCGCGCCGCCGTGCACGCGGCGCAGCAGGCCGTGGCGTTCCAGGATGGTCAGGTCGCGGCGGATCGTCTCGGTGGTGACGGTGAAGTCAGCGGCCAGTGCCGCGACGTCCACCCGCCCCTGGGCGCGTGCCTGTTCCATGATCACGCGCTGCCGTTCCTCGGCGTACACGGTGGCACGTTACCACTCAAAACAACACATAGCCAACCGAAGTCGAAGATGAACCCTTGCAAACAAAGGTAAACCAACTTACGATCCAACATACCCAGGAGGTGAACGTGATCATCACGGTGACCTTGAGCCCGAGCGTCGACCGCACGATCGAAGTTGACGCGCTCCGCCGAGGCGGTGTACTGCGCGCCACCGGCGAGCACGTGCACGCCGGCGGCAAGGGCATCAACGTCACCCGCGTGCTGGCCGCGCACGGTGCCCGGTCCCGTGCGGTCCTCCCGGTCGGCGGCGGCGAGGGCCACCAGCTCGTCGACATGCTCACGGCGGCCGGCGTCGAGTTCGTGGGCGTCCCCGTGTCGGCGACGGCACGGTGCAACATCGCCGTCACCGAACCGGACGGCACGGTCACCAAGATCAACGCGACCGGCCAGCCGCTGTCCCAGCGGGAACTGGACGCCTGCGCCACGGCCGTGCTGGTCTGCGCCGTCGGCGCCACCTGGATCGTGGCCGGCGGCAGCCTGCCCTTCGGTGTGCCGGACACCTGGTACGCCGATCTGATCGACCGCCTGCGCCCCAGCGGTGTCCCCGTCGCCGTCGACACCAGCGGGCCAGCGTTGGCCGCCGCCATCAAGGCCGGTCCGGCGCTGGTCAAGCCCAACCGCGAGGAGCTCGCGGCGGCCGTCGGCGGGCGGCTGGACACGCTCGGCGACGCGGTGGCGGCGGCCACCGAGCTACACCGCGCCGGCGCCGGCACGGTGCTGGCCAGCCTCGGCCGGGACGGGGCAGTGCTGGTCAGCAAGAACGGCACCTGGCACGGCGAGACACCGGTCGCGGCGAGCGCGGGCGCGGTCGGCGCCGGTGACGCCATGCTGGCCGGCTTTCTCCATGGCGGCGCGGCCGGACCGGTCGCGTTGACGGTCGGGCTGGCGTGGGGGGCGGCGGCCGCGACACTGCCGGGCAGTCGGTTGCCCGGCCCGGACGACGTGCGCATGGACCTGGTGCGGGTACACGAGGGGATCGACAGCGGGCGACGCCTGAGCGACGAGAGCTGACGAGAGCTGAGAGGTGGACGATGACGAGTGTCTCCGATCCGGCCGAACCGGGTCGCATGGAACGAGCCCGCGCCGGTCTGCAGCGCTTCGGCGGGTACCTGGCCGCGATGGTGCTGCCCAACATCGGCGCGTTCATCGCGTGGGGCCTGATCACCGCGTTGTTCATCCCGACCGGCTGGCTGCCGGACGCGACACTGGCCAAGCTGGTCACGCCGATCATCACGTACCTGCTCCCGGTGCTGATCGGCTACTCCGGCGGCAAGCTGGTGCACGAGCACCGTGGTGGCGTCGTCGGCGCCGTCGCGACGCTGGGCATCGCGGTCGGCTCCGACGTGCCGATGTTCCTCGGCGCCATGATCGTCGGCCCGTTGACCGCGTTCCTGTTGAAGCTGTGGGACGAGAGCGTCGGTGAGAAGGTCGCGCCCGGCTTCAAGATGCTGGTGGACAACTTCAGCGCCGGCATCCTCGGCGGCGGCATGGCTGTGCTCGGCGTACTGGGCATCGGGCCGGCCGTGCAGGCGTTGACCAACTGGCTCGGTAGCGGCGTGCACGCGCTGATCAACGCGCACCTGCTGCCGCTGGCGTCGATCATCATCGAGCCGGGCAAGGTGTTGTTCCTCAACAACGCCATCAACCACGGCATTCTAGCGCCGATCGGCGTCGCGCAGGCCGCGGTGCACGGCAAGGCGATCGAGTTCCTGATGGAGCCCAATCCCGGCCCCGGTCTCGGCATCCTGTTGGCGTGCTTACTGTTCGGCCCACGGGCCATGCGGCCGTCGGTCCCCGGCGCCATCATCATCCAGTTCCTCGGCGGCATCCACGAGATCTACTTCCCCTACGTGCTGGCCCGGCCGAAGCTGATCCTGGCCGCGATCGCGGGTGGCGCGATGGGCGTCCTGACCTTCGTGATCACGGGTGCCGGCACCACGGCCACGCCGTCACCGGGCAGCATCTTCGCCGTGCTGGCCGTGACGCCGAAGGGCAGCTATTTCGGCGTGATACTCGGCGTGCTGATCGCGGCCGGAGTGTCGTTCGTGGTCGGCTCCGCGCTGTTCGGCTTCGGACGACTCGAACGGCCGATCGAAGAACTGCTGCCACCGACCAGCAAGGCAACCCAGGAACCGGTTCGAACCGTCGTGGAGGCGTGAACCAGTGAGCACGATCAATGGCGCGGACATCAAGAAGGTCGTCGTGGCATGCGACGCCGGCATGGGCAGCAGCGTGATGCTGGCCGCGCAGCTCAAGAAGACGCTCAAGAAGTACTCGGTCGCCGTCGAGCACTCGCCGGTCAACCGGATTCCGGCCGACGCGGATGTCGTGCTCTGCCAACAGGGCCTGCTGACCAGGGCACGGAAGTCCGCGCCGGACAAGGTGGTGCTCGGCTTCCAGTTGTTCCTCGGCGACCCGCTGTTCGCGCAGTTGGAATCGGCGATCCGGGACAGTGGTCAACTTGGCGGCTGAGGTACTCACGGCGGACGCGGTCCGGCTCGGCCGGACCGCCGTCGACAAGAACGACGCCGTCAGCCAGTGCGGCGCGCTGCTGGTCGAGATCGGCGCGGTCGAACCGCCCTACCAGGCGGCGATGCACGAACGCGAGGCGTCGATGCCCACCTACATCGGTGAGGGTGTCGCCATCCCGCACGGCACCGACGAGTCGCGCCGGCACGTGCTGCGCACGGCGCTGGGCGTGCTCCAGTTCCCGGCCGGCGTCGACTGGGACGGGAACGAGGTCACCGTGTGCATCGCCATCGCGGCCGACGGGGACCAGCACATCAGGCTGCTGTCCGCGCTGGCCGTCGTCCTGCTCGACCCGGCGAAGGCAGCGCGCCTGCGCAACGCCGACGATGTCGACACCGTGTTGGAACTGCTGACGAAGGACGAGGAGACAGCGGCATGAAGGTCGCCCGGTTCTACGCCCCAGGTGACGTCCGGATCGAGGACGCCGACGAGCCGACGGCAGGGCCGGGGGAGTTGCTGCTGCGGGTG
>DATBDL010000336.1:0-11497 GCA_036269975.1 Pseudonocardiaceae bacterium | reverse complement strand
GGCCGGGAAGACCAGTGTCACCGCCGACGTGGCCGCGCCGCACTGGCTGACCCAACTACTCAAGCCGACGCCGGCGCCGATCGACTGGAAGCGGGCCGCCCGTGCCGCTGCCGCCGTCGCGGTGCCGATCGCGATCGGTGTCGCCGTCGGGCACATCGCGTTGGGCGCGCTGGTGTCCATCGGCTCGCTGTGCGGGACCGTGACGGCGATCTCCGGCCCGTACCGGGATCGCTTGCGCCGCAGCGGCTTTGCTGTGCTCGCCGGCGCCATCGGCTTCTTCCTCGGTGATCTGGTCGGCGAGCACGGCTGGCAGACCGGGGTGCTGATCGTCGTGGCTGCCGTGGTGTCGGCCGTGATCAGCGCCGCCGGCAACAACGCGTCGCTGGCCGGGCTGCAACTGTTGGTACAGCTCGTTCTCGGCACACACGAGTCCACTGTGGTCGGTCCATTGCCCGCGCTGGCCGGCTTCGCGGTCGGTGCCGTGTGGGCGTTGCTGCTGTCGCTGGCGGGATGGCCGGTCCGGGCCACAGCGCCGGAACGCACGCTGGTGGCGAACGTCTTCGACCGCCTCGCCGACCTCCTGGCCGCCGCCGGCACGTCGGACGCCCGCCCGGCCCGCCACCGGCTCACCGCGGCGATGAACAGCGCCTACGACGCGCTGCTGACCGCGCGATCCCGGTTGCAGGGCCGGGATCTGACCTACCGCAAGCTGTTCCTGGTGCTGTCCGAGGCGACCCCCGCGATCGAGGCCGGTGTCGCGCTGGCGTCGGCACGGCATCGGGCGCCGAAATCGGTCGTGGACGCGGCCATCCACATCGGAGCCGCGGTCCGCGCCGACGAGCCGGGGGTGTCCGCGCCGCCACTGCCGGAGCGCGGCTCACCCGCCGTACTAGCGCTCGCCGACGGCCTGCACTCGGTCGCGGATGTGTTGTCCGGCAACGGCAACGACCCACCGGCCCGGCCGATGCGGGCCCGCCCGACCCGTCGTGAACGCGTCAGCACGTGGTTCGACAACGTCCTCGCCGGGCCGACTACCTGGCTGCACGCGCTGCGCCTCGCGCTGTGCATGGCCATCGCGGAGGCGCTCACCGCGCTGGTGCCGTTCGAGCGGTCCTACTGGCTCGCGGTGACGGTGGCCATCACGCTCAAGCCGGACTTCGGCTCGGTGTTCGCGCGGGCGGTGCAACGCGGTGGCGGCACGTTCGTCGGCGCGCTGGTCGGTGCCGGCGTGCTCGCGCTGAACCCGAACGGCTGGGTGCTGGTGGCGCTGGCGGCGGCCGTGTCGTTCCTGCTGCCGATCGCGCAGGTCCGGCAGTACGGCATGTTCGCGACCGTGCTGACACCGCTGGTGATCATCCAGCTGGAGATCGGCCACGCCGGCAGTTGGGACCTGCTGCTGGCCCGCCTGGTGGACACCGTCGCCGGCTGCGTGATCACGCTCGTGTTCGGCTACCTGTTGTGGCCGGGCAGCCGAACGCCCCGGATCGGCGGGCGGCTCGCCGACGCCGCGACCGCCGTCGCCAGGTATGCCGACCTCGCGCTGCGCGCAGACCCGAAGGGCCGCTCCGCGCTGCGCCGGCGCACCTACCGGCAGCTCTCCGACCTGCGTACCGAGTTCCAGCGCATCCTGGCCGAACCGTCGGCGGCCGGCCGGCTGGCGGCTGCGTGGTATCCGGCGATCATCGGGCTGGAACGGGTGACCGGCTCGGTGACCAGGGTCGCCGTCGAGATCGACCAGGGCGACCCGGTGCCGCCGTCGTCCGATGTGGACACTGTGGTGGCGGCGATCGACGGGATCGCGGACGCGGTCCGGAACGGCCGGGCGCCGGACGATCTGCCGGTCGTCGACTCCGATCAGCTACGGGGTATCACCGGGCATCTCGGCCTCGTCGTGTCAGGGCTGCGTGGCCCGGAACTGGACCGGCCACGGCCGTTTCCGTTGGTACGCAAGCTGTTGCCCGGCCGCTGACAGCAACCCGGATGCCCGCCCAAACCGGACCGCGGCCCGCGGGGATCCCCCCAATATCCAGTCTATTCGATCTTGGGCCGGGGGTCCACCGGGTATCGGGCGCCTGTGGATAACTGGCTCTCGGTCCTGGTCACGAGGCCAGTGTGAAACTGGCGAACGCCTCGACGAACGCGGTGCCGTGCTGTGCGCCGAACGCCCGCACGTCGATCACGTGCGATCCACCGGTCGCGTGGCTCGGGTCGAACGCGACTCGCCACGTGCCGGCGATTCCCGGTCCGCCGATCGCGGTCGGCACCGCGACCAGTTCCACGTTGTCCAGCCACACCTCGAAACCCGCCATTCCGGCCAGGGCCGTCGCGGCGCGCTGGCCGGCCAGCGCGTCCATGCGCACCTCCAGCACCGCCCGACCCCTCGGCAGCGGCTGGCCGCTGGCCACCGGTTGGCCGTTGGCGTCGAGGATCCTCGGCTCCGTCATCGACGCGAGTTGCGGCGGCACCGCGAAACCCGGCGCGCCGGAGACCGGGTCCGATGCGGTCGCCGGCCGGGTGTTCTTGCCTGGCACCATCTCCAGGTCGATGTGGACCACGTCGGCCGTGCCCGGATACGTCGACGGCACGTCCATCGACACGCCGATCGGCACGTTCTGGCCGTGCAACGCGCTCGCCGGCAACCGGGCCACGAGGGGGTATCGCACGTTCGGCAGCAGTGGTTCGTCCTGGATCGCCGGTACCGCCGCGAACACCTGGGTACCGATCTCCACCTGGAACTTCGGCGGGACCCCGTTCACCGTCAGCGCCGCCGCCGGCGTGTTCGACGTCACCAGCACGGTGAACCGCAGCTCGCCGCTGCCGGGGCCGGTGTCCGTGCTGGTGGTCGCGTCTGCGCTGGAGCCGGGGGTGACGGTGACGAACGTGTCCAGCCGAGGTGCCGGGCCGACCGCGACCGCAGGCGCGCTGGTAGGCGCACCGCCGTAACCGATCATGTTCACGCCGGCCTGCAACTGGCCGATCGGCGACCCGGTGAACTCGACCAGCGCCGTCGCCGAGCGCCACGACGGCACCGCGTTGCCGGCCGCGACGAGCACGCCGTCCCGAAGCACCTCGATCCCGTCCGTGCGCAACACGACGTCCCACCGCACCGAGACGCCCAGTCGCGGCGCCGACAGCGCGTGCGGGGTTCGACTCACGGGTGCCACCAGCGGCGTGCCGGGACCGGCCGCGACCTGCACGACGTTCACGGGCTGGTTGGGAGTGTCCGGCGGGATCTCGGCGCCGATCCGCACCCGGACGGTGCCCGGCGGCAGGTAGTCGTCGACGGTCGCGGTGTTCGGCGGGGACGTGCCGATCGGATCGTTGGTCGAGCCGTCGATCATGTCGACCGCGCCCGGCACCAGGTCGATGTCCAGCTCGCCGGACTCGCCGGGCGCGTCCGTGTCGATGGTGAACCGGCCGAGTTCGCCGTTCGGCGCAGTCGGGTCGAGCCGGAACGGTGCCCGCCCGCGCAGCGTGGCCGACGTCCGGGAGCACTCGCTCAGCAGCACCATCCGGTCGCTGTTCTCGCCGGTGCCCCGGACCGCCTGCGCGCAGTTGCTCGGACTGGCCAGCCGCCACAGCTTCGGATCGGGCACCATCGCGCCGTCGAAGTGGTCCACCAGCGTGTTGTCGGCGCCGGCCGGGCCGTCCTGCCGTGCCCGTCCGGTCGCGCCGGCCGCCGCCGACCGCTGTCCGAACGAGTCCACCGCACGCACCTGCACGTCGATGGCGGCAGCCGGGGTCAGCCCGTTCAGTTCGGCGTCCGGCTCGGCCACCAGTTTGCTGCTGGACAGCGAACCGCCGGTGCCCCAACGGACCTCGTAGCCGGTCGCACCGCCGACGGCGGACCAGGTCGCCAGCAGCCGGTGCGGTCCGGCGGCCAGGACCAGGTGCGTCGGCGTCGCCGGTTGGGTACCCGGTGCCGGCACGAGAACGCCGACCGCGCTGTAGGGCTTGACGACGGTCGGCAGCGGTGGTGGCGGTGGTGGCGCCGACAGGTCCGGGGTGCCCTGCACCAGCCGTAACGCGGTGACGGCACCGCCGACCAGGACCAGGCCGGCGAGCACGACGGCCAGCCGGCGACGCTCCATGGACAGACGTTATTCCGCGCTGTGAACCAGTCCGGCGGATCGTTGCCGACCCGAGACCCGCTCGGGGCGGCTCGGATCGGTGTCAGGATGTGGCCAGTTACAACGGATTGGGCACTTCGGCCAGTGCGGTCGTTCCGTCCAGTTGCACCACTCGGCCGCCGCGCCGGCCGAGTTCGGCCAGTTCGGTCAGGGCGTCCGGCGCGTCCAGACGGATGAGCAGCTTGTCCCGCTCCGTCGCCGCCAACTGGTCGAAACTGGCCCGGCCACGGTGGCCGGCCACGATGGTCGCGCCGAGCGATCCGGTCGACGCCAGCGAGCCGCGGGCCGCGCCCAGCCGGCCCAACGCGTCGTCCAACGCGGCCAGCAGCCCGGTCCGGTTGCCCTCGCACATCGCCCGCACCAACTCCGGCCGGCTGCCGGCCACCCTGGTGCCGTCCCGGAACGACCCGGCGCCCAACGCCAGCGACAACGGCCCACCGTCCGCCGCGACGGCCGCCAGCACGGCGGCCATGACATGCGGCAGATGCGACACCCGGCCCACCGCCGTGTCGTGCTCCGCTCCGTCGGCCGGCACCACGTGCGAACCGCAGTCCAGCGCCAGCCGCGCCACGTCCGCCCACAATTCGACGTCGTCCGAGTCGTCAGTGGTGACTACCCAGGCCGCCCGGTGGAACAACAGCGCGGAACCGGCCGACCAGCCGGACACCGAGTTGCCCGCCATCGGATGCCCACCGACGTACCGCGCGTGCGGCAGCACCCTGCCGACCGCCTGCGCCACCGGCCGTTTCACGCTCACGACGTCGGTCAGCCGGCAGCGCGGCGCGACGGCCTCGATCTCGCGCAACAGCTCGTCGACGGCGGGCAGCGGCACGGCCAGCACGACCAGCGCGTCGGCATCGTCGGCCCGGCGCACCGCGTCCGCCACGGTCGGCAGCACCTGATAGCCCTCGGCGAGAGCCGCGCGTTCGTCCTCGTCGGACGCGGTCGCGCCCCACGCCGGCCGGCCGGCGGCCACCGCCGCCCGCAGGACGGAACCACCGATCAGGCCCAAGCCGAGCACACAGACGCCGCGCACGGGCACCATCCTGGCCCATCGTCCCGGCGCCGGGCAGAGGGAGTACGATCAGTCACCGTGCGTGACCGGCCGGGTGACCCTCAGCGGAGGGCGTCGAGCGCATACGCCGCATACATCACCACCCCGTACTCCATCGCCGACTCGTCGAACACCACGTGGTCGGAGTGGTTCGGCGCGGCATCGGCGGGGTCGACGCCGGGCGGGCTGGCACCCAGGAACGCCAGCGCGCCCGGTACCTCGCGCAGCACGTACGAGAAGTCCTCGGCACCCATCAGCGGATGCGCCATCGTCTCGGCGTGCCGCGCGCCGAGCACCCGTTTGGCCAGCTCGACGACGTGCGGGCCGATGACGTCGTCGTTGCGGGTCACCGGGTAGCCCGGTTTGATCGTGACGTCCACCTGGCAGCCGTAGGCAGCGCCGGTGTGCTCGCAGACCCGGCGTAGCTCGGTGTGCACGAGGGCGCGGGTCGGCTCGGCCAGCGCGCGGATCGTGCCCTCGAGCACGGCGTCGCTCGGGATGATGTTGGTCGTCGTGCCGGCCACCAGCCGACCGACGGTGAGCACGGCCGGCTCGGCCACCGCCACCCGTCGGGCGATCATCGTCTGCAGCGCGCCGACCATCGCCGCCGCCGCAGGCACCGGATCGATCGCGTCGTGCGGCATGCCACCGTGGCCGCCGCGCCCGGTCACCCGAACGGCGAACGTGTCCGACGACGCCATCATCGGCCCCGGCCGGCTCGTCACGACGCCGGACGGGTTGCTCGCCGTGATGTGCAGGGCGAACGCGCTGTGCACCGGCGACCTGGCGGCGTCGAGCAGGCCCTCATCGAGCATGATCCGCGCGCCGCCCGGCCCCTCCTCGCCCGGTTGGAACATGAAGATCACGTGCCCCGCCAGCGACGCCCGCCGGTCGCACAGCAGGCGGGCCGCCGATGTCAGCATCGCGACATGCGTGTCGTGGCCGCAGGCGTGCATCGCGGTGGCCACTTCGGAGGCGAACGGCAGACCGGTGCGCTCGGCCAGCGGCAGCGCGTCCATGTCACCCCGTAGGAGGACGGCGGGTCCCGGCCGGCCGCCGTCCAGCACGGCGACGACGGAGCTCAGGCCGGCGCCGGTGTTGATCCGCAGCGGCAGCCCGTCCAGCACCCGCAACACGGCCGCCTGGGTGGTCGGCAAGGTCAACCCGACCTCCGGATGCCGGTGGACCGCTCGGCGCAGTGCGACCGTGCGCGGCTGGAGCACCCTGGCCCCCTCGACCAGACCTGCGAAGAGCGGATCGGACGTTTTGCCTGGTGAATGCCGAGAAATCGTGCTCATCCACCGATGGTGTCACCGATCACGGTGGTTGGCCGGTTCGGTCACGGGCCGCAGCGGGAGGGGGCAGCACTTTCGGGCCGTTGGCGGGGCGCATACGGTGTGTACATGGCAGTGCAGGGGCCGGATGGCTTCGCGGTGTCCGTCGTCCGTGAGGACGGACGATGGCGGTGTGCCCGCATGGACGATGCGGCACTCGGTGAGCTGGACGCGGCGATCACGGAACTACGCCGAATCCGGTCCACCGGGGCGGCGTTCGGCATGTTGGCGATAGACGACGAGTTCTTCATCCTGCTGCGACCGACACCCGGCGGGGTGGCGCTCGTCCTGTCGGACGCGGCGGCGGCGCTGGACTACGACGTCGCGGCGGACGTGCTCGACCTGTTGCGGGTCGAAGCCCCGGACGAGGACGACGACGGGGTCTGGCCGGAGGGCGACATGGCCATCATCGCCGACCTGGGCCTGCCGGCCGCCGAACTGCAGGTGATCATCGACGAGATCGACCTGTACCCGGACGAGCAGCTCACCATGATCGCGCAACGGTGCGGCTTCGCCGAGCACTACTCGGCGTTGCTGGCGGTCATCGAGTCCTGACGGCCGGATGGGTCGTATGGGTCGGATGCCGTCGGACGAGCAGTTGGTGCGCGCCGCCATGGCCGCCGCCACCCTGCGCTCACCGGACATCCCTCGCTCGGCGGCCGACGTGCCGATCGGCGCCGTCGTGTGGAACGCGGACGGCGTCGAACTGGCAAGGGCAGCGAACGCACGGGAACGCCTCGGCGACCCCACCGCCCACGCCGAGATCCTGGCCATCAGGGCGGCGGCGGCTCAGCACGGCGACGGCTGGCGCCTGAGCGGCTGCACGCTCGCCGTGACGGTCGAACCGTGCACGATGTGCGCGGGCGCGCTGGTCGCGGCCAGGGTGGCCAGAGTCGTGTTCGGAGCGTGGGAGCCGAAGACGGGCGCGGTGGGATCGCTGTGGGACGTGGTGCGCGACCGCAGGCTCAACCACCGGCCGGAAGTGGTCGGCGGCGTACTGGCGGACGAGTGCGCGGCCCTGCTGGCCGACTTCTTCGCCGAGTTCCGCCTCCCCGGCGACTGAGTCCGGTTGCCTCGTGCGTTGCGCCTCCCCGCCGGCCGATCGCCGCTCGGTTGCGCCTCCCCGCCGGCTGATCGGCCGAACCCGGTCCGGTAAGGTTGCCGGCGGTAGCGTGTCCGAGCGGCCGAAGGAGCGCGCCTCGAAAGCGCGTGAGGGGCAACCCTCCGTGGGTTCAAATCCCACCGCTACCGCTCGTGAACCGGACAACGAAACGCCAGTCACCGCATAGCCGGCGACTGGCGTTTTCGTTGCCGGTTCGATACCCGATGTGGGTCACCCTTGGCGGTAGTCGGAGTACTTCTCAGGGTGATTACGTGATAGCAATCGCACCCGACGTGGAGGACGTCTCGTGTGGTGGAGGTGGCGCCGTGAACTGGCTCGATGGCAGCGACGATGATGTCGACCCGAGAACAGTCGACACGTGGTCCCGGATCACCGTGCACCAGTTGCTGGAGCGCGAGGGCTATCGCCCCCTGAAATCGCGGATGAATCGTCCACTCACCGGCGCGGTCGTGCTCGCGGCCGGCGCCATGGTCGGTGGCCTTTTGATGACCCAGCCGCTCGGCACCACGCTCGCATCCGGCGCGGCCGGCGAGGTGGGGTCGGCCAGCGCCCTGCCGGCCGGCAGCGTCGGTCCGCATGCCGGCGCGGGGTCGGCCCACCCGAAGGGCGTCGGCGCCGGCGATCAGGACAACGGCCTGCCGCCGGAGGCTGGTGGTCTCCCTTGGGACGACGGCCCTGGTGTCGGCATACCCGGCCTGCCGGGGAGCGTGCTACCGCCGTGGCTGTCGATCGGACTGGGGAACCCGCGATCCGGTCCGGGCGGCCAGTCGCCGCAGTTGCCCGGCGTGCAACCGGTACTGGCGTCTGTGGTGGCGCCAGTGGTGGAACCGGCAACGCAGGCGGTGGCACCCGTGGTGACCCCGGTGACGAGGGCCGTGGCGCCGGTGGTGGCGCCAGTGGTGTGGCCGGTCACGACCACATCCACGTCATCGACAACCGTCACCCAGCTTCTCGCCCTCATGCAGTCCGCCGACGTGCAGACAGCCAACGTGCAACAAAGCGGCAGCAACGACTGGGGGAGCCAACAGCAGTTCAGTTGGTTCGACGGTGGCGGCGGTAACGATGGCGGTGGCCATGGCGGCCATGGCGGCCATGGCGGCGGTGGCGGCGGTGGTGGTGGCCATGGTGGTGGTGGTCACTGAGCGGTCACCGCACTCAGTCCGGCTGGACCGATCCTGATCTGCCCTTTTGGGCTGTTGTCCGTTGACAGTGTTCGCGTTGGGGCTTCCCTCCGTTCATCCGGTACAGGCACGATGCCTCGACCCGATAAACTCGAGGGGAGCACGAGCGTGACTCGATCTTCGTTATCCCGGCCAGCCCTGCGCGGCGCCGCTGTGGCGATCACAGGTGGGCTGGTCTTCGCGCTGGTCCCGGCTACCGCCGTGGCGGCGTCGTCGGATGCACCGTTGACCATCCAGGACATCCACGGCAGCACGTTCCTGTCGCCCTTCAACGGCCAGCAGGTCACCGGCATCGCGGGCATCGTCACGGCGGTGGCCACGACGGGCAGTGCACGCGGCTTCTATTTCCAGGACCCGAACCCGGACCGCGCCAAGCTCGGCAGCGCGGGCCTGTTCGTGTTCAACGGCTCGAAAACGCCGGCCGTCGCGGTCGGTGACGCCGTCACGGTGAACGGCCTGGTCGCCGACTTCCACCCGGACGCGGCGCCCGCCACCAGCGTCGACCTGGCCAACACCGAGCTGGAGCACGCGACGTGGACCGTGGTGTCCAGCGCCAACGCCCTGCCGGCGCCAGTTGTCCTGCACCCGAACTCGGTGCCGTTCCAGATGGCCGCGAACGCGGGCGGTGCCGACTACGAGTCACGCACGCTCGAGCCACGCCGCTACGCGCTGGACTTCTTCAAGTCCCACGAGAGTGAGCTGGTCGAGGTCGACAACGCGAGGGTCGTCGGCCCGACGGACACCTTCGGCGAGCTGTACGTCACCACGAAGCCCAACGCGGACCGGACCCCACGCGGCGGCGAGATCTTCCCGAACTACAACGACCGCGACACCGGCCGGTTGGAGGTCGTGGCGTTGCCCGGCGCCCCGAAGGCACCAGGCGCCAACGTCGGCGACGAACTCGTCGGCCAGACCGTGGGCCCGCTCACGTACAGCGAGTTCGGCGGCTACGAGATCGAGGGCTCGCCGATCGGCACCCTGAAGTCGGGCGGCATCCAGCCGGAGGTCACCCGCAAGCAGAACCCGTTCGAGCTGGCGATCGCCACGTACAACGTGGAGAACCTGGCGCCGACCGACCCGGCCACCAAGTTCGCCGCGCTGGCGCAGGGTGTGGTGCACAACCTCGCCAGCCCCGACATCGTTGCGGTGGAAGAGGTCCAGGACAACGACGGCGCCAAGGACGACGGCGTGACAGCCGCCGACGTGACATTGACGGACCTGACCAATGCCATCGTCGCCGCCGGTGGCCCGCAGTACCAGTGGCGCGAGATCGACCCGGTCAATGATGCGGACGGCGGCCAGCCAGGCGGAAACATCCGCCAGGTCTTCCTGTTCAACCCGGCACGGGTGTCCTTTGTGGATCGCACTGGCGGCGATGCCACCACGGCCACGCAGGTGCTGAACAACCACGGTCGCCCGCAGTTGTCGGTCTCCCCGGGCCGGATCGATCCGAACAACGCAACCGCGTGGGCAGCCAGCCGCAAGCCACTGGCCGGGGAGTTCGTGTTCCATGGTCAGACGGTCTTCGTGGTGGCGAACCACTTCGTGGCCAAGCTGCCAGACCAGCCGGACGAGGGCCGTTTCCAGCCGCCGGCGAGGTCGTCGGAAGTCCAGCGCGCCCAGCAGTCCCAAGAGGTCCACGACTTCGTGACCAGCATAGAGAAGATCGACCCCACCGCGAGCGTGGTGGTGGTAGGAGACCTGAACGATTACCAGTTCTCAGCAGCGGCGCACATCCTGACCAGCGGAAACGCACTGCGAGACCTGATCGACACGCTACCCGAAGACCAGCGGTACACGTACGACTTCGACGGCCAGTCGGAGGTCCTGGACCACATCCTGACCAGCCCGGCAATCCACTGGTTCGACTACGACGCGGTCCACATCAACGCGGAGTTCACGAACCAAACCAGCGACCACGACCCGCAGGTAGTCCGGATCATCCCCTTCGACCCCCGAGACCTGCACTGATCCACCAACAACGGCGGGCCCGGACACCACAGTGTCCGGGCCCGCCGTCGTACTGCTGCCTGTAGTCGGAGCAGTCAACACTGTGGACACTGTCCACAGCTTTGACTATAGTCTGACCATGCCGTCGGTTACGTCCAGTCAGCCTTCGGGTGAGGAGCTGATCGCTCAGTTTCTTCGCCAGGTCAGCGGGTTGGCCCTGAAACTTGCTGACGAACTTGAGTTGATGGGGGCATCGGACCACTCACATAGGTCTCTCGACAGAGCTGGCCTCGGATCCCTTCAGCAGTTGGTGGCCGAGGCGCCAGGCATCGAGACGTCGAGTGGAGTCTCCCCGCGGGCGATCACCAAGTATCTCGGACGATCAGACGAACCGAATATCCGGACAGCGCTGGCTGCGATGGCGAAGCACGGCGTCACGGAACTCGTTCCCGGAGTTACGCCCCAGCGTTGGCGTCTGACCGCGCCATATCGACCCTGAAGTACGAGTTGACACCGGCAAGAAAGTGGCCCTCAGGTGCTATCGGTTCAAGGCGGCTCGACGGAGCGGGTGAGTCTGGTTTCCGCGGCATCTCCGGCGGGTTGGTGTGTCGATCGTGATACACCATTGGTACGATGTGCGTCCTCTTGAAGGAGGTATCGTGGAGCTTCATGCCCGGTCAGAACCCGGTAGGTTGATCGATTCAGAAAGTGAAGCTCTGTTCGAT
>DATBDL010000335.1:0-11262 GCA_036269975.1 Pseudonocardiaceae bacterium | reverse complement strand
CTTGCCGGAACCCGACTCGCCGACGATGCCCAGCGTCCGGCCGCGTTCCAGCGTGAACGACAGGCCGTCCGCGCTCTTCACGAGGCCGTCGTCGGTCGGGAACTGCACCCGCAGGTCACGCAGCTCGAGGAACGAGTCGGACGGCTTGGGCGCGGAGTCGTAGTACTCCGGCTCGCCGGGTCGTGGCCGCACGTCCACGAAACCGTCCGAGCCGCTCCAGTCGTCGGACTTGCTCATCAGTACCGCACCCTCGGATCGATGACGGCGTACAGGATGTCCACGATCAGATTGGCCAGGACCACGAAGAACCCGGCCAGCAGCGTGACTCCCAGGATCTCCGGCAGATCCTGGTTGATGATCGCGTTCACGGCGAACTGGCCGAGGCCGGGCAGCGAGAACGCGGTCTCGGTCAGCACAGCGCCGCCGATCAGCAGGCCGAGGTCGAGACCGAAGATGGTGACGATCGGGGTCAGTGAGGCCCGCAGGCCGTGCTTGAACACCACCCGCCGCTCGCTCAGGCCCTTGGCCCTCGCGGTGCGGATGAAGTCCTCGTTCATGGTCTCCAGCATGCCGGCCCTGGTCAGCCGGGCGTACAGGGCGGCGTACAGGAACGCCAGCGTCACCCACGGCAGCACCAACGCCTCCGCCCACCGGCCGGGGCTCGTGCTGAACGGAATCCACGTTCCCGCGTCCGGGAAGAGCGGGACCGTATCTCGGAAGATCGCCAGCGACACCAGGGCCGTGAAGAAGATCGGCAGCGAAACACCGGCCAGTGCGACGCTCATCGCCGCCCGGTCGAAGAACGTGCCTCGGCGTAGCGCGGACAGCACGCCGATGCCGACACCGGTCACCAACCAGATGATCGCCGCGCCCAGCGCCAGCGACCCGGTGATCGGCAGCGCGCCCAGCATCTGCGGCCAGACCGGTTGCTGGTTCTTGAAGGAGTATCCGAAGCACGGCGCGGGGCAGTGTGAGATGTCCGGGCCGTCGTCGTAGTCGGCACCCGCCACGATTCCCTTGAGGAACCGGCCGTACTGCACGTAGATCGGCTGGTCGAGGCCGAGTTTGACCTCCGTCGCGTGAATCTCCGTCGGACTGGGGCTCTTACCGACGTACTGGGCCGCGAGCTGGTCCGTGGTCTGCCCGGCGATCCGTGGCACCAGGAAGAACACCGCGAACGTCACCATGCTGACTACCAGCAGCATCAGCACGGCGCCCAACAGGCGCCGAACAATGAAGGTGATCACATCGATCGGCGGCGGTGGCCGGCGGGTTCGCCGCCGGCCACCGGTGCCTTCACCTGCCTAGGATCGGATCGGGAACTACGACGACTTGCCCAACTGCGTGTAGTCGTACATGCCGTACGCCTGGGTCACGAACACGTTCGTCACCGGAGGGTTCCGGTAGAGCAGAGCCTTGGAGTAGGTCTCCGGCAGGATGACGGCGTCATTCATCTCGATCTGGTCGATCTGGGTGTAGATCTGGGTACGGCCCGCCGCGTCCGTGGTCTCGGTCGACTTGTCCAGGAGTTGGTCGATCTGCGAGCTGTTCTCCTCCTGCATGTTCGTGTTGCCGGCCGGCTTGATGGCACGGCCGTCCGAGATCTGCGACAGGAAGCCGAAGCCGTCCGGCCAGTCAGCACCCCAGCCGCCCATCAGGATGCCGAGGTCGTGCTGGTGCACGAAGTTCGGCGCACCCGCGTAGCTGGTGAAGTAGCTGCCCGACGGGTACTGCTGGATCTGGGCCTTGATCCCGACCTGACCCAGCGCCTCCTGGATGCCCTGCGCCGCGGAGACCTCCTTGGGCCGGTCGGCACGTGCCGAGATGTTGATGCTGAACCCGTTGGGCTGGCCGCACTTCTGGAGTTCCTGCTTGGCCATGGTGGTGTCGCCGTTGGGGTTCTTCAGGAAGTTGTAGATGTCGGACTTCTGGTAGCCGGACACGGTCGGCGGCAGAATGGTGGTCGCGATGTCACCACCGGCGATCGGGCCGCCGTAGGCCGTCTGCTGGGTGGTCTTGTTCACCGCGTACTCGATCGCCTTGCGGCAGTCGACGTTGTTCAGCGGAGCGACCTGGGTGTTCAGCGCGGCATACCAGAGGAAGCCGGTCGTCGCGTCGTCCGCCTTGACCTGCAACTGCTTGCTGCCCAGGATCCTGGCGCGGGCCGCCGTCTGTACGCCGGTGCCGTCGAGGTCGATGTCCAGCGAGCCGTTGAGCAGCCTGCTGTCGATGTCGGCGGGCTGCACGTGGAACTCGACGTTGATCTTGTCGACGAGCTGCTTGTCGTTCGGGTCGCCGGCCGCGGACCACTGCGGGTTCTTCACCAGCGAGAAGCCCGTGTTCGGGTTGTAGCTGGAGAACATGTACGGGCCGCTGGACAGCGGGTGCGTCTGGTACTTGCTGCCGGCGTCCTTGGCCTGCGGCACCGGTGCGGTCTGCGGCATGCTGACCAGGTAGTCGAAGTCCGCGAACGGGTGCTGGAGGTGGAACACGATGGTCGTGTCGTTCGGGGTGTCGATCGCCGTCAGGCCCATGTGACCCGGCGTGTTGTCCTTGTACGCCCCTGGGTAGGTCGGGTCGGTCAGGTACTGCTGGAAGTAGACCGGGCCGTTGGGCGCCACGTCAGGCGCGTAGTTGGTGCTGCGCTCGATCGCGTACTTGACGTCCTTGGTGGTGATCGTCGAGCCGTCCTCGTACTTCAGCCCAGACCGGATGTGGTAGGTCCAGGTCAGGCCGTCCGAGCTGACCTGGCCCAGGCCCGTGGCCAGGTTCGGCACCAGTTGCAGGCCGGCGGTACCCGGCACGTCCTTGTAGCTCAGCAGCGGGCGGGCGTACAGCCGGCTGAAGTCCCACATGTAGGCGTAGTACGTGTTGCCGGGGTCGGTCGAGTCCGGGACGCTGGACAGGGCCATGTTGAGCGTGCCGCCGGTCTTGGTCGACGGGTTGACGATGCTCGCCAGACCGGCGTTGTAGGCGGCCGCACCGCCGCTGGAGCCACTCGTCCCGCCGCTGCCCCCGCTCGACCCGCTGCCGCAGGCCGTCAGCAGGCTCAGCCCGGCACAGACGGCGGCCAAAGCCACTGCCTTGTTGCGTTTCATACGACTGACACGCCTCCTCGTTGGATTGGTTGGGCTCAATGGTGGGGTCTTGGGCCGGCCTAGTGGGACCGCGGATCCAGCGCGTCCCGCAGACCGTCGCCGAGGAGGTTGAACGCCATCACGGAGATGAAGATCGCCAGCCCCGGCACCAGGATGTACTCGGGGTCGATCGAGTAGTACTGGTTCTGCACCGCGTCCGCGAGCATGGCACCCCAGCTCGGCGTCGGCAGCTTGAGGCCGACGCCGAGGAAGTCAAGGGCCGCCTCGAACAGGATGTTCGTCGGGATCAACAGGGTGGAGTACACCAGGATCGGGCCGACGAGGTTGGGCAGCAGTTCGTGCCACAGCACGTAGAACCCGCGTGCGCCGAGGCTGCGGGCCGCGTCGATGAACTCGCGCTCGCGCAGCGACAGCGTCTGACCGCGGATGATCCGGCCGATGTAGGGCCAGTTGAAGAAGCCGATGACGAACACCAGCACCGCGATGTGCAGCGTGTCGCCGGACAGGCCGAACGCGGAGTTGGTGCCCTGCACGACTCCGGTGAGGGCGATCGCGAACAGCAGCAGCGGGAAGGCCAGGAACACGTTCATCATCCAGTTGATGACGGTGTCCACCCAGCCGCCGAAGTAGCCGGCGACCACGCCCATGACCGTGCCGATGACCACCGAGATCACGGTCGCCGTGAAGGAGATCAGCAGGGAGTACTCGGAGCCGACCATGACGCGCGCGAGCATGTCCCGGCCGTACTGCGGGTCCACACCGAACGGGTGAGTCCAGCTTATGCCGCCGAAGAAGCCGAGCGGGTCGTCGGTGTTGTGGTCGATCAGATCCGTGTGGTAGGTGGAGATGTCCAGCACACCGGCCTTGCGCAGGAAGACCGACGCGATCGCGATGAGCACGAACAGCACGATGACGATGCCACCGCCCAGCGCCCATCTGTCCCGCTTCAGGCGTGTCCACGCGATTTCGGCGAGTGACCGACCCTGGATCGCCTTGCCGGTGACCAGATCTCCCGGTCTCGGCCCGTCCGCCGGACTCGACAGATCCAGCGGTTCCAACGGCGCTGCCAACGCTCTGGCCCCCTTCCGCCGGGGTCCGGCAGTGTGGTAGGTGCCCCGCCGGCTTCTGGCCGCACGAAGTGTCAGCCGACTTTCCAATCCCAGACCGCGAGAAGGCTAGGTCCCCGGCCGGTCCGTGGCGCGATTGTGATTCAACGTTACCCCAAATGGGCTAATTGACACGTTCAAGTGGTGCAGGTTTTTGGGACTTAAGGAGATATTTATGCAGTAACAGGGGCTCTTCGGGCCCCGCCCGTGTCGCCGCGCTGTGTCGAGCGGAGCAGCGGGCTTCATCCGATCGGACGACCGGGGTGCCGCCCTACGCCGCGCTGATCCGGATCGTTTCCGACATCTCACCCCATAGATACACGTAGTCACGTGCTGTGGCCATCGACTGTCAACAGTCAACAGTTCGTGGTCAGAGCTCCTGTCGAAATTCTGGTCAGACAGCTTGCCGAAATTCGCCGGCTCGGATTACCGCCCGGTAGTCACGCACCCCCGGCCGCCGGAACGCACAGGCAGCGCATCCGGCCGACCGACCGAGTCGTGCCACCGACCGAGCCGCGTCCGGAGTGGACGGTCCACGGAAATGAGTACTCTCGCCACCCACTCGGATGTACTCGCATTACTACGTTCGGCCGTGGACGATGTGGACGCCGGACGGCCGTCCATAAGTACGCAAACGTACTCGATGATCTTTATGCCCACAGCCATGATCTCCGTCGGCGATCCGTGCCAAGATTGACGGATCAGATTTCGCATGACCCCGAGTCCGGATCAATGAGGACGCCCATGACTGGCACGGCGCCGGCGGCACGCCGGGACTACGGTGGCCGAACGGCCACCCAACGCCGAGCCGAGCGCCGGCAGCGGTTGATGACGGCCGCGCTGGAACTGTTCGGCACAGAAGGCTATCCGGCGACGTCCATCGAGCGGTTGTGCGCGCGGGCCAACGTGTCCACGCGCAACTTCTACGAGGAGTTCGCCAGCCGGGAAGCCCTGCTCATAGCGCTGCACGACCAGATAACACAGCAAGCCTTCGACGCGGTGATCGCGGCAGTGGCCGAGATCGCAGACGAACCGACATCGGTTCGGATCGACAGAGCGATCGAGGCGTACATAGGAACGACGTCCAGCGATCCCCGATGGACCAGAATCGCCTACGTCGAGGTGATCGGCGTGAGTGCGGCCGTGGAGCGGCACAGGTTGACGTGGCGGGCAAAACTGGGCCAAATGCTGGAAGCCGAAGCGGCACATGCAGTAGCCAGAGGGGAAGCCACCGAGCGGGACTACGGCCTGACGGTGATGGCCTTCATCGGAGCGGTGAATGAGTTGGTGTACCACTGGTCCATCCACGGACGGCAGGTACCGCTGGAGGTAATCAGGGGCGAGCTGACAAGGCTGGCACTGGCGGCCCTGAGAGCCGACTGACGAGTAGGGCCGGGACAGCAAACACAAGAGGGCCCGCCCAAACCACACCATGCAGCAAAGCCACCCAGCCCGTCGCAAGAGGGCCCACCGAACCCAGCCATCCAACCAACGGATCGGACTCGAACCGAGAGGTTGTCCCGATCCATCAGGAGGCATGGCCAGTCCTTCCTGCTCTTTCCGATCCCCAGCGCACGTGCGGTTGGTGGCGCCGGGTCAATGGTGGCCGGAAGCCATCGCGGAGCGACGCGACGGAGGAGCCATTGACGCGGCGCCACCAACCGTTACGACAATGAAGAGCTCGGGACGAGCAGACAGACCAACCCGAACGACGCGCGGCCCAACCCGAACGACGCGCGGCAGAAGGCAACGACACCCGACTGGCGACTGTTAATTAGGAAAGTTCCCTAACGATTCGATCCCAGACATTGCCCCGCCGCAACCGCCAGCACACCGTTGGACACCGTTGGACATCGCTGGACACCCGTTTGGAACACACCGTTTGGAGCACCGCTGTTTCCCGTGTGCACGGAGGCACCATGAAACGACCCGCACTGCTGGCCTCGATCGCCTCGGCGGCCCTCGTGATCGCGTCCGCCGTCGGGCTGATGTTCACCAACTCGACAGCGCAGGCGAGCCCGACCGCCAGCACGACCACCAACATGTTCGTCACGTACTACGGCTGGTACGACAACTCCCCACCCGGCGCCGGGATCGCCTTTCCCGGCCTGCACAGCTCGGCCGGCGGCACCGGCACGTTCGCGGACCCGATCACGTTCGCGTCGGACAAGTCCGAACTCAAGGCCGGCACGAAGATCTACTACGCGGCCGTCAAGAAGTACTTCGTCATGGAGGACGACTGCACCGAGTGTGACGAGGACTGGACCGGCATGGGCCCGGACGGCGGACCGAAGTTCTGGCACGTCGACATGTGGACCGGCGGCAAGGGCGGCAACGAGAAGGCCGCCATCGACTGCGAGGACGCGCTCACCCAGTCCAATCCGGACGGCTCACCCAAGCAGACCCCCGTCATCGTGAACCCACCCTCGAACGAGACCGTGGACCCGACTCCGCTGTTCAACGCTACGACCGGCGCGTGCTACGGCGGCGCCACGTCCCCGACCACCTTCGGGCAGTACAAGAACGGGTCGACGTGCATGACCGATCCGAACGGCGCCACCACGTCCGGCACCGCGCTCACCGTCGCCGCGTGTAACGGCGGCGCGACCCAGAAGTTCGGCTTCGACGGCGCCTTCCTGACCATCGACAACCTGTGCGTCGACGCGGCCGGCGGCAGTACGGCCAACGGCACGAAGATAGACATCGCCACGTGCAGCGGCGCTCCCCGCCAACAGTGGGAGATCAACGCCAACGGCACGATCGCCGGCATCCAGTCCAACAAGTGCATCGCGGTGTCCGGCACCGCACTGCAACTGGCGACCTGCACGGCGGCGAGCAGCCAGAAGTGGACGTTCACCCAGGAAGGCTGAACCAGGGAAAGCTGAACCAGTGACGGCCCGGCACAAGAACGTGCCGGGCCGTCACTATGTCGGGAAGTACCGAGCCCTGGCCTCGTTACCGACCGGGCACTGGTCACCCGCCGAACCCCGACACGCACCCGTATCGCACTGACGGCAGTTCCAGCGCGTCGCACCGGGCGGTCGCATCAGCCCGACCAGCACCTTTCCGACCAACCCGTCCAGCGCCACCCGCTCGTCCGAGGACAACGGGCCGAGGGCCGACGTAAGGACGGCAGCCCGAGCGGCAACCGCCCGTTTCGCGGCGGCACGGCCGGCCGCGGTCAGGGTCACGACCGTCGACCGACCGTCAGCACCGGGGCGACGGCGGACGTAGCCGACCTCGACCAGCTTGTCCACCAACCGAACCGTGCCCGACGACGTCAACCCGAGCACCTGACGCAGCAGGTCGATCGTCGGCCGATCCAGGAAATGGTGCAATGCGGACAAAGCAGTGGCTGCGGTCTCCGAGACGCCACTGGCCGACGCCATCGCGGCACTGGTCCGGTCGCCGAGCGCAAGGGCCAGGGCGCCGACCAGATTGGCCTCGTGATCGAGGTCCCCGCTCACCCCTCGAAGTGGTGGTCGAACGTGACCGGCACGGACTCCTCACCACCGACGGCCGTCGTCCGGCCCTCGCCGCCCAGGCCGGCCAGTTCGTCGGTGCCGGAGCCGGGGACCACGAACCACGTCGAGTTGGCGACGCCATCCGCGTAGATGCCCTTCGCCTGCGCCACAAAGGTTCCCGTCCGTCCGCCCACCGTGCCACTGAAGCGTTCCAGTCCGGTGTAGTAGACGGGGGCGTCGGCCGCGCCGTAGCACATCAGCATCGTCGTCGTGCTCTCGCCGACCAGGTCGCCCGTGTAGGTCTGCGCGGTGTCCGCCCTGGTCAGCTTGCCGCCGTCGAACTCGGCGTACGGGTTCTCGTCCCATGACTTGATCCGGAATTCCGCCTTGGCGTTCTGATCACTACCCATCGTCCCACCATATGTGTGACTCAGTCACATGTCTACCCCGGCCGCGATCACGCCGCCGCACCCGGCACGAACCGACATGAGATAGTCGAAGCTCACGAGAGGCACGGAGGCACGTATGGCGGACGCGATCGCGGACAGGCTGGCCGGGCTGGTCGGCGCGGACAACGTGCTGGCGGGCGACGCGATCTCGCCGGACTACGAGCACGACGAGGCACTCGGCGCGACCCCGGTCCGGCCCGCCTACCTGGTGCGGCCGAGCACCACGGACGAGGTGGCCGCGATCGTCCGGCTGGCGAACGAGCACGGCGTGCCGGTCACGGCGCGCGGCTCCGGCAGCGGGATGAGCGGGGCGTGCATCCCACGCGCGGACGGCGTCGTGGTGTCGTTCGAGGGGATGAACTCCGTGCTGGAGATCGACACCGCGAACCAGGTCGCCGTCGTGCAACCCGGTGTCACGCTGGCCGAACTGGACGTCCGAACCGCCGAGGTCGGCCTCACCTACCCCGTGTACCCCGGCGAGCTCTCCGGCAGCCTCGGCGGCAACGTCGCCACCAACGCGGGCGGGATGCGCGCCGTCCGCTACGGCGTGACCCGCAACCACGTGCTCGGCCTGACCGCGGTGCTGGGCACCGGCGAGATCGTCCACACCGGTGGCCGGATCGTCAAGGTCAGCACCGGTTACGACCTGACGCAGCTCATCATCGGCTCCGAGGGCACGTTGGCGCTGGTCACCGAGGCGATCCTGAAACTGCATCCGCGCCTGGGCCACCAGCGGACCGTGCTCGCGCCGTTCCCCGATCTCGACGGCGTCGTCACGGCGGTGCCGAAGATCATCGCCAGCGGATTGGCGCCGAACATCCTGGAGTACATCGACGCCTTCACGATGGCCGCGATCACCTACACCGCTGAACTGTCCCTCGGCGTGCCGGACAAGGTTCGGGATGCCACGCAGGCGTATCTGGTGGTGTCGCTGGAGAACACGCAGGCCGACCGGGTGGCCGACGACGTGGAACAGCTCGGCGAACTGCTCGACTCGCTCGGCGCGATCGACGTATACGTGCTCGACGGCCCCGCAGCGCACAAGCTGATCGAAGCCCGCGAGAAGGCGTTCTGGACCGCGAAGGCGGCCGGCGCGCACGATATCGTCGACGTCGTGGTGCCACGCACTGCGATGCCGGAATTCCTTGCCACGACACGGAAACTGGCACAAGAGTCGGGCTCCGGCGTTGCCGGCTGCGGGCATGCCGGCGACGGCAACGTGCACCTGGCCGTGTTCCAGGCCGATCCGGCGATCCGGCATCGCCTGCTGCGTGACATGTTCGCGGCCGGCATCGCGCTCGGTGGCGCGATCTCCGGCGAGCACGGGATCGGGCGGGCGAAGAGACCGTACTTCCTCGAACTCACCGATCCGGCCGAGATCGCGCTGCTGCGCCGCGTCAAGCAGGCGTTCGATCCGGCCGGCATCCTGAATCCGGACGTACTGCTGGGAAGCGAGGAGACCGCGTGAACGGCGCACAGGCACTGATCCGCACCCTGGTCGACGGCGGGGTGGACGTCTGCTTCGGCAATCCGGGCACGTCCGAGATGCACTTCGTGGCCGCGCTGGACAGCGTGCCGGCGATGCGGGCCGTGCTGGCCTTGTTCGAGGGCACCGTCACGGGTGCCGCCGACGGCTACGGCCGGATGGCGGGACGCCCCGCCGCGACGCTGCTGCATCTCGGGCCCGGTCTCGGCAACGGGCTGGCCAACCTGCACAACGCGCGCCGCGCGCACACGCCGATCGTGAACGTCGTCGGTGATCACGCGACCTACCACAAGCGGTTCGACGCACCGCTGGAATCCGATATCGACGCCATCGCCGGCGCGGTGTCCGGCTGGGTGCGACGCAGCGGCCGGGTGGCCGACGTCGCAGCGGACGCTGCCGCCGCGATCGCGGCCGCCGGTGATCCGCCGGGGCAGGTGGCCACGCTGATCCTGCCGGCCGACGTGTCCTGGTCGGACGGTGCGGTGCCGGCCGCTCCCATGGCGTCGGCGAGTGCGGCGATCGTGCCGGACGACGTCGTCGCTGCGGTCGCGAAGGTGCTCGCCTCCGGCGAGCCGACGGTGTTGTTGTTGGGCGGTGCGGCTTTGCGCGACGAGGCGGCCATCGTGGCGGCCGGCCGGCTCGCCGCCGCGACCGGTGTGACGGTGCTCGCCGAGACGTTCCCGGCGCGGATTCGCAGGGGCGCCGGCATTCCGTCGATCGAGCGGTTGGGCTACCTGGCCGAACACGTGCAGTACCAGCTCACCGGCGCCAAGCACCTGGTACTGGCGGGCGCGCGCTCGCCGGTGTCGTTCTTCGCGTATCCGGGCAAGGCCAGCGATCTCGTCCCAGAGGGCTGCGCCGTGCACACACTGGCCGACGTCGCGCAGGATGCCGCGGGTGCGCTGGCGAACCTGGCCGACCTGCTGGCCGATGGCACCGAACCGGTACGCGCCCCGGCAAGGCGACCGGACCTGCCGACAGGTGACCTGACCCCGCAGAACTGGGCCGACGTGATCGGCGCGCTGCTGCCCGAGAACGCGATCATCTCGGACGAGGCGAACACGTCCGGTGTGCTGGTGCCGCAGGCTACGGTCGGCAGCCCGGCACACGACGTGCTCACGATCACCGGCGGCGCGATCGGACAGGGCCTGCCGGTCGCGACCGGCGCGGCCGTGGCCTGCCCTGACCGGCCGGTGGTCTGCCTGGAAGCCGACGGCAGCGCGATGTACACGTTGTCCGCGTTGTGGACGCACGCCAGGGAGAACCTGGACGTCACGACGATCGTGCTGGCCAACCGGGCCTACGCGATCCTGCGGATGGAGCTGCAGCGGGTCGGTGCGGAGAGCGGCGGCGAGCGGGCGGCGAGCCTGCTGGATCTGTCACGGCCGGACCTGGACTTCGTGGCCATGGCGACCGGGATGGGCGTGCCGGCCAGCCGAGCGCGCACGGCCGAGGAGTTGGCCGACCAGTTCCGGCGGGCGACCGCCGAGCCGGGGCCGCACCT
Organism: Pseudonocardiaceae bacterium; assembly: GCA_036269975.1. Taxonomy (GTDB): domain Bacteria; phylum Actinomycetota; class Actinomycetes; order Mycobacteriales; family Pseudonocardiaceae; genus DATEPR01. The sequence continues at coordinate 155 of DATBDL010000335.1, read as the reverse complement.
GATCGAGGCGGTGGTGCCCGCGCTGATGTAGCGCGGGCACCCGCCCGTCGAACAGGCTCTTGATCAGCCGAGCGAAGCGAGCCGGCGCCCTCTGGCCTGCCGTCGCGGCGTCTGCCGACCCGGAACGAAGCGAAGCAAGTGGAGGGTCGGCAGAC
>DATBDL010000334.1:0-12290 GCA_036269975.1 Pseudonocardiaceae bacterium | reverse complement strand
CACGGTTGGTCCTGATGGGCATGAACCCGTGCTCCTAGCTTCTCGCCGTCCTACTGTCCCAGCCACTGTCGGAGACTTCCAAGCCCCTGGACGGGCGGTACAGCACGAACACGGGCCGGCCGGCGACCATTTCGGTCTCGGCGCGGCGTGGCCCCTCCCGGTTGGACCGCCGGACCTGCGACGGCACCACGAACGAATCCTCGCCCCGATCCCAGCCGCGGTCCACGACGGGCGGGCTGTCCACGATCCGGCTCGGCGCCGCCGCCTCGGGTACCGCTCGCGCCGGGCCGCCCTGACCGTACGGGCGGGCCGGTGGCAGCGCCGCCGCCGGCTGGGCGCCCGGCGAGCCGGGGAGCTGCCGCCGGTTGCCGCTGCCGGTGGCGCCGCTACTGCCGCGCCGGTCGAGTCGTTGCGCCGTGGCCATGATGCTGCCGGTGCGCTCGTCGTGGCCGGTGCCCTCCGGGCGGACCCGCAGCCTGTCCGCGTCAGCCGGTCGAACGCCGCCGCCGTCCCGGACGCTGCCCCAGAACTGTTCCTGCGGCGACGGTTCGGTGGAACGCTTGCGCAGCCGGGACATCAGCCCAGGCGACGTCGGAATGCCGGCGCCCGCGGCGGCGACCGACAGTTCCACCATCTGCCACATCCGCCGCAGCGGCCGGCCGACCATGAAGAACACGATCGTGATCAGGCTCGCCAACAACATCTGCGCCAGCAACGACAACTGGTCGCCGGCACCGAAGATCAGGTTGAGCAGCAAGGCGTCCATACCGGCCAACGCGGACAGCAGCAACACGTTGAACAGCACGGCACCCGCGGCCCGGCCGACCCTGGGCAGCAGGTCGGGCAGCACCATCGCGGCGAGGCCGATCACCGGCGCCGCCAGCAGCAGCACCCGCAGCAGCACCTGCGCCAGCAGCACCGATGCCTTGGCGAACAACTGGAACAGCGAGTACGCGAAAGCCTGGAACATGGCCAGGAATCCGTCGCCGGTCCGGCTGCCCTCACTGCCCTCGAAGAAACCCGCGGCCGAGCCGAGCTTGTCCGGCAGCGTCTTGTAGTCGTTCTGCTTCGCGGTCACCTTGTTGGTGTCGTCGGCGGAACCGGAGTCCGCCTTGGTCCATGCCTGGTCGTCCAGCAGTTCCGGCCCGAACTGGGTGGCCTGCGGCACGGTCGGGTCGCCGAACTCGCCGCGCAGCCAGTTGCGGTAGACCACGTTGTCGTACAACGCATCCGGCAGTGTGTCGCGCTGCGAGCCGACCTGGTCGGCCGGCAGGAAGCCGGCCTGGATCTGGGACGTCTTCTGCAGCAGCATCGAGTCCACTTCGCCGTAGACCGGTCCGAGCACCAGAACCGATGCGGCCAGCCACATCCCGGCCAGCGCCCACATGCCGCGTTTGCTGATGCTGGCGAGGTCACCCGTCCAGATGTGCCGGAACAGCATAATGGCCAGCAGCAGCGCGATGGGGCCGAACCAGCGGACGTACACGTTGTCGTAGAACGTGGTCGCCGCCTTCTCGACCGCGTTGTCCAGCGGCTTGAGCATGCTGTCCTGGGACAGCATCGCGTAGTGCAGGCTGTTCGTCGCGCCGACGATGTTCTTGCCCACGTTGAACAACTGGTTGCCGGCCCACGTGTCGATCACCGCGTTCGGATCGGTGATCGTCTTGGAGAGCACGCAGTTGTTGTCGAAGACGTGCCACACCGAACCGGCGTAGGAGTACTTGCCGTAGTTGGAGTTCGGGTCGCCGTGGTCGACGGCGGGCGGGTCGATGGCCCCCACCATGCCGGCGCCCGGCCGTTCCGGGACCGGCGCGTCACCGCACTGGTCGGCGTAGGCGGGCAGACCCAACACGATCTGGATGCCCATCAACGCGGCGACCAGTGTCACCACCGACCACTTGCGACCGAGCCGCCGGCCGGCCGCCTCGGCCTTACGCCATCTCGCCCGCCGTCGCGCTGCGTAGCACAGCACGACGGCGACCACCAACACCAGCGTCGAGGTACTCATGCATCGTCCCGTGACCTACGGAACCCACCTGTACCGCCGTCCGGGTCGAGCACATCGCCACCTGGTGTCGGCACCAGGTCGTCACCCAGATCGTCGACAAGGCCGACCTCCAGTTCGGCGGCGAACTCGTCGTCGATATCGGGTTCCGGTGTCATCCCGCCGGAGTGCCGCCCGGCACGCGGCCGGGACGGCTCCGCCATCAGGTCCGGCGGCATCGCCGGCAGCGCCGGTCGCGCCACGAACTCGCGCATCGCGTCCGGTGTCGTGTCCAGCACCCCGCGCAGGTGGTCGAGATGATTGCCGGAGAAGTCGATCCGGATGCGTTCCACGCCACCGGCACCGTCGCCGAAGATGAACTGGCGGGGCGCCCTGTCCCGCTCCGTCATGCCACGCTCGCCACCGGGCCGGCGGCCGAGGCTCGCGACGACCTGCTCGTAGCCGGCCCCGACCGGCACCTTGAGCAGCCGCAACGCGTCGGCCTGCGCCGTGTCGTCGTCCAACCGGCCGACGAACACCGAGTCCAGCAGCGTGACGAAACCCTGGATGCGCAGGAAGTCGGCCGGGATCTGGCTGGACAGCAGCACACGGACGTTCCACTTACGGGAGTCACGCGCGAACCTGTTCATCAGCACCCGGCCGGTCGGCACCTCGGACAGGAAGAACGCCTCGTCGATCCAGACGCCCTTGCGCAGGTCCCTCGGCCGCTCGTAGATCGACCGCTGGGTGAGCCACGCCGCCAGGTTCAGCAGTTCGACGCCGAGTGCCTCCGCGTCGGTCCAGTGTTCCCGCCCGACACCGTCCTTGGGCAGCGTCAGGCCGGCCATGGTGAGCACGGTGAGCCGGTCGTCGCGGGTCTCGGCGTAGGGGTCCTCGCCGCGTTCCGGGATGAGCAGGCTCATCCGCTCACGCATCTCGTCCAGGAAGTCCGCGACCACCATGGCGTGTTCGTGGTGCTCGCTCGCGTCCCGGCGCAGCGCGTCGAACACCTGGCCGGGGTCGGCGTCCATCCGGCCGCCGACCGTCCGTACCGCGCGCAGCAGCACGATCCGGGTCTGCGGCAGCCGCGCCACCTCGTAGGGCAGCAGCCCGGTGAGCACGTCCAGCACCAGCCGGCGCCGGGTCGCCGCGACCAGCGCCTTCTCCCGGCGCCACGCCCGTTCCGGATCGGTCTCGTCGAGGAAGTGCTCGATCTCCGGCTCGGGCACCACCCGGTACGGGTTGAGGATGCCGGGCTGGGCGTTGAGCAGGTTGATCGGCCGCGCGTACGGCCGCAGTTCCGGCAGGTCACACAGGCGTGCCAGCGGACCGGACGGGTCGAGCAGTGTCCAGTACGCCCCGGCCCGCAGCGTCTTGTAGACCAGCCCACCACCCAGGAACGATTTGCCGCCACCCAAACCGGCCACGAGTGCCGTCAGGCCGGAACCGTCCCGGATCTCCTGTGCCATCCACGGGTCCCACGCCACCGGCCGGCGCGTCGCAGTGCACGTCTCGCCCAGCAGCACGCCACGCCGGTCGCCGACCTCCGCCGTTGCCGACGGCACGGCGGCCGCCGCCCAGACCACCGAGCCACGCCGCAGGTAGGCCGTGTTGGCCAGCGGCTCACCGGGGATGAACTCGCGGGCCAGCGCGTACTGCGCCTCGGGGTGCTCGATCGCGACCTTCGGCTTGTAGAGCTCGAGAAGCTGTTGCGCCAGGCGCAAAGCCTCGCGTTCGGTCGCACCGGACACCGCCAGCCGCCACCACGAGCGCACCCGAGTGCCCAAGGCGGTGAAGCCCGACGTCATCTCGTCGTCGATCTCCAGCACGCGGGCGGCCTGGCGGGACAGCGACTGCGGCGGTTCCAGCTCGTGCTCGTCGGTGTAGTGGCGGACCTGGGAGCGGACCTTGTTCATCTGCCGACCCAGCTCGCCGTTGACCTCCTCGGGGCGGCGCACGTAGATCCGCGCCGACCACTCGACGGCGGCGGCCAGCCGGTCGGAGTGCTGCACCCAGGGGTCGTCCACCTCGGGAATCTGCAAGCCGTGCATCTGACCGACGGTCAGCACGGCGACATGCCGCTTGATACCGGCGTTCGAGCCGGTCCGGCCGCGCACGGTCACCGTCGGGGAGTACGGCTCGGTGTGGAAGTCGGCCGCGTCGGTGAAGCTGGCCAGATCCTCCGGTTCCCACGTCGAACTCGGCACTGCGGGCAGATTGCGCGGTGCCGGCAGGCCCAGCGAGCACGAGCGGTGCATCAGCCAGGACATCTCGTCGGCGTACACCGGCCGGCCCTCCATCCCGGCCGAGCCGATCACCTGGTCCAGGTGCTCGACCTCGCTGTCCAGCGCGACGAGTTCGGCGTCGACGGCGTCCGGGAAGATGCGGCGCAGAAGCGGCGCGGCCCGTTCGACCGCGCGGTCCACCATCCGCCGGGTCTGTACCTGCACACCCAGGTAGACCTCCTTCTCGGCCATCGACCGGCCGAGCAACTGCTGTTGCTCGCCGACCATGTAGTCGTCGAAGGAGAGCGCGCCCGAGGTGTCCTGCAGCCGGTTGACGGCGTTGTGCACGTGCGCCTCGGCCCACATCCGGATCGGGAACGGGCGGGTCGTCACGCGCAGGTGCAGCCAGCGGCCCTGCAGTTCGGAGTACTGGCCGCCGATCGCGGTGATCAGGTCCTGGCGCTGCGAGTCGGAACGAAACGACCAGCGCTGCGGGGCCAGGCGGTACCAGGCGTAGACGTCCTGACCGGTCCGTAGCAGGTGCCCGTCGATGGTGCGGGCCGCGATCGAGGGGGTGTAGCTGGGGACGGCCTGCTCACCGGGCAACCGGCGGCCACGGCGGCTGTAGACCGGACGCTCCTGCTGCTGCGGCGGGACGATCTGGGGGGGCACCCGGTGGGCCGCACGACGATCACGTCCCGGATCACCTCCTGCCCTGCGTCCGAACACCGCCTACCTCCTTGCTGCGAGGTCGTACCGCACCGCCCTGCCGCTGGTCGTTGCCGTTCGGCATACCGGCCCAGGGCTGGGCATGTTGGACATACTGGACGGGGTGGCCGGAACGCGCGGGCTGCGTCACCCGGCGGTGGGCGGGTTTTCTCGGCTTTTGCCGTGGCTGGCCCTTGATCCGGGGCCGTGGCCGCTGCGCGTGCGTCCGCACCCTGGTCGCGCTGGTGGCGCCACCCTGGCCGGCGTTGGCCTCGCGGGGCGAGTTGAGTTCCCGCACCCACATCGTGAACACGGCGCCCAGCGGCCGCTCGTGGCTGATCCGCGAGCAGATCAGTCGGGTGATGACCACGGTCAGGACCAGCGCCCACGCCACGGTGAAGAACCCGAAGCCGAAGCCGATGAACCGTTCACCGGACAGGACGAGCAGGAACACCAGAATTCCGACCCCCCAGGCCACATACCTTGCCCGCCAGGGAAAGGTCGCCTTGGGTGGGCCGAGCCAGACCGCGTCAACGCGGTAGACCTCGTCGTCGGTGCGTACCCGCACAACCGCCCCCAGGTGGTCAGCCGGTGAACAGGTTGGCGAGCCACTTGCCGAGGTCGACGCCGGCACCGGAGACGGCGAGGCCGATGATGGCCAGTGCCACGAACACGCCACCGACGCGGCGCATGACGCCGGCGTTGTCACCCTTGCCGCCACCCAGGTACAGGAGAAGGAGCGCGACGACGAGCAACAGCAGCGGGACCGCGTTGTCGAGAATCCACTTGGTGACGCCGGTGGTGCCGAGCCCCGCGGCGGCGAGGGTGCTGAGGGCCGAGCCGGTCATCTCGTCCTCCCTGGTGCGAGGGGTGAGAGTGGCTGCCACCTGCCGGTGATGGCACCTGACTCACGTGCTGCTAGTGACGAGTAGAACATGCCAGCCTGACGAGGTGTAGTGGTCGATGCGCGCAGCGTAGGTCCATTCCTGGATCGAGTCTGTCAACAATACGTCTAATCTGACCACACACATCATGGGATGCGGGAGGGCTTCAGAGGCAGGGAAACCACCCGTTCGTCCCAGAGTCCCCGATAGTTCACTCGGCCGCGTCGGTGCTGGTGACGGGCTGTATGCAAGATCATGAAGCACTACGGCTTTGGTCCACATGCTGGAACACATACGGCCTACTTGCCAGTAGCAGCGCAGAGTCCACCAACGGGTGGCCGAGATGGGTTGCGTCACAATGGGCATTCGGTCGCTGTGCGGTCAGACTGCGTGGCCGCTGCCGTGCTCGTTGCTCCGCCGATTGCCTTGCCCTGCCGCGTCGTCCTGCCTTGCCACGTTCTCTTGCCCCGCCGCGTTCTCTTGCCCTGCCGTCCGTCGCAGCTTCACCCCTCGTTGCTGCACCGCGTGTTGCTGCACCGCGTGTTGCTGCATAGCTCGTTGCTGTACCGCTCGTTGCTGTACCGCTCGTTGCTCAGCCGGCCCGCCGAGGAGGGACATCGTGATCCAATCTCCGGACGACGCCGCTCCCGTGCCGGACGGCAGTCAGGTTACCGGTCGAACCCCCACCAACGGCCGGCGGGTGCAGCGGACGGTGAACTTCGATCGGGAGATCCTGGATCGAGCAAGAGCGGCGGCGACGTGGCTGGCCCGCAACGAACCGGCGTCCGGAATCCGGAGCCTCGCGGACATCGTGAACCCGGCCGTGGCGGAGCGGGTGGCGGAACTTGAGGCCAAGTTCAACGAGGGTCTGCCCTTCCAGCCGGTGTTCCGCATGCCCCCCGGCCGCAGAGCGGGCCGCCCGTCCCCCCAGGACGATCCGACGCCGAGCGACTGATACCCGATTGGCGTAGTCAGTCCGCGATGTCCGGCGCCGATAGACGGATTAGGCACCGCCCGAGACGTCGACACCATGCTTCCGTAGCACGGCAACGACCTGGTCCGGGTTGTCCGGCGTGATCACAGGCTGCGTACGACGGCCGAGATCCAACACCAACGCGGTGTCCTTCGTGGGGCGGGTCCGGTCCAGGTTGTACCAGTGGCGCAGGTCGGAACTCCCCCAGATTCGGCCGCGTCCCCATCTGTTGCTGGTGCGGACCACCTTCTTGATCCGGCCGTAGTCGATCTGCTTGCGACCGAGCGGCGTGTACCAGCGAATCACCAGTCCACGCCCATCACACCGGATCCGCCCGTCGTCGTACTCCATCCAACGACGGTATCCCCGTTGGCAGCCGTGCGCCGCACACCGATTACGGCCAGGTCCGGCGTGGCACACGAAGATGTCCACCCCGTAACCCGCCACGATGGTGCGGGTACGGGCGGACGAGTCGGTGTGTAAGCCGGATTCTGTTCCCGTTGCCGTTGGCCTCGGGTGGCGACCATCCATCTCGGCCTGTCGTTGCCGGCAGGCTCCAGCGGCCTACCCGCAGGCATCGGGCGGGCAGCCCTCGAACGCCTGCGCAGGAGCTCAACCGCACAGCTCCCTTTTGGCCTTGCTCCGGGTGGGGTTTACCTAGCCGCCTCGGTCGCCCGTGGCGCTGGTGGTCTCTTACACCACCGTTTCACCCTTACCCGGTCGTACGAGACGACCGGGCGGTCTGTTCTCTGTGGCACTGTCCCGCAGGTCACCCTGGGTTGCCGTTAACAACCACCCTGCCCTGTGGAGTCCGGACTTTCCTCGACCGACGTCACCGAAGGCACAGCCAACAGCTCCGCCGGCCGCGGCCGCCCTGCCGACTCGTCCGCGTCGATCAGCATATCGGTCCGCTTCGGGAGTCTCAGCTCGGCAGGTGGGACACGTCGTTGACCAGCCGTACCGACGCGTTGCCGTCCGGGTAGAACTCGACCATCGACAGCGACGCCAGGTCCAGGTGCAGCCGGAACAACACCGAAGGGCCGGCCGCCAGGGCGATCCGCAGCAGTGTCTTGATCGGCGTCACATGGCTGACCACGACCACCGTCGAACCGCCATGGTCCGCCGCGATTCGCTCCGCCGCCCTGGCCACGCGGTGGTGCACCGCGTCGAAGCTCTCGCCGCCGGGAGCGGGGCGGGACGGGTCGGTCAGCCACGCGCGGTGGGCTTCCGGGTCGCGGGCCGCCGCTTCGGCGAACGTCATGCCTTCCCATGCGCCGAAATCCGTTTCGGTCAGGTCGGCCAGTTCCGTGACGGGGGCGTTGGTGGCCTTGCTGATCGCGTCTGCGGTTTGGCGGGCTCGGCCCAGTGGCGACGTGAGTACGGCCGCGATATCCGCCGTGGCGGCCAGGCGGTCGGCGATGGCGGACGCCTGCGCGAGACCCAACTCCGTCAGTGGCGGGTTGCCCCGGCCGGAGTAGCGGCGGGCCGCAGACAACGCCGTCTGGCCGTGGCGGACGAGCAGCATGCGGGTCGGGGTGCCGGTGGCGCCGGTCCACGCCGCCGGCGGGCCGGTCTGGTGCGCCGGCCCGGTCGAGGAGTCCTCTGCCCCGTCCATCGCCTCGTTCGCCAGGCGGTCGGCGTGCTGGTTGCGTTCGCGCGGAATCCACTCGTACGTGACACCGCCGAAGCCGGCCGCCAGCGCCGACGCCGTCGCCGCCAGCGCTTGCAGGGCTGGATGCCTGATCTGCCAGCGGCCGGACATCTGCTCCACGACCAGCTTGGAGTCCATCCGTACCGCCACCGTCGTGGCGCCGACGTCCCGCGCGGCCGCCAGACCGGCGATCAGGCCCTGGTACTCGGCGACGTTGTTGGTCGTGACGCCGATCGCGGCCTTCCGTTCCGCCAGCATCGCGCCACTGTCCGCATCCAGCACCACGGCGCCGTAGCCGGCCGGGCCGGGATTGCCGCGTGCGCCACCGTCGGCCTCGACGATCACGCTCGAACTCACAGGCCGGACTCCGGTGTACGGACCAGGATCGCGCCACACTCGTCGCAGCGGACGACCTCTTCCGGTGCCGTGTCGCGGATGTGGGCGATCGCGTTGCGGTCCAGTTCGAGCCGGCACGCGCCGCAGCGCCGCGCCCGCAACAGGGCAGCGCCGGTGCCCTTCTGCTGCCGGATACGGTCGTACAGGGTGAGCAGGTCGGCCGGGAAGCCGCCGACCAACTGCTGTCGTTCCGCCGTCCGCCGTGCCTGTGCGACGTCGAGATCGGCCACCGCGTCGTCCCGGCGGGTGCGGACCTCGGCGAGTGCGGTTTCGGCTGCCTCGTGTTCGATCTGGGCATGGGCCACGTCCAACTCGACCGCCTCACGCCGTTCCATCAGTTCGAGCAGGTCGTCCTCCAGCGCGGTCTGCCGGCGCGACAGCGTGGCCAGTTCGTGTTCCAGGTCGGCCACCTGTCGGGCACCGACGTTGGATTCCTTGAGCAGCGTGCGGTCGCGGTCCTCGCGCGCACGGACGGCCTCGATGTCCGACTCCTGCCGGTTCGCGTCGCGGTTGAGGTCGCCCAGTGTCGTCCGCACCGCGACGACCTTGTCCCGCTTCGCGCGCTCGACGGTCTCCCGCTCGATGATCTCGGCCAGCTCGGGCAGCGTGCGACGCCGATGATCGATCCTGGTCAGTTCCGTGTCGACCTCGGCGAGGTCGAGCAACCGGCGCTGGACGGCGGGGTCTGCTCTCACGCTGGTGTCCCTCCACTGTCGGTATTCAGTTCGGTCACGGCCGCGTGGACGGTCCATGGATCGGTGCGGCGGACGGACACGAAGATGTCGACCGTACCGCCGGTGCCCCGGCGCAGGATGCCGGCCGCCTGTTCGCACCACGGCCACTCGCTGGCCCAGTGGGCGACGTCGACGAGGGCGGGCGCACCCGGCCGGGCCAGGTGCTCACCGGCCGGATGGTGGCGGAGGTCGGCGGTGACGAAGGCGTCGACACCCGCCGCACATGCCTGGTCGAGGTAGGCGTCACCGGCGCCGCCACAGACCGCGACCGTCCTGATCGGACGGTCAGGGTCGCCGGCGGCACGGACACCCCACGCTGTTGGCGGCAGCGCCGCCGCGACACGATTGATGAAGTCCCGCAAGGGTTCCGGCGCGGGAAGTACACCGATTCGGCCGGTGCCGGCGCTGCCGGCCGAATGCGGCGCCAGTGGTCCGGTGACCCGTAGGCCGAGCGCGGCGGCCAGGGCGTCGGACACTCCGGGATCGGCGCTGTCGGCGTTGGTGTGAGCGCAGTAGAGCGCGACTCCTGCCCTGATCAGACGGTGCACGAGACCGCCCTTCGGTGTGTTCGCGGGCACGCCGTGCACCCCGCGCAGCAGCAGCGGATGATGCGCCACGATCAGGTCGGCACCGGCGGCGACTGCTTCCGCCACAGTGGACTCGACCGGATCGACGCAGACGTGTACCCGGCGCACCGGCTGGTCCGGATCACCGCAGACGAGGCCGACGGCGTCCCACGATTCGGCCAGCGCCGGCGGATATGCCTGTTCCAGCACGGTGATCAGCTCGGCGAGCGTGGTCGTCGTCACGCCGGGACACCTTCCGCCAGTTCGGCATGCAGCGCGGCGAGCAGCGGCGCGCAGCGCTCCGGTGACCGGACCGCGACCCGCAGGTGATCGGCGGTGAGGCCGGGGAACGTGTCCGCGCGGCGCACCGCCACGCCACGCGCCCGCAACGCCTGCCGCAGCGCCGGTCCGCGTGCCACTCGGAGCAGCAGGAACGGCCCGGCGGCCGGCTCGTGCACCTCGATACCTGGCAGCGCGGCGAGCCGGGCCGCCAGCCATTCCCGGTGCCGCGCGATGTCGACGGCGCTGCGGTGCGCCTCGGCGACGGCATCGGGTGCGGCGCACGCCCGGACCGCCGTCAGCACCAGGCTGCTGACCGGCCACTGTGGACGGTGGCGGCCCAGTGTCGCGAGCAGTTCGGGTGCCGCGACGGCATAACCGGCGCGTAGTCCCGCCAGTGCCCACGTCTTGGTGAGACTGCGCAGCACGACCAGGCCGGGCATGTGGCGCTCGCCGGCCAGACTCGCCGGTTCGCCGGGCACCGCGTCCATGAACGCCTCGTCCACCACGAGCACCCGCCCCGGCCTGGCAAGGCGCCGCACGGTGTCGGCGGGGTGCAGCACGGACGTCGGATTGGTCGGGTTGCCCAGCACCACCAGGTCGGCATCGGCGGGGACGGCGTCTGGTCGCAGGGTGTAGCCGTCGTCGGCGCGCAGCAGGACGCGGTGTACCGGCACGTCCGCGTCGGCCAGCGCGACCTCGGGTTCGGTGAACGACGGGTGCACGACGGCGGCCAGCCGGGGCCGCAGGCCCGGCAGCAGCGCGAAGCCCTCGGCCGCGCCGGCCAGCACCAGCACCTCGTCCGGCGCGCGGCCGTGCCGGTCGGCGACCGCTCGGCGGGCGGCCGCGTCCAGTTCGGCGGACGGGTAGCGGCCCAGATCGGCCAGTTCGGCGGTGAGCGCGGCGAGCAGCCAGGGCGGCGGCCGGTCACGGGTGACGTTGACGGCGAAATCGGCCAGTCCGGGCGCGGCATCGACATCGCCGTGGTGGCGCAGGCGGGCGCGCTGGTCGGTGAATTCGCCGGTCATCGCCACGAGTCTAGTGGGCCGCCGGCACCGGCCGGCGGGTTCGGCGCCACATACCTCCTTGTCTATGACCCCATTGGGGTTATAACGTGCGCATAACCCCAAGTAACCACAAGGGAGGTAGCAGTGCCGAAGATCAATGTCTACCTGTCGGACGAACTGGCGGAGGCCGTGAAGGAGCTGGGACTTCCGGTGTCGCCGATCTGCCAGCAGGCGCTGGAGTCCGCGGTGCGCCAGGTGCAGTCGATCGAGACGACGGGGAAGCTGGACCTGACCGCCGACGATCCGACCGCCAAGCTGACCAGGTTCACCGTCAAGGCCCGCACGGCGGTGAACCTGGCGATCCAGCGGGCCAGGGTCAGCGGCGTACCGAGGATCACCACGGAGCACCTGCTGCTCGGACTGCTCGACGAGGGCACCAACCTGTCGCTGGAAGTGTTGCGGTCACTGGAGATCGAGCCGGACGACCTGCGCGAGGACCTGGCGGCGCGACCACCGGCCGCCGACAACGAGCCGGTCGATGGCCACGAGATCGGCGGCCGCCAGTTGGACCCGTCGACGACGGAGGCGCTGAAACTCGCGCTGCGCACCGCGCTCAGCTTCGCCCACAACTACATCGGCGGCGAGCACCTGCTGCTCGGGCTGATCAACGAGGAGACGGGCGGTGCCGGCGAGATCCTGCGTGCTCGCGGCGCCGAGCCGAAGCTGGCACGGCGTGCCCTCGCCGCCACGCTGAGCGGCTACGCCTACGCCAGGAACCGGATCGAGAGTGGTGGCGGCGACCAGGCGAAGGCACTCGTCGCGGCACTTGCGAAGATCGGGGAGCGCCTCGACCGACTGGAGCGACGGGTCGGGCTGAACGAGG
>DATBDL010000333.1:0-12489 GCA_036269975.1 Pseudonocardiaceae bacterium | reverse complement strand
GTGCACGCGGACGGCCCCGGCCTGCACGAGGTGGCCATCCCGGTTTCCTGACCATTCACCACAGAACGCCCGTGGCAGCCAGCAGGGTTGCCACGGGCGTTCGCCATTCTCGGCGAGCAGCACCGGGCCAACACGGCTGGTAAGGATCGCAACGGTATTCTCGTCGGGTGGAACAGTTCTACACGGCCCTGCTGGTCGCCGTCGCCGTCGCGGTGGTCTGGTTCGCCAGCCACGTGGTCTACCGACTGTTCAGCGATCACCGATGACCGAGAGCAACGGCACCCCGACGCAGGGCAGTGGCGACGCGGCCGTACGCGCGGCGGCCGAGCGGGCCCGCCAGACCCGCCACCGCAACCTGCCGCAGTTCGACGACCTGCCGATCCCCGGCGACACGGCGAACCTGCGTGAGGGCCCGGAACTGCACGACGCGTGCCTGCCGCTGCTGCCACTGGTCGGCGTGTGGCGCGGCGGCGGCGAGGTGGTCTACCCCACCATCGACGGCCCGTTCACGTTCGGCCAGCAGATCGTCTTCGCCCACGACGGCCGGCCGTTCCTGAGCTACGAGTCCCGCTCCTGGCTGCTGGACGCCGACGGCAAGGTGATCCGGCCGGCGGCGCGGGAGACCGGCTGGTGGCGGCCGCAGCCGGACGGCACGATCGAGGTGCTGCTCGCGCACGCCACCGGTATCACGGAGATCTTCTACGGCCGGTCCCGCACGGTGACGTCGTGGGAACTGGCCACCGACATCGTGACGCGCACGGCGTCGGCCAAGGAGGTCAACGCCGGCCAGCGCCTCTACGGCATCATCAACAACGGCGATCTGGCCTATGTGGAGGAACGCGCCATGGCCGGCCAGCCGTTGCAGCCGCACATCTCGTCGTACCTGGCACGGGTGGTCGGCTAGCCGACCCCCGACCACACCTGGGCCGGAATCCGCTGGCAGAGCGCCATCATCAGGTCGATCATGGGCGGGATGGCCGCGGTGTCGTCGAACTTGTCGGTCAGCCAGACGCTCAGCGCGCCGCGCTGGAACGTGAACCCTAGGTGTTCGGCCCTCGGGTCGGCGCACAGGAACTGGGTGACATCCGGCGACAGCAGACGTCGTGCCGCAGTGCGGTTCTCGGCGTCGACACGGAACCGCGCGTCGAACGTGGCGTCGCCGGTGGTGAACTGCCCGAACATCAGCGAGCGGTACAAACCACCGGCTTGATAGCCGGACCGGCGGTAGAAGCACACCGGCTGGACCATTCCGGGCGTGTCGACCGAGACCACGGTGATCCGCTCGCGCAGGGCGCCTCGCCCACTGTCGTAGTTGGCTCGTTCCATCACCAGCACGTCGTGACCGTCGACCTGGGCCTTCCCCAGGAAGATCATCCGGTCGTAGCGTCCTTCGTTCAGGACCGGCGGGTCGGTGGTGAGCCGGCCCAGCAAAGCCGGGTCCTGTGGTGACTTCCGACTGCGGGCATCGGGAATCTCCTGTTTGACCCAACCCCAGTTCCGGTCAGGATGACTGGCCTGCCACTGCGCGAACACCCGCTTCGTGGCGTCGTCCAACCGCAGGCTCGGTTTCGTCCCGGCCACCACGAAGATCGCGACGAAGACCCCGAGTGCCAAGATCACCCAGACGACGATCGCAGCGGCACCGGACAGGCGGGTGGCCAGCACGATCAGGCCGCCGAACACCACGACGACCACGAGAACCCGCAGTAGTCCCACGTTCTTCCGCACTCGCTACCCCCCGCGTTCGTCCCGGCGTCCGACCGTGCCGATCGTAGGGGTCAGCCGCTCTGCTCGGCGGTCGGCCAGGCGTGCTGTTCGCCGCCGGACTTCTCCGCCTCCTCGAGCTTCTCCTGGTACTCGGCCTGGATCTTGTCCTCACGGGTGCCCTGGTCGGAAAGCCCCTGCGTGGCGCCTTCCTTGGCGGTTTGGAACGCGTCCCCGACGGTCGGCTTCGGCACGCCAGGAATGCCGTGGTGCACCAGGTTGGACGGTTTCCAGTTGTCCGCGTTCAGCATCTCCTTGGGCTTCCAGTCCGACAGGTTGTGGATCCCGTGTGAATCATCGCCGAGATTTTCGGAGTACCAGCGCGCTGCCTTGCCGAACTTGTTGTCCATCACGTTCTCGTTCTTGAGGCTGTGCTTCTCCAGCCACTCGTCGCCGACCTTGTTCTGGAGATCGGACTGGGTTTCGTGGAGTTTCTTGGCGTTGGCGTTGATGTCGGCCGCGTTCTTGTTGAGTTCCTCGTGCCGGGATTCGAGCTGCTTCTGCTCGTCGGACAGCCGGGTGTCCTCGTTCTTGAGGTCCTTGTGCTGGGCTTCGAGATCGCGGTGTTGCGCCTTGAGGTCGTCGTGCGGCTTGCCCTGCGCCTTGGCCCTGTTCATGGCCTGCTGGTTCATGTCGCGGGCGTGCTTGTTGGCCGACATCGCCTGGTCGTTCTCGATGGCTTTGGAGTTGTGGTCCGCGCTCTGCTGGCGGAAGTCGGCCGCGTCCTGGTTGTGCTGCGCCACGTTCGAGTTGTGGTCGTCCAGCGCCTGCTTGTGCTGCTCGACCTTCTCGTCGAGGGTTGGTTCCTTGGGCGCGGTCGGCTGCTGGCCGGACGGAGTGGTCGTATCCGGCTCGCTCGACGGAGTCGTCTCGTCGGCCGTGTTCGGGGCCGTGTCGGCGTCCGGGGTCGACGTCGGTTCGCTCGTGTCGGTCGGCTCGCTCGACGGAGTCGTCGTCTCGTCGGTGGTCTTCGGGGCCGTGTCGCCTTCTGGGGTCGACGTGGGGGCGCTCGTGTCGGTGTCCGCGCTGGACGGGGTCGTCGACTCGGCGGTCGTCGTCGGGGCGGTCGCGTCGTCGTCGGTGTGCGCGGTCGCTCCGGTGTCGGCGGGCTGCGGGGTGGCCGAATCGGGGGTCTCGCTCGTGTCGCTGGGGGCGGTGTTGGCGTCGTCGGTGTGGGCGGTCGCTCCGGTGTCGCTCGCGCTGGACGTGGTCGTCGTCTCGCCGGTGTCGTTCGGCTTCGTCCTGCCGGCGTCCTTGGCGGCCGTCTCCGTGGCGTCCTTGCCGGCCGTCTCGGTCACGTCCTTGCCGGCGTCCTTGGCGATCGAGTCGCTCGCCTTCTCCAGCGCGGACGACGAGTCCTTCGCGCCGCCCTTCAGCTTCTCCAGTGCCTGGACCACTTTGGACACCTTGCCGGCGTTCTCGGCCGCCAGCGACGCGCCCTCGGCCACCTCGTCGACGACGAACGCGGCCTCGGTCGCGCCGAACGTGAAGAACGCGGCGGCGGTCGCGGCGATCCACTTGACGATCGCGTCGCCGGCGAACTGGGACAGCGAGTCCCGGATCATGCCCCTCGTCGTGCCGACGACGATACCGGCGACCTTCATCGCGGTCGCGGCGTCGCTGGCGTGCCCTGCGGCTCCCGTCAACACCGAGGTGAAGTTGTCCGCGGTGCTGTTCACGCCGCTGACGGCGGCGCCCTGGTTGGCGCCGGCCATGCTCTGTGCGGACTGCTTGTACCGGGCGGCGGCGTCGTTGAGCGCCTTGGCGATGTTCTCCCACGTCTGCTGCTTGGCGGTGACCTCTTCCGGGTCACCCGCCAGGTAGTCCAACGGCTTCTTGAGAAACCCGATGTGCTCGATCAGCCAGCCGATACCGGCCCCCAACAGACTGCCGAACGGGTCGATCGCGACGCCGAGCGCGTCGAGGCCGTCACCGACGATGTCCATCTCGGCGGCGCCGCTCTTCCAGCCCTGCGAGCTCGACACGTCGTTGATCGTGGACGCGGCGTCGGAGAACAGGCCGGCGCCCTCGAAGTCCGTCGTCGCGTTCATGGTGCTGTCCAACGGCTTCATGTTCGCGGTACCGGTCCACGACGTCTGTGGCGCCGTTGCGACGAGCGGATTGTCGGCCATGATCAGTTCTCCCCGGTACCGCTACTGATCGCGTTGAAGCTCTGCGCGACGTTCTGTTCGTTGTTCTTGTAGTTCTCGTTCATCGACTTCACGTTGTCGGAGACCTTCTTCCCGCCGGCGACGGCGGTCTTGATCGCCTTGTCCGCCGAGGTGGTCCAGATCGAGAGGATGCCGGCCCAGCTCTCGCCGATGATGCCGAACGCCTGCGGGTCCCACAGCGAGCCGGCGTCGCCGGTCGCCTCGGAGATCTGGTCCATGATCTGGTCGATGTCCTGCGAGTGCTGGTCGAGCGACTGATGGTCGACCACGAAGCCTTCTGGCATTACCAGTCCTCCTCCCTCGTCACCGGGCCGGCGCCGTAGTCGCCGTAGTCGTCAGTGGACTCCGGCCGGGGCCGGGGGCGCTGCCGCTGCACGGGCTGTGGTGCCGGCGGCGGCTGGAACCTGGGTGCCGATGGGGGCGGCGGCGTGAACCGGGGGGCCTGCTGGCCCGTCTGGTACGCATCGCGCTGCTCCTCGTTGTAGGCGGTCCTCGGTTCCTGGTCCTGTGACGCGGGCGGTACGTCCTCCGGTTCCGGCGGCGGCGGAATTTGTTCTTGGACGAACCGCATCGCGTCGCTGTTCTCGCCGACCAGGGGCGCCAGGATCGCCGTGACCTGCTGTGCGGCCAGTAGCTGCGCGCGGCGGGCGGTGGACACCACGAGCGCGGCGAGCTGGGCGCGCGGCAGGTCGTCGGCCTTGGGGCCGAACGACAGGTTCTGCAGGGCGCCGGCCGCGTTGACCGTCAGGGAGACCGCGCCGTCGCCGCTGGTCAGCGAGCCGGCGAGCTGCTTGAGCTGCTTCTTGGCCGTCTCGGCCTTCTGCGCGAGTACCTCGACTTCCTCTAGATACGAGGACATCAGCTCATTCGGTTCCACGATTTCCCCTTGGCAGTATCCGGTGGTCACTCGTCTGGAAAGGTAGCCGGATCGTCGGCCCGATGTGGGCCAAGCGAAACGAGACGAACGTTTTGTATCACTCTGTCCGTTTGGTGGCGAGCGCGAACACCAGCAGCGCGCCGGTCGCGAGCACGGCGATCACCACGGCCATCGGCACCGCCGTCGACGTCCCCGCGACGCCGATCAGCGGCGCGACAAGGCCGCCGATCGCGAACAGCAGCACGCCGAGCAGCGCCGACGCGGTACCGGCCAGATCCGGGTAGCCGGCCATCGCCAGTGCCCGCGCGTTCGGCGTGATCACGCCGATGCTCGCCACGACGAGGAACAGACCCACCAGGAGCGCCGGCAGTCCCAGGCCGCCGAGCACGGCGACGAGCAGCAGCAGACCGCCGGCCAGCGCGGCGACCAGACCGGCGGCCAGCACCCGACGCGGTGGGCAGTGGTCCACCAGCCTGCGGTTGCACTGGCTGACGATCACGAGGCCCAGGGCGTTGCCGCCGAACACCAGGCCGTAACCCTGCGGTGAGAGCCGGTAGATGTCCTGGAGCACGAACGACGAGCCGGAGATGTAGGCGAACATGGCGGCGAACCCGAAGCCGCCGGCCAGCGCGTAGCCGGTGAAGGTGCGGTCGGCCAGCAGCCGGCCGAACGCGCGCAGCGTGTCCGGCAGGCCACCGGTGCGCCGCCGGTCCGCCGGCAGCGACTCGTCGAACCACAACACGCACGCCACGAACAGCACGGCGCCGATCACGGTGAGCACGACGAAGACGCCACGCCACGACATCAGCCGGAGCAGTTGGCCGCCGACCACCGGGGCCAGGATCGGCGCCAGGCCGGTGACCAGCGTCAACGTCGACAGGAACCGCGCCATGGCCGTGCCCGCGTACCGGTCGCGCACGGCGGCCACCGCGATCACCAGCCCGGCCGAACCGCCGAGCCCCTGCACGAACCGCAGGCCCACCAACGCGTACACCGACGGCGCCGCTATACAGGCCGCCGAGAGCACGGTGTAGACGGCGAGGCCGACCAGCAGCGGCCGGCGCCGGCCGAACGCGTCCGACAGCGGTCCCGCGACCAACTGGCCGAGCGCGAGCCCGATCAGGCACGTGGTCAGCGTGAGCTGCACGGCGGACGGCCCGGCGTGCAGGCCGGCCGAGATGGCGGGGAACGCCGGCAGGTACATGTCGATGGAGAGCGGCGCGAACGCGGAGAGCGACCCGAGGATGACGACGAGCCGTACCTGGTGCGGGCGGGCCGTCGTCGTCACGGTGTCAGAACGTAACGGGTGTCAGAAGCGCGGGTGCTCGCCGCGCAGGATGACTCGGTCGGCGGCGCCGTCGAGGTCCTTGGTGCGCTTGACCTCGCCGAGTACCCACGCCGGGATGTGCCGGGCGGTCAGCATGGCCAGCGCGCGGTCGGAGTCCTCGGCCGAGATCACGGCGACCATGCCGACGCCCATGTTGAACGTCTGCTCCATGTCCCCGCGCTCGATCCGGCCGCGCTGCGCGATCACCGCGAACACCGGGTCCGGCGTCCAACTCCGCCGGTCCAACACCGCGGTCAGGTCCGGCGGGAGCACGCGGGCCAGGTTCGCGGCCAGGCCGCCGCCGGTGACGTGGGCGAACGTGCGGACGTCGGTCTCGGCGACCAGCGCGAGGCAGTCCTTGGCGTAGATCCGGGTCGGCTCCAGCAGTTCCTCGCCCAGCGTGCGGCCGAACTCCTCGACGTGCCCGGACAGCGGCAGCTTGGCCAGGTCGAGCAGCACGTGCCGAGCCAGCGAGTAGCCGTTGGAGTGCAGCCCGGTGGAGCCCATCGCGATCACGACGTCACCCGGCCGCACGCGATCGGGGCCGAGCAGCTTCGACGCCTCGACGACGCCGACGCCGGTCGCGGACAGGTCGTAGTCGCCGGCCGCCATCAGGCCGGGGTGCTCCGCCGTCTCGCCGCCGAGCAGCGCGCAGCCGGCGCGGACGCAGCCCTCGCTGATTCCCTTGACCAGCAACGCGATCTGGTCCGGCACGACCTTGCCGACCGCGATGTAGTCCTGTAGGAACAACGGTTCCGCGCCGCACACCACCAGATCGTCGACGACCATGGCGACCAGGTCGATGCCGACCGTGTCGTGCACGTCCAGCGCCCTTGCCACGGCGAGCTTGGTGCCGACACCGTCGGTCGACGACGCGAGCACCGGCTCGCTCCACCGGTCCAGCTTCAGTTCGAACAGGCCGGCGAAACCGCCGATACCGCCGAGCACCTCCGGCCGGCTGGCCTTGGCCGCGTACGGCTTGAGCCGCTCGACCGCCTCCTCACCTGCGGCGATGTCCACTCCCGCTGCCGCGTAGCTGGCGTTGGGGTGGTCCGATTGCGTGCTCACAGCGGGAATCTCCGATGGTCGGCTCTCGTGCCGCCGCGCGTGCTGGCCGGCGGATGACGGGGTGGCGCACGGCGGTCAGGGCCGGCGAACGGCCTCCTCGGCACCGTACCCGCCGGGTACCGCGGCGGAACCGACGCCAACCGCGCCGGGGTCCATCGCTCGCCCGGCCCGGTCGGCCGCGGCCAGGTCCTCCAGCAGGTGCTTGCCGATCAGCGCCTCGTCCGGCAGCGCGATCGGGTATTCGCCGTCGTAGCACGCCATGCACAGCCGGGTTCTGGGCTGTTCGGTCGCCGCGACGAGGCCATCCAGCGAGACGTAACCCAAACTGTCCGCGCCGATCGAGCGGCGCACGCCGTCGGTGTCCAGGCCGTTGGCGATCAGTTCGGCCCGCGACGCGAAGTCGATGCCGTAGAAGCAGGGCCAGCGCACCGGCGGCGACGCGATCCGCACGTGCACCTCGACCGCGCCCGCTTCGCGCAGCATCCGCACCAGCGCCCGCTGCGTGTTGCCGCGCACGATCGAGTCGTCGACGACGACCAGCCGCTTGCCCCGGATCACGTCCCGCAGCGGGTTGAGCTTGAGCCGGATGCCCAACTGCCGGATGGTCTGCGACGGCTGGATGAACGTGCGGCCGACGTAGGCGTTCTTGGTCAGGCCGGAGCCGTACGGGATGCCGGATGCCTGGGCGTAGCCGATCGCGGCCGGCGTGCCCGACTCGGGCACCGGGATGACGAGGTCCGCGTCGACCGGGTGCTCGCCGGCCAGCCGACGGCCGATCTCGACCCGTGCCGCGTGCACCGAGCGACCGGAGATGGAGGTGTCCGGGCGGGCCAGGTAGACGTACTCGAAGACACAGCCCTTGGGTTCCGGATTGGCGAAGCGGGCCGAGCGCAGGCCGTCCGCGTCGACGGCGAGCAGTTCGCCCGGCTCGACCTCACGCACGAACGACGCGCCGACGATGTCCAGCGCCGCGGTCTCGCTGGCGACCACCCAGCCGCGTTCCAGCCGCCCGAGTACCAGCGGATGCACGCCCTGCGGGTCGCGCGCCGCGTACAGCGTCGACTCGTCGCCGAACACCAGGCAGAACGCGCCGCGCAGCGTCGGCAGCAGTTCCAGCGCGGCCGCCTCGATGCCGGTGTCGGCGGCGGCGGCGGCGAGCAGGCCACAGATCAGGTCCGAGTCGGTGGTGACACCCGCGATGCCGGTGTTCGCGCCGGCCAGCCGGGCGCGATCGAGCAGTTCCGCGGTGTTCACGAGATTTCCGTTGTGGCCCAACGACAGTCCGCTGCCGGTCGCGGTGTTGCGGAAGGTCGGCTGCGCGTTCTCCCAGGTGCCGGAACCGGTGGTGGAGTAGCGGCAGTGGCCGATGGCGAGGTGGCCGCGCAACGACTGCAACACCTGCTCGTCGAAAACCTGGCTCACCAGGCCGAGATCCTTGAACACCACGATCTGCCGGCCGTCGGACACGGAGATGCCGGCCGCCTCCTGGCCCCTGTGCTGCAACGCATACAGGCCGTAGAACGTGAGTTTCGCCACGTCTTCGCCGGGAGCCCACACACCGAACACGCCACATTCCTCGCGCGGCTCGGCATCGAGCCGGGATTCCTGGTCGTTGACCACAGAAAACTCCCTCACACGCCGCTTGGCCATACCCAGTGTAAGTGCAGGTGGCTTCACGTTCCGCGTGTCACGCCCGCGACAGGCCGCGAAAGCAGAACTGCGTCAGAAGCGGACCACGGGCAACAACGCGCCGATGTCCGCCCGGCTGCCGGACGCGCGCACCCGGTGCTCGGCCAGCGCGGCGGTCCATGTGAGCAGCCCGGTGGCCAGCGCCAGCCACGTCTTCGGGTCGGTCTCGATCACGTTCGGCGGGGTGCCCCTGGTGTGCCTCGGGCCGGCCACGCACTGCACGGCCGCGAACGGCGGTACCCGCACCTCGACGCTGCGGCCCGGCGCGACCACCGGCAACACCCGCAGGCTCAGCCGCACGGCCCTGGCCAGCGTCGCGCGATCCGGCTGGTCCGCGTCGCCCGCCAGCCACGGCACGGTCTCGGCCACCGCGGCCCGTACCGCGTGCGGATCGATCGCGTCCTTCACACGGTCAGATCCAACCATTCCGCACCGCGTGCAACGCCAACTGGAACCGGTTGGCGGCCCCGGTGCGGGCCATCATGCCCTCGAGGTAGCGGAACAGGGTGCGCCTGCTGACGCCGAGCGCGCGGGCCGCCTGGTCGTCGCCCATGCCGGCGGCGAGCAGGCCGAGCAGCCGGCGCTCGTGCGGCTGGAGGTGCTGCGCGGTCGGTCGATCCCGGATGTCAAAAGGTAATGCGGCGCGCCAGCACATCTCGAACAGTCCGGTGAGGGCGGACAGCAGGCTGCACGGCCGGATCAGCAACGCCGACCGGTCGGCCCCGCCGGCGGACAGTGACGGCGACACGACGCCGCAGTCGTCGTCGAACAGCATCAGCTTCACCGGCACGTGCGGCAGGGTGCGGGCCTCCTCGCCGCCGCGCACGCCGGGCAGCACGTTGTCGGCCAGGTAGTCGGCGCGTTCCAGCGCCGCCGTCGCGTAGACGACGCGGTAGCGCACGCCACGGCCCAGGTTGTCCAGCTCGACCTGGTTGGCGTCGGCGTCGGTGTAGTACGGCGGTGAGTCGAAACCGCGGATCTCCTCGCGTACCCCGCGTTCGAGCTGCCGAATTCGTTCCGACACCGCCTCGCCGCTGATCACCTCGATCAGGTGCCCTACCGGTTCGCCACCGGTGGAACGCAGGAAACTCTCGTAGGCGTCCACCGCGGTGATCCGGGCCTGGCGCAGTTCGGTCTCCCGGCGCCGGACCAGCATGTCGAGGCCGGGGCCGGGCCGCATCGGGGTAGCCATCGTGCCGTCCTCGGCCAGGCTGACCAGGCCGGCCTCGTTGAGCGCCGCGAAGGACGCGCGCACGGCGGGGACGGACGCGTCGACCAGCTTCGCCACCACGTCGTCCGTGCTGACGCCGTCGGTCAGCAGCGCGAGGTAGGTCCGCGCGTCGGACTCGTCGAGTCCGAGCAGCACGAGATCGGCTATTCGAGTGGGCCCCATGGGTGGCCTCCTACCCCCGTGACCCCCTGTGCCCCCCGCGGGCAACCGGAACTTTACCGGCACTTTTGTGCCAGTGGCACGTCCGCGACACCACAGAACTCATACGGGCTGTACACACATTTCACCAACGGGTGACCCGCCGGTTGGTGATGGCTCCAGAATGTTGGAGGAAAATTGCGCAGTGTCAAGCGAGGGCTGCTGACGCTCGCGGGGTTGGGCGCCATGTCACTGACGTTCGCGTCGGTGACAGTCTTAGGCACCACACCCGCGGCTAGTGCGGCAACGACACCCACGATCGCCGGTCCGTCCGTCGTGCACTCCTGCCCCACGACGGTCACCCCCGGCAAGTTCGCCTGCCAGGTCCTCAAACGGACCGACGTCCACACGGTGACCGCACAGGCGACACCGAACGCGATTCCGGCCGGTGTCGGATACGGCCCGTCCCAGCTCCAGGCGGCGTACAACCTGGTGTCCGCCGCGGCGAGCAACGGCGGTGGCAGGACCATCGCGCTGGTCGACGCGTTCGACTACGGCAACGCGGCATCCGACCTGGCGAACTACCGTTCGTCGGCCGGCCTGCCGGCAGCCACCTTCACCAAGGTCAACCAGAACGGCCAGACGTCACCCCTGCCGCCGGCAGCGCCGGCGAACGACGACTGGACCCTGGAAGAGGCACTCGACCTCGACATGGCCTCGGCGATCTGCCCGAAGTGCAGCCTTGTGCTGGTCGAGGCGCAGAGCGACAGCGGCACCGGCCTGTTCACCGCGGAGAACACCGCGGCCAACCTGGCCGGCTACATCTCCAACTCGTGGGGCGGCAGCGAGTCCGCCAGCGACACCGGACTGGACAACACGAACTTCAACCACCCCGGCAGCGTGATCACCGCCTCCGCGGGTGACTCGGGCTTCGGCACGATCTACCCGTCGACGTCGCCGAACGTGGTGGCCGTCGGTGGTACGCGCCTGGTCACCGCGTCCAACACGCGTGGCTGGAGCGAGACCGTGTGGGGTTCCAGCGGGGGCGGCGAGGGCACCGGTTCCGGCTGCTCCTCAGTCGAGCCGAAGCCGGCGTGGCAGACCGACACGGGCTGCGCACGGCGGACCGCCACCGACGTCGCGGCCGACGCCGACCCGACGACCGGTGTCGCGGTGTTCGACACCTCCAACGGCAACAGCGGATGGACCGAGGTCGGCGGCACCAGCGCCTCCTCGCCGATGGTCGCCGCGATGTACGCGCTGGCCGGCGCCAACGGCACCACCCCGGCCAAGAACATCTACCAGCACGCCGGCACGAGCGCCCTCAACGACGTCACCAGTGGTGCCGACGGGTCCTGCAGCCCGGCGTACCTCTGCACCGCCGAAGTCGGCTACGACGGCCCGACCGGTGAGGGCACGCCGAACGGCCTCACGGCCCTCACCCCCGGCACCGGCGGCACGGCCCTCTCGGCCAACAACCCAGGTAACCAGACCGGCACCGTCGGCACAGCGGTCAGCCTGACGCTGTCCGCGAGCGGTGGCACCGCGCCTTACACCTGGACCGCGACGGGCCTGCCGACCGGTCTGTCCATCTCCAGTGCCGGCGTGATCTCCGGTACGCCGTCCGCGGCCGGCACGTTCAGCGTGACCGCGACCGTGCACGACTCCGCCAGCGCGACCGCGTCGACGTCCTTCTCCTGGACGATCAACCCGACCGGTGGCGGCGGCTGCACGGCACCGGGCCAGAAGCTGGGCAACCCCGGCTTCGAGTCCGGTAACACCGTCTGGACCTCCACCCCGGCGGTCATCGGCCAGAACGGCCCCTCCGAGCCGGCCCACGCCGGCACGTGGGACGCCTGGATGGACGGCTACGGCACGACCCACACCGACCGGATCTCGCAGTCGGTGACCATCCCGAGCGGATGCAGCGCCACGCTGTCGTTCTTCCTGCACATCGACACGGCCGAGACCACGACGACCACTCAGTTCGACAAGCTGACGGTCACGCTCGGCACGACGACGCTCGGGACGTTCTCCAACCTGAACCACGCGACCGGTTACACATCGCACTCCTTCAACGTGTCCAGCTTCGCGGGCCAGACGGTCACCCTGACCATCACCGGCACCGAGGACTCGTCACTGCAGACCTCGTTCGTGGTCGACGACACGGCACTCACGACGAGCTGACGCGGTAGGAGTACGACCGACCGCACCATCGAGAGGG
>DATBDL010000332.1:0-22893 GCA_036269975.1 Pseudonocardiaceae bacterium | reverse complement strand
CGGCCACCATGCCGGCGATGCCGGACGGGAGCGCGGGCGCGATGTCGTTGGCGTAGAACTCGCGGCCGTTCTGCCGGTAGCGGCTCATGTGGGTGTCGAACGCCTGTTCCATCATGGAAACCGGCCCGGTCACGTCGACCACCTGGCGGTTGGCGGACACGTCCTGAACGGTCAGACCGGCCGAGGTCAGGTAGTCGGACAGCTTGGCCACGTCCGCCGTGGTCGGGCCGTACCGTGCGCTGAACTCGGACGGGGTCAGGTACTGGTGGTACAGCGGAGAGCTCGCATCACCGAGTTGTTGGAGAAGGCTCTGAAGGCCGGCCTGATCCCGCAGGTTCAACGACACCGCGACGGACATGGTGTCGGAGGGCGACATGTCGCCCATCTTGGTGCTGCGGTCGATCGCGGCGTTGACGTTGTGCGGCATGGCGACCATCGATTGCGCCCCGGCCGCCCCGCCGCCGTTGGCCGAAGCGACGATCACGATGCCCGCGACGACCGGCACCGGTGACAGCGCGGCCACGAGGATGCGCATGGCTTTCTTCACGGAAACTCCCGACTGTCGGCGCTTTAGCGGTAGCCGGACGTTATGACTCCGTGATCGAGCAAGTCAACTTACCTGGGTTCACAGTTGATGTTGTTAATATTATCGAAAGGTATTGCCGAGCAACCCTTAGGTAGGCCAATTTTACGGAGCAGCGAGCAGATGGATGGCTGCTGCGCCAACTGGTTGAGCAGTCGCGTTCAACGGTAGTGCAACATGGGCTGACCCAAGTCGCAACGATCGGCCAACCCTGCTTGGTCACACACAGCGCCCACAGGGGCGCCCCCCTGTTCCAGTCTGTTCGATCTTGAACAGGGGGGCTGGCGAGTTAACCCTGGTCTGTGGACAACTCTCAGCGGCCGAGCACCTCGGCCAGTGCGGTGTGCGGCAGGTCGTGCGCCTGCGCCACCGGCCTGTTGGCCAGCGCGCCCGCGTGTGCGTTCAGCCCCAACGCCAGCGAACCGTCCGCCGCCAGTGCCTTGCGCCAGCCGTTGCCCGCAATCGCCACCGCGTACGGCAGCGTCACGTTGGTCAACGCGTACGTCGACGTGCGCGGGACCGCACCCGGCATGTTCGCGACGCAGTAGAACACCGACTCGTGCACCACATAAGTCGGGTCGTCGTGGGTCGTGGGGTGGGAGTCGGCGAAGCAGCCACCCTGGTCGATCGCGATGTCCACCAGTACCGAGCCTGGCTTCATCGTTGCCACCAAAGCATTGTCCACCAGTTTCGGTGCCCTCGCGCCGGGCACCAGCACCGCTCCTACCACCAGGTCCGCCGCTCGCACCGCCTCGTCGATCGCGTACCTGTTCGATGCCACCGTGCGTAGGCGGCCACCGAACTGCGCGTCCAACTGCCGCAGGCGGTCCACGTTCGTGTCCAGCACCTCTACGTCCGCGCCCATCCCCAACGCCACCGACGCGGCGCTCACGCCGGCCACTCCGCCGCCGATCACCACCACCCTCGCGGGGTGCACGCCGGGCACACCACCCGGTAGCACACCTCGCCCACCGGACGGCTTCATCAACGCGAACGCGCCCACCTGGGGCGCCAGCTTGCCGGCCACTTCGGACATCGGCGCCAGCAGCGGCAGCGCGCCACTGGCCGTCTGGACCGTTTCGTACGCGATCGCCGTGGTTCGGGAGTTCAACAACGCTTTCGTCAGCGGCTGGTCGGCGGCCAGGTGCAGGTACGTGAAGAGCACCTGACCTTCGCGCAGCATCGGGTACTCGTCGGCGATCGGCTCCTTGACCTTGAGCACCAGATCGCCCTCTGCCCACACGTCATCGGCCGTCGCGATGATCTTCGCGCCGGCTGCCAGGTACTCCTCGTCGGGGATCGCGGAGCCCAGTCCCGCGCCCGCCTCTACGAAGACCGAGTGACCTCGCGTGCTCAGCTCGTGCGCGCCGGCCGGTGTCAACGCGACCCGGTATTCGTTGTTCTTGATCTCCCGAGGTACGGCGATCTTCACACCTACTGTCCTCCCAAATCGGCTGTGGACCGCTGCGACACCCGTGTCCACGACCAACGGTGAAGCAGTGTTTGTCCGATGTCATCATGCGCTTGGCACCAAATGACCGCGCGTGTGTTGTGCCGGCAGGACAATCTTGAGCCGTTCGAGTTACGCCCAGCGCACCGCTACGAGCTGCGTCAGCAGCGCCAACCGCACGTTCGGGTCGGTCAGGTCGACAGCGGAGAGATCGGCCACACGGCGCATGCGATACCGCAGGGTGTTGGGGTGAATCCGTAGCGCCTGGCCGGCCGCACGCGGGTCGCCGGGATGACGCAGCCACTCGTACAGCGTGTGGACGTACTCCGTGCCGTTGGCCTCGTCGTGCTGGCGCAACAACGGCACCGGACCCAGCTCCGCAACCCCGGCCGTGGCTGCCGCGTTGGCCAGGCGGTGCAGCGCCAGTACGGCCCACGCCTCCTGGTAGTCGGCTACCCGACCGGGCACCAGGCCGGCGCGCAACAGGCCCAGCGTCTCCTGTGCCTGGGCCTTCGAGCGTGGCAGGTCGGTGATCGGCACCGGTGCGCCGGCCGCTGCCAGGGAACGCTCGCCCGCGCTGCCGTTGAGTGCCGTTCGCAACGACTCCCAGCCGCTGTCCGGGACCACCGCGTACAGCAGGCCGTGCAGGTCGGCCACCGCCGGCCGCTGGCCGATGCCGCTGGTGATCCGTTCCCACATCGCCAGCCGCAGACCCTCGGTGCGCAGCTCGTCCGCCGGCTCGCGGCCGGCCGCGTCGATGGCGACGACGCGGTGTGGCACCTCGGCCAGGTCCAGCTCGGCCGCTGCCACCCGCATGCTGCCGCTGCCCTCCAGGATCGCGCGGACCCGCTCGGCCGAATGCCGCCGCTCCGCGTCCACCCTTGCCCTGCGCCGCAGCAGGTGCAGCGCCACGACCTGGCCCGCGTCGGCGAACGCGGCGGCCCGCGCGTCCGGCACCCGGCCGGGTACCACGGCCCACATCGAGCCGAGCAGTTCGCCGCCCATCCGGATCGGCACGATCAGACGCGGCAGGGTGCCGTCCTTCTGCGCCGCCACGTAGATCGGGTTGCCGCCCCTGGACAACTCGCGGAACACGCCCCTGGACCGGAACCTGGCCAGCACGTCGTCGGGCACCCGGCGGCCCATGATCGTCGACACGCGCGCCGGGTCGGTGCGGTCCTGGCGGGCCGAGTAGGCCAGCACGCGCGAGTTGGCGTCCTCGATGGTGACCGGCGCGTCGACGACTGCGGCCACCGCGTCCGCCAGGCGGAACAGGTCGCCGAGGCCACTGGGTTCCAGGTCGCGCGGGTCGGTGTCGGCCGCGTCGGCGGCGGCGTCCAGGACCGTGCGCAGCAGCCACACCAACTGAGCCCAGCCGGTGCCGGAGCGGACCTCGACCAGTGACGTGCCGCTGGACCGGCCCGCCGCCACGACCGCGGCCTGCGCCGCGGCGGGTGGCTTGAGCAGCACGGCCGCCGCGCCGCGTTCGCCGGCATGCCGGATCAGGTCGACCGCTTCCTTGCCGGTGCCGACGGCGGGACCCAACACCAGGTCACCCGCTGCCAACTGGCCACGCCGGCCCGGCTCCGCGATCACGACGTCGCTCACCGGACACGGTGCCTGCGCGATCAGCACCGCCCGCAACAACGTCGGCCCCACGCGGTCGACGACCCCCTGCACCGTGAGCATCCCGGCTCCCGCCGTCGTGACATCGCTGCCCGACTCGTCCCGTCCGCATCATCGTCGCACCGGACCACCGGTTCCGGTGGCTCGGCCGCGCTACGTTGTGTCGCGGCGGGTCGCGGACCGTGCTCGGTGCGGCCGTACTCGGTGCGGCCGTCGGCGGGCCAGCAGCGTGCCGGCGGCGCCGACCAGGCCGCCCGCGATCAGGATCACGGCCGGCAGCAGCAGGTTCGTCATCGCCGTGTGCACCGGGGAGAAACCGGGCGGCGGCTGGTTGGTCGGCGGGTCCGGCATCTGAAGGCCGAACAGGTTCATCACCAGCGCGACCGACGTGAACACGACGGCGATCGCGGCGCACATCCGCCCCGGTTCCGCCAGCGACAGGGCCAGCAGCCCGATACCGATGATCAACAGGGCGCCGTAGCTGTTGCGCGGCTGGATGTACGCGATCAACTCGATGGCGGCCGCGCTCGCGATGGCCAGCAGGAGGCCGAGCCCGCCGATCGTCCACCGCGCCCTGGACAACGTGCGCCCGAACCGCCTC
The DNA here is from genome assembly GCA_036269975.1 of Pseudonocardiaceae bacterium. Lineage (GTDB taxonomy): Bacteria > Actinomycetota > Actinomycetes > Mycobacteriales > Pseudonocardiaceae > DATEPR01. Next base: position 18,633 of record DATBDL010000332.1, on the reverse strand, counting down.
GGCACCACGGCGGCGGCCGCGATCGCCAGCCCGGTCAGGAAACCGGCGACGGCGAACCCGGCAGCCACGTGTTGGGCGGTCGGGCTGAACTGGATCGTCGCGTCCCTCGGCAGGGTCAGCGTGACGAACTCGATCACCGGGTACAGCATCACGTAGAGCAGGAGGCTGGCCGACGCGAACAGCAGGAACCAACCGGTCTGCGGCGGCACGCCGAGCCGGCGCGCTCGCAGGTGGTACCAGCCGAGCGTGAGCAGCGGGCCGAACATCACGACGCAGAACCAGTACAGCGCAACCAACATCGGATCGCCGAGCGCCTCGCTGCACGTGCCGAACTGTTGCAGCGGCGCGAAGGCGAGCCCGGAGATCGGCATCTGGCGGCCGTCCCCGATGTGCCAGAACGGATCGATGCCGGTCGGCAGAGTGGACGGTCGGTACACCAGCGGCGCGGCCAGGATGAGGATGCCGAACAGCAGCATCGGGAACCAGTAGCCGTTGCGTTCGGGCAGCAGCGGCGCCGGCCGGCCACCAGACAGAATCACGCGGTTCGCGCCGCGACCTGGCACGGTGCGCTGGGTAGGCAGGAGTGCGCTCGGCACCACTGCCGTCGGGCGGCGCAGGGCATGGGTCAGGACACGGCGGTCGCGCGTGTACGCGTCGTCGATCATGATCGCCCAAACTTCCCCGGTACGCCTCCTGGACCCCACTGCCCCGATGATGCCATCGGCGACGGTCCGTATCCCATGTGTGACCACGAACGGCCTCTTTGGATCGGTGACCGGTCGGTTACAGAATGCTCACGGGGGCTGTTCTGCGCGAACTCGACGATTCGCCCTCGGTTCAGCGGCGGTGGCGGGGTCGGTGGCACCGGTCGGCGTGACGGTGCGTGGTGGGGGTTTGGTCCGGACTGGACGATCGACCGCGATCGCCCGGATCAACCGGTGGAGGGAAGTCCATCACCCGATGGTGAACTCCTACTGTTCTATCAGGAAGCTCACAGGTGGGCGTGGTGTTCTAGGCGAGCGGGGCGCCTGGCTCCTGGAGCGGTTTACGCTGTGGATGCCTTGGCAGGGACCAGGATGTGACGATCACCAACCCCCCAGGCGATCGTCGCGGCCGGGCGCTCCGTCCAACTTGTGCGGCGCCGGGCGCCTCTTCCGTTCGGGAAGGGGTGCCCGGCGCTTCGTTGCCCGTTGTGGGTTACCCGAGCGCGGTGCGGATCATGCCGGCGACCGCCGACATGCCGGCCGCGTTCGGGTGGACCGGGAAGGCGGGCGCCGTGGGCACGATGCCCTCGACCCACTTGGTGCCCTCCGGTTCGCAGGTGTCGTGACCGGTCGGCAGGCCGGCGTCGACGAACGTGTCGCCGGCCGCATTGGCCTGTGCGCCGAGCATCGCGTCGAGTTCCTGTTCGACGCCGCCCAGCCACGGCACGTCGCCGATCGAGACCGGCACGACCGGCCAGCAGCCGATCGACGTCGGCAGGATGCGGAGATAGTCGACCACCACGACCTTCGCGTGCGGTGCGCGCTGCCGGATACCGGACAACACGGCCGCGATCTTCGGTGCGTCGGCGTTGATGGTTGCGGCGAGCTGGTCGGTGCCGCCGGACGTGTAGTGCTGCTGGCACGGGTTGCCGAACGGGTTGGTCAGGCTGTCCAGCGCGCACGTCTCGATGATCGACGTGAAGCCGATGTCGTTGCCGCCGATGGTGACCGTGACCAGGTCGGTGTTCGCGGTCAGTGCGTTGAACTGCGGTGGATTGCTGCCCAGCGGTACGGATTGCGCCTGCGTCATGTCGACGGACTCGGCGCCCCCGCACGAGACGTCGACCAGGGTCGGGATGCCCATCGACCGTGCGAGGTCGCCGGCGTAGTCGTGGTCGGAGCGGGCACAGCCGACCGGATCGGGCGACTGGTTGGGGATGAACGGCCCGGACGCGTAGGAATCGCCGAGGGCGACGTAATGCTGGAATGCCGGTGCCGCCTGCGTGGCTCCCGCTGCCTGGGTGGTTCCGGCGAGCATGCCGGCGAACGCGATGACAGCCGCGTAGCCAGCCAGTAGTCGACGATGATGCGCCATTGCAACCTCGCTACCGGTGAGTAGAAATACCTCCTCCGCGATCGTTCGTGGTGATCGTGTAATTCGTCAAGGGCCAACCGAATGACCGAATGACCGGCCGGCCATTGACGAATGACATTCAGGCGCTCAGGTCGGTGCGGTCCAGGAGCCGGGCCAGTGCGGTGACGAGTGTCGCGGTTGGTTCGGTGTCGGCGACCGTGGTGCGCCATGCGACGACGCCGTCCGGGCGGATCAGGGTGGCGCCCGCGTCGCCGATGCCGTAGCGGTCGGCGAGTCGTCCGGTCGGGTCGATCAGGTCCGTGCCGATCCGGTACGACATCAGCCCGATGCCGAACACGTTCGCGGCGTCCTCGGCGGCCGCCTTCCAACCGTCGTCGGCGGCGACCAGTACCCAGCAGTTGCCGTACAGGTCTATTGTGGACTGTTCTTTTCCGTTGACGACGACCGGTACGTGGGGTGCGCGGAAACCCGGCCGGCCGGTGGGATTCGTCGGATCTTCGGTCGGTGCCGGGTCGTCGTCATCGATGATGACGGCGTTCGATCGACAGCGCAGGCCGAAGCCGATGGCGAGGACGTCCAGCGGGTCCGGAACGTCGCTGAGGTCCAGTGTCGGTGCGAGGCGGGTCTTCGCGTTGTGCAGTGACGCGATCACGACCTGCTCGGCGTAGGGCCGGCGTTCGGCGTCGTAGCTGTCGAGGAGACCGGGGCCCGCAGAGCTTGTGATGACGTCGGCCAGTTTCCACGCGATGTCGTAGCCGTCGCCGATCGCGGTGTTGCCGCCCATACCGCCGGTCGGCGGGGTGACCTTGGCCGCGTCGCCGGCCAGGAAGATCCGGCCGTCGGCGAACCGGTCGGCGACGTGCGCGCCGATCTCCCATGCCTGGATCACCTTGACTTCCGGTCGGACGTCCGGGTCGTTCAGGCCGACGCGGATCAGCTCGGTGACGCGTTCGACGGTGAAGTCGGTGAACGATTCGCCGCGTTCCGGGTGGTAGTCGAAGCCGAACAGGTGCTGGTTGGGGACGGCGGTGTTGACGAAGACGCCGGTGAAGGTTTCGTTCTGCAGGTAGTAGAGCGCGACGGAGTCCGGGTCGACGTAGGCGGAGAGGTCGGCGTCGAACAGCACGCCGATGGCGTTGTTCAGCGCGCCCTTGCCGTGGCGGGGTATGCCCAGCTTCTCGCGGACGGGGCTGCGGTGGCCGTCGGCCGCGATGACGTAGTCGGCTCGGACGGTGGTGAGATGTCCGTTCGCGCGGTCGAAGATTCGGGCTGTTACGCCTTTTTCGTCTTGTTCAATGGAGATGAGTTCGGTGCCGAAGCGGACCTTGGCGCCGTATTCCTCGGCCTTGGCAAGAAGGATCGGCTCGACGGTGTCCTGTGAGGCCATGCCGAAGGGGGCCGGCGTGATCGCGGAGGTGTCGTAGTCGTCACTGCCGCCGACGATGGTCTGGAAGACCGGTCCCTGGACGGTTTCGGCGATCTTGATGGTGAGGCCCCTGCCCAGTCCGTAGCTGGCGGCCATGACGTCGTCCGCCACGCCCGCGATGCGCAACAGTTCCATGGTGCGGGGGAACTGGCCGGTCGCTCTCGGGTGGGGGGAGGTGCCTGGGTGTCGTTCGATCAGCAGTACGTCCATGCCGCGTTGGGCCAGGAACATCGCGGACGAGCAGCCGGCCAGACCGGCTCCTACGACCAGCACCGCGGTTCGTTCGTCTACTCTTTCGTCGGCCATGAATCTCAGCTCCCCTGTGGTCAGCTATCTGAGTATCTTAGCCAAAGAGATACTTTGAGAGCAAGGGGTAATGTGCCGGCCGTCCGGGGTTGGTCAGTGGCCCAGTGCTTCGGCTATCCAGGGGGGCACTGGTAGGTCTCGTTCGTCGCAGGCCGTGGCTAGGCGGATCGTCCAGCGGAGGGCTTGGATCACTACCGTGGCCATCTCCTCCGGTGCGGCGCTGGACAGGGCGATCTCCACCTGTTCGGCCGCCGCGTCCTCGTCGCCGTGGACTTCGGCCAGCAGGGTTCGCACCGCTGTGCGGACCGGGGGGTCCGCCTCGTCGATCGGGACCTCCTGGCCCTCTTCGTCGAAGACCTGCATTCGGACCGGGGTGGCGCCGCCTTCGGACAGCTCCGTGACCATGCGGCTGCACTCGGCGAAGAGCAGGAGGACCAGCTCTCGTACGTCGGTGTGCTCGTCGTGGGACTCGCGGACGAAGTCGATCAGTCGCTCCACCGCGTCCCCGTCGTCGCCCTCCTGTGCCGCGGCCAGCGCCTGGCTGGCGACCACGATGATCCGTTGCCGCCGATCCGGTTGTTCAGCCGCTGCCACACGGCCCATCTTTCCCTACCGGCCCCCCTTCTGCGGGTGGACAAAGCTGGGAGCTCACCCATGTTGATCGCCGAACGTGCCCGGATCTGCGAGTACGGGCGCCGGATGGTCACCGACCGGCTGGTGGTCGGCACGTCCGGCAATATTTCGATCCGTGCCGGCGAGTTGATCGCCGTCACGCCGACCGGGATCGACTACGGCGAGCTCACACCGGAGTCGATCTCCGTACTCGATCTGGCCGGCCGGCATCTTGACGGGGCCGCGCCGACCAGCGAGGTGCCGTTGCATCTGGCGGTCTACCGGGGGCGTTGGGACGTTCGGGCCGTCGTGCACACGCACTCCGTGCATGCCACCGCTGCTTCGATGTTGGTCGATGCCCTGCCACCGGTGCACTATCTGCTGGCGTTGTTCGGTGGTGCCGTGCGGACGGCGCCTTACGCCCGGTTCGGGACCGCCGAGTTGGCGTCCGCCGCGCTTGCCGCGATGGGGGACGGATTCGGCTGCCTGCTGGCCAATCACGGTGCCGTGGCCGTCGGCGGCAACCTGGCCGCCGCCTACGACCGTGCGGTGCAACTGGAATGGCTGTGTCAGGTGTGGCTGACAGCTCGTGGTGTCGGTCGGCCTCGGACGCTGCCGGCGGGGGAGTTGGCTGCGGTGGCCGACGCGATTCGGGGATACGGGGCGGCCGGGCGGGAACAGCTAGATCCGTAGGCCCGATTCGAGCAGTGCGAAGCCTCGGTCCAGCAGCTCGGTGAAGTTGGCGTCCGGGTGGTCGACCACCGCCTGCATGGTGGCCAGTGCCACCCCGACCAGCGCGCCCGCGAAGACCGTGATCGCGAAGTCGTCCGGGCGGCGGTCCAGCCGTTGCGCCAGCATCTCGGCGAGCATCGTCATGGACTTCATGTAGTCCTCCATCGCCGCCGCTCGCAGCTCGGGGACCTCTTTGATCAACTGCATCCGCGCCTGTTCGCGTAGCAGCGCTTCGTCGGACAGGTCGTCGAACACGGCGTGCATCGCGGCCCTGATCGCCTGGATGGGCGTCAGTTCCGCTGGCAGGTGATGGAACGCCTCGATCATCACCTCGTCGTAGTCGTCGGCCAGCACGACGTCTTCCTTGGTCGGGAAGTAGCGGAAGAACGTGCTCGGCGAGACCTCGGCCGCCTCGGCGATCTGGTCCACCGTCGTGTCCGCATAGCCCTGTTCACAGAACAGCCGCATCGCGTGCTCCCTGATGGCAGCACGCGTTTTGGCCTTCTTGCGCTCCCGCAGCCCAACGACGGGTCGAGGACCGTCAGGCAATGACTTCACTCTCCGTTCGATGCACGACCTCGGTGTCTCCTCCGCCTATCGTCGCAGATCGGCCGGGCAGGAACACGACGGCGAGCGCAACCGCGACCAGCGAGATGCCGCCGGACACCCACAGTGTGGCCGACATGCCGTCGGTGAACGCCGCTCGCACGTTCGCCAGCAGGGCAGGCGAGTGCAGTGCCTCGGCCACCCGAACGCCGACGTTCACGCTGGCCCGTACCGCGTCGGGCGCCTGTCCGTCCAGGTGGGAGCGGTAGCCGTTGTTGAGTACCGTGCCCAGCACCGCCACGCCGACCGCACCGCCGACCTGGCGCACCGCCATCTGCAACGCGGAGCCGGCGCCGCTGCGTTCGGCGGTGAGTTGGCTGACGGCAACCGACATCGCGGTCGGCATGGCGCAGCCGATGCCGAAGCCCAGGATCGTGAGCCACGTGGCGATGAAGCCGTAACCGCTGTGTGGGCTGGTGGTCGCGCCGAGGCCCAGGCCGACGGCCACCGCGACGTAACCCACCGCGATGATCACCTTGGGCGTCAGGTTCCTGCCGATCCTGTCCATCAGCCGTACGCCGACCAGCAGGCCGCCGATCATCGGCAGCAGGCGCAGTCCTGTTTGCAGCGAGTCCGCGCCGTCGACCGCCTGGTAGTACTGCGGTAGCGCGAAGAGCAGGCCGAACATGCAGAAGTTGGCGACCGTGGCCAGCGCGGTGCCCCAGGTGAACTCGCGGGACGAGAACAGCGCCAGATCGGCCAACGGGTGCGTCGTCCTGCGCTGCCACGCCACGAACAGCGCGACCAGCACGACACCGCCGGCCATCGTGCCCAGCGCCACCGCGTCACCCCAACCGCGCTCGCCGGCCTCGATCAGGCCGTACGTGACCGACACCAGACCGGCCGCTGACAGCAGCACGCCGGGCACGTCCAGCCGGGAACGCCTGGCGCTACGGGATTCCGGCACCAGCAGGGCCGTCGCCACCACCGCGATGATCACCAGTGGCACGTTGATCAGGAACACCGAGCCCCACCAGTAGCGGTCCAGCAGCCAGCCGCCGACGATCGGGCCGAGCGGGATGCCGATCGAGTTCGCGGTCGCCCACACGGCCACCGCCTTCGGGCGCTCCGCCGGGCTGAACAGGACAGCCAGCACCGACATCGACAGCGGCATCAGGAACGCGGCCGCCATGCCGAGCACGGAACGTGCCGCGATCAGCGCCCCGGTGTTCGGTGCGTACGCACAGGCTGCCGACGCCGCTCCGAACACGACCAATGCCGTGAGCAGCAACCGCTTGCGGCCGTAGCGGTCGCCGAGTTGGCCGGCCGGCAGCAGGGTCGCCGCGAGCACGAGCGTGTAGGCGTCCGCGATCCACTGGAGCTGGCCGGTGTCCGCACGCAGCGAGACGGCCATCGTGGGCAGCGCGACGTTGAGCACGGTGAGGTCGAGACCGACCGCGAGCAGGCTGAGCGACAGCGCGCCCAACGCCCACCAGCGCCCCTTGCCGGTTGCGTTCATGACAGTAACCCCCTCCTGATGGCTGACACGAAATGAGTGTAGCTGTCAATTTGGAGTGGATGTCAAGTGCGATTCAGTGTTGTTCTGCGCTCTCCGATGCCGGCTCGACCAGCGTGCCCGGACTGACCAGTGCGGCCATCGACATCCGGTAGAGCAGCGCCGCCATCTGGGCACGATCGAGGTAGGCGCTGTGCGGGGTGGAGTTGATCAGGCCGAACACCGCGTGCGCCGCCGCCCGCGCGCCCGGCTCGCCCGCGTCCGGGACGATCGCGACGATCGTGCGGACCCACAGCTCGACGTAGCGGCGCTGCATCGCGCGGACCCGCCGCCGGTCCGGCTCGGTCAGGATGCCGAGGCTGTGTTCCTGCACGGTGATCAGCGCCGGATTGTCCAGCGCGAAGTCGACCTGGAAGCGGATCAGGTCGGCGAGTGCGCGGTCCGGGGACTGGCGTGGGTTGGCGTCCAGTGTGCGCTGGGCACCGGTGAGCAGGACCTCGCTGATCGACGTCAGCATCTCGCCCAGCATCGCGTCCTTGCTGCGGAAGTGCCGATACAGCGCGGGACCCGAGATACCGACGGCGGCACCGATGTCGTCGATGCTCACCCCGTGGAACCCGCGCCGGGCGAACAACTCGGCCGCCGCGGCCAGGATCTGCTCGCGGCGGGTCGGCTTCCCGTTTTCCGTCACGACGTCAGGTTAGTGCAGGTTAACCGAAGCACACCCGGTGGTCTGATGGTCATCCGGAAAGTGACCGACCGGCAACGGTACGGCGACCGATTGATTTATTAGTTAGAGGTGTTATCACTCGACATAGTTAACTCTTGACGTACTACTTCTTTGGTTGGTCGAACCTTGGTACTGATGGGTAGACCTTTTGCGGCCCCAAGGAGGTGCCATGCGTCTGGTACGTATTGTTGCTGGCGCGGCGGTTGTCGCCGTCGCCGTGATGCTGGGCGGACTCGTGCCCGCGTTCGCAGCTACCGGCTCCAATTATGTCGCCTTGGGCGATTCCTACGCATCCGGTGTCGGAACCGACGACTACATTAACGACGGCACAAGTTGTGATCGCAGTCCGGAAGGCTATCCGGCACTCTGGTCAGCCGCCCACCACACCGCTTCCTTCGATCTCGCCGCCTGTTCCGGCGCCAAGACGACCGACGTGCTCTCGGGTCAGCTCGGCGGGCTGAGCGCGTCGACCAACCTGGTGACGATCACCATCGGCGGCAACGACGCCGGCTTCAGCACGGTGATCGAGGACTGCATTCTCGACAGCGACTCCGGCTGCCAGAACGAGGTCAACACCGCGGAGACGTTCGTGCGCAATTCGCTGCCCGGCCTGCTGGGCAACGTGTACGGCGCGGTCCACTCGCACGCGCCGAACGCGTCCGTCGTCGTGCTCGGCTACCCACGCTTCTACCAGGTGCCCGGCTCGTGCGTCCTCGGCCTCTCCAACACCAAGCGAACCGCGATCAACGGCGGCGCCGACGTGCTCGACACGGTCATCGCGAGCGAGGTCGGCAAGTTCGGCGGGTTCCACTTCGCGGACGTGCGTACCGCTTTCAGTGCGCACGAGATCTGTTCGTCGGGCTCGGTCTGGTTGCACAGCACCGACTTCACGGATCTGACCGACTCGTATCACCCGTTCGCGGCCGGTTACTCCGGTGGTTACCTGCCGGTCATGGACTCGGTCACCGGCTGAGGGTCCGGCAACCGCCATGGTGCCCCGGTGTCAGCGTCGACACCGGGGCATCGCCGTGGTCGCCGCGTCCGGAGTTGCGGTGTTGTGCGCATCGACACAGGCTTGGCCTCGTCGTTCCCGGTGGACGGCCTTGTTAGCGGACGCTAACATGGTTGTTAACGAACACTAACCGACGGTGAGGCGATGCGACATGGACGCGCCGATGCTGCGCACTGCCGCCGACCCCTCGTCGGACGACGGCCGCCAGCTCGTCAAGGCGCACGCCGCGCTGGTCGACGAACTGCACGCCCTGTTGGCCACCGCCGCCAGGGGCGGTCCGGAACGGGCGCGGGAACGGCACGTGGCGCGCGGCAAGCTGTTGCCGCGTGACCGGCTGGACAACCTGCTCGATCCCGGCTCGCCGTTCCTCGAACTGTCGCCGCTGGCCGCCGGCGGCATGTACGACGGCGAGACGCCGTCCGCCGGCATCATCACCGGCGTCGGCCGGGTGGCCGGCCGGGAGTGCGTCGTCGTCGCCAACGACGCCACCGTCAAGGGTGGCACCTACTACCCGATCACGGTCAAGAAGCACCTGCGCGCCCAGGAAGTGGCGCTGCACAACCGGCTGCCCTGCATCTACCTCGTCGACTCCGGCGGTGCCTTCCTGCCTCGCCAGGACGACGTCTTCCCGGACCGGGAGCACTTCGGCCGCATCTTCTACAACCAGGCCACCATGTCCGGTCTCGGCATCCCGCAGATCGCCGCCGTGCTCGGCTCGTGCACCGCCGGTGGCGCCTACATCCCGGCGATGAGCGACGAAGCGGTCATCGTGCGCGACCAGGGGACCATCTTCCTCGGCGGGCCGCCGCTGGTGAAGGCCGCCACCGGCGAGGTGGTGACGGCTGAAGACCTTGGCGGCGGCGACGTGCACTCGCGGATCTCGGGCGTGACCGACCACCTCGCCGACGACGATCGGCACGCGCTGCGCATCGTCCGGACCATCGTGGGCACTCTCGGCCCGCGTGCCGAGCGACCATGGGAGCTCCTGCCGACCGAGGAACCCGTCGTCGACCCCGACGATCTGTACGGCGTGGTGCCGACCGATCCTCGGACCCCGTACGACGTGCGGGAAGTGATCGCGCGGATTGTCGACGGCAGCCGGTTCGCCGAGTTCAAGAAGTTGTACGGGCCGACGCTCGTCACCGGGTTCGCGCACATCCACGGCCACCCGGTCGGCATCGTCGCCAACAACGGCGTGTTGTTCAGCGAGTCGGCGATGAAGGGTGCGCACTTCGTCGAACTGTGCGACCAGCGCTCGATCCCCCTGGTGTTCCTACAGAACATCACCGGTTTCATGGTCGGGCGGGAGTACGAGGCCGGCGGGATCGCCAAGCACGGCGCCAAGATGGTCACCGCCGTCGCGTGCGCGCGGGTGCCCAAGTTCACCGTGGTCATCGGCGGCTCGTTCGGCGCGGGCAACTACTCGATGTGCGGCCGGGCGTACTCGCCCCGGTTCCTCTGGATGTGGCCCAACGCCCGGATCTCCGTGATGGGCGGCGAGCAGGCCGCGTCCGTCGTGGCGACACTGCGCGCCGACCAGCTCGCGAAAGCCGGCACGCCGTGGTCGCCCGAGGACGAGGAGGCGTTCAAGTCGCCGATCCGGCAGCAGTACGAGGAGCAGGGCAACCCGTACTACTCGACGGCACGGCTGTGGGACGACGGCGTGATCGACCCGAAGGACACCAGGACCGTGCTCGGCCTCGCCCTGTCCGCCGCGGCGAACGCGCCGCTCGCCCCTGTCGGCTACGGCGTCTTCCGGATGTGAGACATGTTTGACACAGTGCTGGTCGCCAACCGTGGCGAGATCGCCGTCCGCGTGATCGACACGCTGCGCCGGCTGGGTGTTCGGTCGGTCGCCGTCTACAGCGATCCGGACGCCGGTGCGCGGCATGTGCTCGCGGCCGACGTCGCCGTCCGCATCGGGCCGGCCAGGGCGGCCGAGAGTTACCTGTCGATCGAGCGGATCATCGCGGCGGCACGGCAGACCGGCGCGCAGGCGGTGCATCCCGGTTACGGCTTCCTCTCCGAGAACGCGGCCTTCGCGCGGGCGTGCGCCGACGCGGGCCTGGTGTTCGTCGGGCCGCCCGCGTCGGCGATCGAGGCGATGGGCGACAAGATCCGCGCCAAGCTCGCGGTCGACGCGGCCGGCGTGCCGGTCGTACCCGGCCGGACCGAGCCGGGGATGTCCGATTCCCAGCTCGCCGAAGCCGCCGCCGAGATCGGGTTTCCGGTGCTGCTCAAGCCGTCCGCCGGTGGTGGCGGCAAGGGCATGCGGCTGGTTTCCGCGGCGGCCGAGCTCGCCGAGGCGATCGCGTCGGCACGGCGGGAGGCGGCCGCGTCGTTCGGCGACGACACGCTGCTGGTGGAACGGTTCGTCAGCCGGCCGAGGCACATCGAGATCCAGATCCTCGCCGACAGCCACGGCACCGTGCTGCAACTCGGCGAGCGCGAGTGCAGCCTGCAACGGCGGCACCAGAAGATCGTCGAGGAGGCGCCGTCACCGATCCTGGACGAGCCCACCCGCCAGCGGATGGGGCAGGCCGCGGTGGACGCGGCCAAGGTCGTCGGCTACACCGGCGCCGGCACGGTCGAGTTCATTCTGTCCGCCGACCGGCCGGGCGAGTTCTTCTTCATGGAGATGAACACCCGCCTCCAGGTGGAGCACCCGGTCACGGAACTGGTCACCGGCATCGACCTGGTCGAACAGCAGCTCCTGGTGGCGGCCGGCGAGCGGTTGACGATCCGCGCGGGGTCGCCGAACGGCCACGCGATCGAGGTCCGGCTCTACGCCGAGGACCCGGCCCGCGGCTTCCTGCCCACCGGCGGCCGGGTGCTGTCGCTGCACGAGGCGACAAACCCACTGCGCGTCGATTCGGCGCTCGCGGAGGGTATGACCGTCAGCAGCGACTACGACCCGATGCTGGCCAAGTACATCGCGCACGGCCCGACCCGCGCGGACGCGCTGCGCCGGCTGCGGGCGGGGCTCGCGGACACGCGTTTGCTCGGCGTCACAACGAATCTGGGCTTTCTGCTGCGGCTGTTGGCGCACCCGGACGTGGTCGCCGGCCACCTGGACACCGGTCTGGTCGAACGGTCGCTGAGTGAACTGGTCGATGACGACGTGCCGCCGCACGTGCTGGCGGCGGCCGCGCTGGAGCGCGCGCTGGCGCTGGAACCGGCCGGTCCGCTGACCGACCCGTGGGACGTGCCCGGCGGCTGGCGGGTCGGCGGACCGGCGTGGACAACGTGGTCGTTCGGCGTCGCAGGTCATGAGCCGGCGCACGTCCGGCTGCGTGGCCGCGCGCACGACGCCGTGGTCGCGATCGGCGACGGCGAGCCGATGCGCGCCACCGCCCGCTGGTCCGGTGTCGATCTGGTCGCCACCTACGACGGGACCACCCGACGCTACGGCCGCGCGCGCGATGGTGCCGTGCTGTGGCTGGGGATCGACGGGCGGACGTGGGCGCTGACCGAGATCGAGCGGCTCGGTGGCGCGAGCGCCGATTCGGGTGGCGCGGCGGGTGGGCCGCTGACCAGTCCGATGCCCGGCACCGTGCTCGCGGTGCGGGTCGCGGTGGGCGACGACGTCGCCGCCGGCACACCGCTGCTGGTGGTCGAGGCGATGAAAATGGAGCACACCATCACCGCACAGGTGGATGGTGTCGTGACGGAATTGTTCGTCCACGCTGGCCAACAGGTCGCGTTGGACCAACATCTGGCTGTGGTAACGCCGGCGAACCCGGAGGAACGGCAATGATCGACAACAGGCTCGACGCGGAACACGAGGCGCTGCGCAAGACGGTCGAGGACTTCGCCCGGCACGAGGTGGCACCCGTCATCGGGGACTTCTACGAGCGTGGCGAGTTCCCCTACGACATCGTCGCCGGCATGGCGCGGATGGGCCTGTTCGGCCTGCCGTTCGACGAGGAACACGGTGGCATGGGCGGCGACTACTTCGCGCTGTGCCTCGCCCTGGAGGAGTTGGCGCGAGTCGACTCGTCGGTCGCGGTCACCGTCGAGGCAGGCGTGTCGCTCGGCGCCATGCCGATCTACCGATTCGGTACCGAGGAACAGAAGCGGCGCTGGCTGCCGGCGCTGTGCGCCGGCGAGACGCTCGGCGCGTTCGGCCTGACGGAGCCGGGCGGCGGCTCGGACGCCGGCGCCACGGCGACGACGGCCCGCCTCGACGGCGACACGTGGGTGATCAACGGCACGAAGGCGTTCATCACCAACGCCGGCACCGATATCACGGCGCTGGTCACGGTGGCGGCCGTCACCGGTAGAAAACCCGATGGCGGCAAGGAGATCTCGACCATCATCGTGCCGGCCGGCACGCCCGGCTTCACCGTGTCGAAGAAGTACTCGAAGGTCGGCTGGTGCGCGTCGGACACCCGCGAACTGTCCTTCGTGGACTGCCGGGTGCCGGCGGAGAACCTGCTCGGCGAGCGCGGCAGGGGCTACGCCCAGTTCCTGTCCATTCTGGACGAAGGCCGGATCGCGATCGCCGCGCTGTCCACCGGTCTCGCGCAGGGCTGCGTCGACGAGTGCGTGCGGTACGCGCGGGAACGCGAGGCGTTCGGCCACAAGATCGGTGAGTACCAGGCGATCCAGTTCAAGATCGCCGACATGGAGGTGCGCACCCACACCGCGCGCCTGGCCTACTACCACGCAGCGGCAAGCATGCTGCGTGGTGAGCCGTTCAAGAAGGACGCCGCCATCGCGAAGCTGGTCGCGTCCAACGCCGCGATGGACAACGCCCGCGACGCCACCCAGATCTTCGGCGGCTACGGCTTCATGAACGAGACACCGGTCGGCCGCTTCTACCGGGACGCCAAGATCCTGGAGATCGGCGAGGGCACCAGCGAGGTCCAGCGCATGCTGATCAGCCGGCACCTCGGGCTGGACGGGCACCAGCGGTCCGTGGCCTAGCCCGACCGGACGAGTCTGGCGGTGATCGCCGGGGCCATCTCGCGTACCCACGCCTCGGCACGGGACAGCTTGTCCTTGTCGCCGTTCTCCCACAGCCTGCGGAACACCGGGTCCAGCTCGGCCGACGTACGGGACTCCGCGTGATAGCGGCACACCATGTCGACGGCCAACGGTGCCAGTTCGGCGCGCTGCCGCGTTGTCATGCCGTAGGCGTCCGCGAACACCGCGACCCGGTGCGGGATGTCGGCGTCCATGAGCGCGGGTGATCGGTCTCGCGGATCGCGCAGTGGCGCCCAGTACCACAGCGCGTTCGCGATGTCGTAGAGCCGGGTGGTCGGCTTGGCCAGGTCGAAGTCGATCAACGCGGTGGGCAGGCCGTCGCGGAAGACCACGTTTCCCAGCGCGTAGTCGCGGTGGCTGACCAACTCGGCGCGCTCGGTGATGCGTCCCGCGTTGGCCGGCGTCCCGCCCCACACCGCGTCGGGCGGCGGTACCCACCCGGCCGAAACCTCGTGCAGCGCACGGATCAACCGAGCCAGGGCCACCAGCACGTCCGCACCCGCCGTCCGCTCCGGCGGCAGCCAACTCGCCACGTCACCGGGAACGAACGACAGCACCTCCCGCCCCCGCTCGTCGATGCCAAGGGGACGCGGCGCGCCGGCGAACCCGGCGTCGCGAAGGTGAGCCAGGTACGCCTGCACGGTCAGGCTGAACGGTCGCAGCGGCCGCCGCACCGTGTCCCCGATCCGCACGATCCCCTGGGTGACGCCATCGCTGATCAGCGGCTCGCCCTCGCTCACGCCACCGCAGCGTAGTCTCGGTGTTGGTATTGGCATGATGCCGCCCGACACGGCCTGGGTGGTCAAGGCCACTGTAGACGCCTGCGCCACGTGTCGTCGTCGGCTCGGTCGTAGCGCAGGCGGACGTGGACCCGGTCGGGGTCGATCTGGAAGAACTGGAACTCGGCCGGGCGCAATGTGTATTGCGTCCAGTCGGCCGGCGCCGCGTCGACGTCCGCCGACGCGAGCGCGGCACGCAGTTCGGCCAGGTCGCTCAGGGGCTCGCTCTGCCGGCTGCCGACGACGACCTCGGCGCGGCTGCCCGGTGGCCGTGCCGCGAAGTCGGCGGCGCCCTCGGCTGCCGTCACCTGACCACGCACGCGGACCTGACGGCCCTGTCCTGGCCAGTGGAATGTCAGTGCCGCCCACGGCGTGTCCGCCAATTGGCGGCCCTTGGGACTGAGCGCACTGCTGGCGAATGACAAACCGGCCGAGGGGGCCGGGGATATCCCGCGCAGCATGACAACCCGTGCGTCCGGATGGCCGAATTCATCCACGGTGGACAGCACGGTGGCGCGCGGCAGCGGATCGACCCGCGGCAGATCAACGGCGGCCGACAACCATGTCCGCAACAACTCGATCGGATCGGCCGGTGCGGAATCCGGATCGAATGCGGGCCGATCGCTCATGCGGATGCTCCATTCGGCGGCTGTTTAGGACACTCACGGTAACAGGATCGATCCGAGGTGAACTTTTTCCTTCTCTAACGAGTGACGCGCGCCGTACATTCGCCGTCGGGCCGATGAATCCTCGGCCGGCACAAATAGGCAGAAGGGGACCCTGCAGTGCGAAAAACCCCCGCGATAGTCGTTGCCGCGGCAGTGGTGGCCGGGTTGGCCGCCGCCCTGCCGGCCGCGGCGGCGGATGGGCCGTCGGCCATCCCGCAATCCCATCCGCAATGGGCGACACCATCCAGTAAGGTCGCTGACCCGGCGGCTTCCTCGTCGATCACCTTCCGCGTCTACTTACGGACCCGCGACGAGGCCGGCGCCGAGGCGCTGGCGTCGAACGTGTCCGACCCGGCAAGTTCCAGCTACGCCCACTACCTCAGCCCGGCCCAGGTCAAGGCGCAGTTCGCGCCCACGGCCAGCCAGGTCGGTTCGGTGAGCGGCTGGCTCGGCTCGTCCGGGTTCGCCATCGACACCGTGCCGAGCAACAACGCCTACGTCGAGGCCACGGGTACGGCAGCCCAGATCGACGGCGTGTTCCACGTGCGGCTCGGCGAGTACGCCGTTCAAGGCCAGACGCTCAGGGCACCCGACACCGACCTGTCCATCCCGGCTTCCCTTGCCACCACCGTGCTCGGCGTCGTCGGCATCGACCAGTCGCAGTCTCTGATGAAGCCGCAGTTGGCTGATCCCGATGTCGTCGCCCCGCCGGCGGGGTTCCGCAACGCTTCGCCGTGCAGCCAGTTCTTCGGCCAGCAGGTCGACACGACCGACCCGAAGTTCCAGGGCCAGACGCTGTCCTACGCGCCGTGCGGCTACGTCCCCAGCCAGCTCCGGGGTGCCTACGGCATCAGTGACGTGGTCAAGGCCGGTATCGACGGCCGTGGCGTGACGGTCGCGATCGTGGACGCGTTCGGCTCGCCGAACCTGTTCTCGGACGCCGCCACGTACGCCAGCCGCAACGACCCGGCGCACCCGCTGCTCGCGTCGCAGTTCACCGAGCAGGTCGCCGACCCCACCCCCGGTGAGGAGGCCGCGTGCGGTGCCGCCGGCTGGTACACCGAGCAGGCGCTGGACGTCGAGGCAGTACACGCGATGGCACCCGGCGCGCACATCCTGTTCGTCGGTGGTGCCGACTGCCAGGGCTTGTCCCTGGACGCGTCGCTGAACAGCATCATCGCGGCGCACAGCGCGAGCATGGTCTCCAACTCCTACGGCTTCTCGGGTGAGGACCTCGACGCGAGTGAAATCCAGGCGTTCCACCAGATCGCCGTGCAGGCGGTGCTCGAAGGCATCGGCGTGTACTTCTCGTCCGGCGACAACGGCGACGAGGCCGCTCGGGTCGGTCGGCCCGAGGCCGACTTCTCCGCCGTCGACCCGTTCGTGACCGCGGTCGGCGGCACCAGCCTCGGCATCGGCCGTAACGACAACGTGGTCCTGCAGACCGGTTGGGAGATCGGCAAGGCGTCGCTGGGCAACGGCGTCTGGAACGCGCCGGTCTACCAGAGCGGTTCCGGCGGCGGCACCAGCCGCGTGTTCGCCGAGCCGGACTACCAGAAGGGCGTCGTGCCGGACGCGCTGGCCGCGGCGAACCAGACCGGCACCAACCGGGGTCGTGTCGTGCCGGACATCTCGATGCTGGCCGACCCGAACACCGGCTTCCTGGTCGGGATGACCCAGACCTTCCCGGAGGGCACGTTCTACGACCAGTTCCGGCTCGGTGGCACCAGCCTGGCCAGCCCGCTGATGGCCGGCATGATGGCCGTCTCCGACCAGCTCGACCACTTCCACCACGGTTTCATCAACCCGCTGCTCTACCACTTCACGGCACACACCCCGGCGATCTCGGACGTGCAGCCGGTGAACACCGGCGTGGTGCGGGTGGACTTCGTGAACGGAACGGACGCCACCGGCGGCCTCGTCCGCACGGTCCGGATGTTCAACGACCCCGACCAGACGATCCACACCACCAAGGGCTACGACAACGTGACCGGCGTCGGCACCCCGCGTGGCGTGCTGTTCCTGGCACTCTCGTAACTGTCGTAAACCACAAGCGGGGGCCAGGTCCGGTTTCGGACCTGGCCCCCGCTTCATGCCAAAGAACGATCAGGCGTTACCCGCCGACCACGTGGACCATGGGACCTCCCAGTCGCCGTACAGGTCCCAGATCGGCAGTTTCGGGCCGCCGGAGTTGGTCACCTCGACCACGTCACCGACGCCGAAGTGGTTGAAGAACCACTGCGCGTTGGACTCACTGAGGTTGATGCAGCCGTGCGAGACGTTCGAGCTGCCCTGCGCGCCGACGGTGTTCGGGTTCTCGTGCACGAACTCGCCGCTGTTGGACATACGCTCGGCCCAGTACTCGGTCTCCTTGTAGGCACGCGGGTCCGGCGGGCAGACGCCGTACGTGCACGAGTCCATGACGACCGACTGGTTCTTCGCCGAGATCACGTGCGGGCCGTCGTGCGTCGGCGTCGTCGTCTTGCCCATGCTGATCGGCAGCGTGTTGATCAGGTTGCCGTTGTCGTAGATGCCCATCTTCTCGGTGTTGCCGTCGGCCTTGGCGACCATGGCGTCGTGCACGTGGTAGGTGACCGTGCGGTCCTCCGCGCCGTACACGCCGCCACCCATGTCCAGGCCGTAGATCTTGGCGGTCACGTTGATCGTGGTGCCGGCCTGCCAGTAGCTCTGGGCGCGGTAGTCCACCTGGGTGCTGGAGATCCAGTACCACGCGCCCGGCTGGTTCGGTGTGGTGGTCACGGTGAGTGCCGCCTGCACCGCCTTCTTGTTCGTGACGGCGTGGCTGAACATGAACGTCACGGGCTGGCCGACGCCGACGCCCGTGCTCTGCACCGACGCGGGCGCGGGGATCATGTTCGCAAAGCTGGTCTTCGCCGGATTGATGGTGCTCACGGTGGCCGTCTGGGTGACCGACTTGCCGCCGTTCGCGCCGATCGCGTTCACCGCGTAGGTCGAGCCGTAGCCGAGGTCCTCGTTCGACGTCCAGGTGCTCCTGTCGGCGGAGAACGCACCGGTGACCACGGTCCCCTTGACCGTGTTGGTCACGGTGACGGTGGTCAGCGTGCCGTTCGACGCCTTCACCACGATCGGCGTAGTCGGGTTGATCTGGCCGGCGCCGGCATCGGGCGAGATCGCCACGGCGACCGCAGCGACATTGCCGCCGCCACCGGTCGTCTGACCTGCGGTGTTACCGCCGCCGTTCGCGCCGGAGTTGGAC
>DATBDL010000331.1:0-32805 GCA_036269975.1 Pseudonocardiaceae bacterium | reverse complement strand
CACGAATCCCGGCTTGGTGCCGTAGCCAGGGAATGGTACTTGCTCGGTATGTACGGTCTCTGCGATGAGGGGGGTGGCCATGTCGGCACGAAAGATGACGGACAGATCGTAGGCCGACGTCGACATACCCGGTCCGTCGAGCCCGGACGGCGTCGCCGTCCGGGTGTCCTGTGCGCCGAGCTGCGCGGCCAGGGCGTTCATCTTGTCGACGGTCGTCGCCATGCCGCCGAGCTGCATCGCCAGTGCGTGTGCCGCGTCGTTACCGGAGGCCAGCAGCAGCCCGTCCAGCAACAGCCCGTCCGTGTACTGCCCGCCCGGCCCGACGCCGACCCGCGAGCCGTCCTGGTTGGCGTCGTCGGTCGTGCCCACCACCGGCGTACTCGGGTTCAGTTCCCGCGCAACCACCTGCGCGAGCAGCAGCTTGATCAGCGAGGCGGGCCGCTCCCGCGCGTGCGGGTCCTTGGCCGCCAGCACCGCACCGGTGTCGAGATCCTGGAGCACCCACGACGAGTAGGCGAGATCGGTCGGCAACGGTGGGGCGCCGGGCGGCAGGACGTAGCCGCATTCCGCCATCCGTGGCCCACCGGCCGGCACCTTCGGCTCGGAAACGGGCGTCGGCGCCGGTTGCCCCGGCGACGGCACCTCGGACGAGTCGACGGCCGGTGGGGGCGTGACCTGGTCCGGGCAGGTGGTGACCGGTGTGGGCACCGATGGTGTGAGGGGCGCGTCCGCGTGAGCCAGGCCGGCCGGCGAACCGAGCAAACCGGCCGTGACCAGCACACACGCGATCCTGGCGACCGTGGTGGCGGGTTTCCGGGCGGTTGCGCGCACGAAGGCAGGCTAGCCACCCACACCCGGTGACCGACAGCCGACACATCCTGTCACACCTTCGAGTGATGCCGTACATCTTGTACAACTCGTACACTTGCCTCATGCCCACCGAACCCACCATCGACATCAGCTTCCGCGCCACCGACGCCGTACACGTCGAGGTCGCGATCTCCCACGCCCGCGCCCACCTACCCGAATTACTGGACGAAGTACGCGAAGGCACCACGATCTACCTCACCCGCTACGGCAAACGCCTGGCGGCCCTGGTCCCCGCCGAGGCCGCCGAACACCTGGAACAACTGGAGGACGCCTACTGGACCACCCGAGCCACCCGATCCCTGGACGGCCCCGACCCGCCCGTGCCGTGGACAGACGTAGTAGCCGAGTTGGAGGCAACAGACGAACAGTGAGCCCACCACACCGAATCGAGGTCCGACCAGCGGCCCGCCAGGCCCTGCTCAGTCTCGGCAAGCCCACCAGGCGTCGCATGCAACACACGATCGACTCCCTGGCCGAACAACCACGCCCACGAGACGCCAGTGAGTTGTCCGGCCGCCCCGGCACGCTGAGGCTACGAGCAGGCACGCAGGAGCTGATCTACACCACAAGAGACAACGTCGTCCTGATCATCGAGATAGCCCACAGGAGCAGCCCTTGGCACGATCCGACTCACAACGCACCCACCAACGCGCCGAAGCCCGGTCCGGCGGAAGACCACAACCCAGCAGAACCCAGTCCCGCAGAACCCGAGTCCGAATAGCGCAGTTACAGGAGGTGGCCCAACAAGGTCGGCGCGTCGTTCGCGTCGACGGCCGGCACGTCCCGATCTCTTCATTGCCGCAATGGTCGGTGGGAATCGGGAGGAGCAGGAAGGACTGGTCATGCGCCGACGAGTCGGGATAACCCTCGTTGCGTCCGATCCGTGGGTGCGTGGTGGCGTTGCGCTGGCCGGCCAACGTTGCCACTCGCACGGCTGAAGATCGCGACTCGCGGCATCGAGGACGGTGGTCAGCGTCTGCGGCGGAGTGCCCACCCGGTCAAACCGACCGCCACCATCAGGCCCGCTGCCGCGCCGGGGGTCATGCCTTGCCTGGTGACGACTATCGGCCGGATCACGGCGGGCGGTGGTGCCGGGATCGGCCTGGCCGTTTGGTTTTCGGCGGCTGTGGCCGTCCACGCCGTTGCCATCAGCAGGAATCTCGATACCAGGTTCGCGAACACCAGTAGCCCGATGATCGAACCGAACACCGCGCCGGTTGGTGAGTGGACGGCCGACTTCAGCAACACCGTCGCCAACTGTTTCAACGCCTCGAACCCGATCGCCGCGACCAGGGCTCCCCGGACCGCGCTCCCTACACCGACCCGCTCGCGTGGCAGCCGGGCGATCACCCACAGGAACACCAACCAGTTGGCCAACAACGACAACAGCACCGTCAGTACGACCAGCGAGAATCGCGCCCAACCGTCATCGGCCAGACCGGCCAGGCGGATGAGGTACGCGCCCATACCGGTGCCGGCCACCGTGATCGCGATCGAGACCGCCAACGCCAGCCCCAGGCCGATCAGTGCCAGCAAATCCCGCAGCATTGTCGGTAGCAGCGGCAGTTTCCTCCGCTCTTGGCCCCATTGCGCCGTCAACGCGTCGCGAAGGTTGCCCATCCAGCCGATGCCGGAATACAGCGCGATCACCAAGCCCACTATGCCCACCGCGCCTCGGGCGGTGATCGCCTCGTTGACCACATCGTGCAGGGTGGTGCCCAGAGCGCCTGGCATCGACTTGGTGATCGCCGACTGGAGTTCACCCAACAGGTGGGTGTTCCCGGCCAGCACTATCCCGGCGATGGCGAAGGCGACCATGAGAATGGGTATCAGCGACAGCACACTGAAGTACGTGATCGCGGCCGCATAGTGGTTGCCGTAATGCTCACCATACGATTCGTTGGCGCGGATCACGTGGTCCAGCCAGCCATACCTCGCCCGCAGGCGACCGATCCTGGATTGCTTGTCCGCCACATGGGGACGCTAGCCAAGCCCCCCGCCCGCCGCAACGCGAGCGACGAACGAACGCGACTGCGACCGACGAACCAACGATCGCAAGGCGAACGCGACCGACGAACCACAACCGCAAACGCGAGCACGACCGAACGCGAGCACGACCGGCGAACGGCCGACCGACCGACCGCAAACGCTCGCTAGGAGCGGGTTCGCTCCGCCGCTCGCCTCGCGACTGCCTGACGGTGATGGCGAGTCAGGCCGTAGACCAGGCCGATCGCGCCCAACAGGACCGCGACCACGCCCACCGTCCCGGCAAGGCCGCCGTCCATGCTGTCGCGGACGGCCGAGAGCGCCTCGAACGCAACTCGGCTGTGCATGAGCCCGCCTCCTGGCAACGGCTGTCCCCCAACCGGGGGAAGCGACAAGTGCACCAACCCCGAAAAAACTACCGACCGTGCCAACGCGCTCGACAGGGGGGTCACCACCAGCCGTATGGACCACCTGCTAGCGACTCATGCTGCCTGGTAGGTGGTGGTCCGCTGCCTCGCCGGACGACCCGCCAGTGCCGCCAACCCCTCCAACTCCGCGACCGTGCGCGCCGAACCATGCTCCGACCCCGCCATGCGGCTGATGGTCTCCTCCATCAGCGTGCCGCCGATGTCGTTGGCGCCGCCGCGCAGCAACTCCGCCGTCTGCTCGTCGCCGAGTTTCACCCACGAGCACTGGACGTTGTCGATCAGGCCCGCGAAACCCAGCCGTGCCAGTGCGTGTACTGCCCGGTTGTCGCGGCGGCTCGGGCCGGTGCGGGCCACGCCGGCCAAATAGATGGGCGCGTTGCGGTGCACGAACGGCAGTCCGACGAACTCCGTGAAACCGCCCGTGTCCGCCTGCACCCTGGCCAGCGTCCGCAGGTGCGCCAGCCAGTGCCCCGGATGGTCCACGTGGCCGTACATCATCGTGCTGGACGACCGGATGCCCAGCCGGTGCGCCGTGGACACCACGTCGATCCAGGTGGACGCCGGCAGTTTTCCCTTCGTCAGCACCCAGCGGACGTCGTCGTCCAGGATTTCGGCTGCTGTGCCGGGGATGGTGTCCAGTCCGGCGTCGCGCAGTTCCGTCAGCCACTCCGTGACGCTCACGCCGGCCTTGGCCGCCGCGCTCACGATCTCCATCGGGCTGAACGCGTGCACGTGCATGCCGGGCACCCGCGCCTTGATCGCACGGACGATGTCGGCGTAGTACGTGACCGGCAGCGCGGGGTCGATACCGCCCTGCATGCACACCTCGGTGGCGCCGGCCTGCCACGCCTCCTGGGCACGATCGGCCACGTCCGTGACGGACAACCGGTACGCGTCGGCGTCCCGTTCGCGTTGTGCGAACGCGCAGAACCGGCAGCCGACGTAGCAGACGTTGGAGAAGTTGATGTTGCGGTTCACCACGTAGGTGATGTCCGGCCCGACGACGTCGGCCCGCAGGTCGTCGGCCAGCCTGGTCAGCGCTTCCAGCGCCGGGCCTTCCGCGGTCAACAGGGCCAGCGCCACGTCGACGTGCTCCTCGTCCAGCAACGCGGCGGGACGGGACGCGGCGAGGCGCAGGCCGGCGGCCACGTCGCTGGCCAGGCGTGGCGGCACGACGCCGGCCGAGAGCTGGGACCGCAGCTCGGTCCAGTCGCCGTAGACGGAGTCGAAGTCGCCCCTGCGGTCGTCGGTACGGCCGCTGGTGTCGATGGTCTCGTGCAGGTCGGCGCGGCCGACGGTGTCCAGGCCGCCGTCCGGTTCCTGCCACGGCATGCCGACCGGCGACGTGCCCTCGCGGGCGAGGCCGTCCGTAAGAGCCAGGGCCTTGACGTGGTCGTGCAGGCGTATGTCGATCCAGTGGTCACGCACGACGTAGCGCGGATACACCGTGAGCCGCTCGCGCAGGGTGTACCCCGCGGCCTTGGTCCATTCGGCCAGGCGGTCCAGGTCCGGCCACGGCCGTTCCGGGTTCACGTGGTCCGGCGTGACGGGGGAAACGCCGCCCCAGTCGTCGATGCCGGCCCGCAGCAGCAGGGCGTGCTCGTCGCCGACGAGGTTGGGCGGCGCCTGCACGCTCACACCGGCACCGAGCAGCAGCCGGGCGACGGCGACGGTGGCGGCCAGCTCACGCAGGTCCGCGTCCGGCGTGGCGCGCATCGCGGTGTCCGGCTTGGCCCGGAAGTTCTGCACGATGACTTCCTGGATGTGCCCGTACTGCCGGGCAGCGCTCCGGATGGCGTGCAGGGATTCGGCTCGCTCCACCAGGTTCTCGCCGATGCCGATGAGAATGCCGGTGGTGAACGGGACGTTGACGCGGCCGGCGTCGGCGAGCACGCGCAGCCGGACAGCGGGCTCCTTGTCCGGGCTGCCGTAGTGCGGACCGCCCGGTTCGCTCCACAGGCGACGTGCCGTCGTCTCCAGCATCATGCCCATGCTGGGCGCGACCGGACGCAGCCGCGTCAGCTCCTCCCAGCTCAGCACGCCGGGATTGAGATGCGGCAGCAGCCCCGTCTCCTCGAGCACCGCGATGGCGACCGAGCGCAGGTAGTCCACTGTGGACGAATAGCCGCGGGCGTCGAGCCACTCGCGGGCGGCCGGCCAGCGATCCTCGGGGCGGTCGCCGAGCGTGAACAGGGCCTCTTTGCAACCGGCGGCGGCGCCCTGACGGGCGATGTCCAGCACCTCGCCGCGTTCGAGGTAGGCGGCCGGTACCTTGCCGGGGACGGTGACGAACGTGCAGTAGTGACAACGGTCCCGGCACAGGCGGGTCAGCGGGATGAAGACCTTGCGGCTGTAGGTGACGAGACCGGCGCGGCCCTCGGCGGCCAGGTGCGCGTCCCGGACCCGGCCGGCGGTGGCGAGCAGTTCGTCGAAGGAGTCGCCCTTGGCGTGCAACAGGACGGCGGACTCGGTCACGTCGAGTGCCGCACCGTCCTGAGCACGGCGGAGCGCTCGGCGGATCGCGGACTCGGAAGGTGTGATGTCGGCTACCACCGATGGAGCGTAGGGCTGCCGATGAGGTGTGATGACCGGCTAAGGAACCTGGCTCACATGTGACCCGCGTCACATTCAAGCACGCTGGCGGGCCACCTCGTAGAGCACGACGGATGCCGCGCTGGCCGCGTTCAGCGAGCTCGCGGCGCCACCGATCGGAATGCGCACCACGACATCGCACGCCTCCCGCCATGCCGCGCTCATGCCGCTGGTCTCGTTGCCCACCACCAGCAGCGTCGGCCCGGTGAGGTCGTGGTCGGCCACGTCGTACCGGCCAGTCTCGTCCGTGCCGACCAACCGGACCGACACCCCGGCGGCGCGGACGTCCGCCAGCCAGTCGATCACCATGCTCGGCGCCGGCACGCGCACCACCGGCAGCGCGAACAGCGACCCCGTGCTCGCCCGGACGGCCTTGGGATCGTAGGGATCGGCGGCATGACCGGCCACGATGACACCGGCCGCACCGAAGGCGTCCGCCGACCTGATCACGGTCCCGACGTTGCCGGGGCTGGTCGGCCGGTCGAACACGACACCGAGAAAGTCCGGCCGCACCGCGATCCGGTCCAGCTTGTCCGGTGCCTGCGTCACGACCGCGACGAGTTCCGCCGGCTCGTCCTTGCCGGTGAGTTCGGCCAGCAGTTCGGGCGCCATCGCGATCCGCTCGACGCGTAGCTCATCGAGCAAACCTGTCGCCCACTGCGACAGGGGTCGCCCGATCGGGTGGATCAACGTCCGGATCGGCCAGTCGTGCCGGGCGGCGAGCGTGATCGGCCGGACGCCCTGGACCAGGAACTGGCCGGCGCGGGTGCGCTTGGTCCTGTTGTCCAGCAACGACTGCCACTGCTGGAACCGCGCGTTACGCGTGGTGATCTGCATGCTCACGACCGATACCGCACGGTCACCGGAGCGTGGTCGGACCACCGCTCGGCATACGTGGCCGCCCGCTCGACCACCGACGACTCGGCACGCTCGGCGAGCCCCCGCGTCGCGACATGCAGATCGATGCGCCAGCCGGCATCGTTGTCGAACGCCTTGCCCCGGTAGGACCACCACGAATAGGGCCCCGCCATACCGGGATGCAGCGACCGCGTCACGTCGACGTAGCCGGTCTCGCCGAAGAGTTCGCTCAGCCACGCGCGTTCTTCCGGCAGGAAACCGGAGTTGCGCTGGTTGGTGCGCCATGCCTTCAGGTCCAGTTCGGTGTGCGCGATGTTCCAGTCACCGCAGATCAACACCTCACGGCCGTCGGCCGCCGCCTTCTCTCTTAGATCGGCCAAATAAGGCAGGAAACCGGCCAGGAACCGCCACTTCTCCTCCTGGCGCGTGGTGCCGACATCGCCGCTGGGCAGGTACAGGCTGCCGACCACCAGGCCGGGCAGCGTGACCTCCAGGTACCGGCCGCTGGTGTCGAACTCGGCCACACCGAAGCCCTGCCGTACCTCGCCGGGTGGCTCACGGGTGAGGATGCCGACGCCGTTGCGGCCCTTGTCGGCGGCCTCGGCGAACGCCGCGTGCCAGCCGTCCGGTGTGCGGACCGCGGCCGGCAACTGGTCCAGTGTGGCCCTGGTTTCCTGCACGCACACCACATCGGCGTCGGTGGCGGCCAGCCAGGCCAGGAAACCCTTGCCGGCGGCCGCTCGCACGCCGTTGACGTTGATGGTGGATACCGTGAGCACCACGGGAGGTTACCGACCGGAGGTTGTCAACGGCGGCGGCGCGGCTCCCTGATGCGATCGGCCTCGATCGTGAGCAGCACGCGGACCTGGTCCCGGCCGCCGTACCACGGATACGGGCCGCCGTTGTAGCGCTGGGAGAGCTTCTCGATGTGCTCGGCCGCGCCGTCGGTGGTGATGTCCACGACGCGCCCCCGGATCGCGTAGTAGGCGGGCGGATCGACGACGTTGATGGCGACTCGTGGATCGCGTCGGGCGTTCCTGACCTTCTGGTGGCCATCGACGCTGTTGATCAGGATGTGCTTGCCGTCGGTGTCCACCCAGGTCTGGGTGAGCTGCGGCGAGCCGTCGGGCATCAGGGTCGCGAGGAAGCAGGCGCTCGGTCCGGTCAGCGCCGCGATCAGGTCATCGGGCAGGTCCATGCACGGGACGGTACCGAGCGGCTCCCTAACAGCTCCCGGTCACCGTCTTGAGGAACTGGCTGGAGGCCCAGTGGCCGTTGCTCAGCTCGCGATAACCGTTCTGCACCGTGGCCTGCGCTGCCGTGACGGCGCCGGTGGTCAGCTTGCCGACGACGGTCGCCGTGTCGTCCGGTCCGGAACGGATGTTCAGCACGTCGGCGGTCACCTGGACCTGGCACCCGGCAGTCGACGAACCACCGCTGCCCGGCTGGGCGCTGCCCTTCTTGTTGTTCTGTACGACGAGCATCAACGCGACCACGACCACCAGGCCGATCACGATCAGCATCCGCTTCGACAGGCCGAACACGTCGCACGCTCCACGGCTGGCATCGACAATCCAGGCTCTGTGTATAGCCCATTCCCGCGTGCGGTGGGGCGAACTACCGGTCGAAACCACCCGACGGGTGGCCGGCATTCGCCGTGCCGGCCACCCCGGTGGTTCAGCCGGCCATCGCCTTCTGCAGGTTCTCGTCCAGCGCGCCGAGGAACTCCTCGGTGGTCAGCCACGGCTGGTCGGGGCCGACGAGCAGCGCGAGGTCCTTGGTCATCCGGCCACTCTCGACGGTCTCGACGACCACCCGCTCCAGGGTTTCCGCGAACGCGGTCACCTCGGGCGTGCCGTCCAGCTTGCCGCGCTGGGCGATGCCACGGGTCCACGCGAAGATCGACGCGATCGGGTTGGTCGACGTCGGCCTGCCCTGCTGGTGCTGGCGATAGTGCCTGGTCACGGTGCCGTGCGCGGCTTCGGCCTCGACCTTGCCGTCCGGGGTCATCAGCACCGACGTCATCAGGCCGAGCGAGCCGAAGCCCTGCGCGACCGTGTCGGACTGCACGTCACCGTCGTAGTTCTTGCACGCCCAGACGTAGCCGCCCTCCCACTTCAGCGCGGCCGCGACCATGTCGTCGATCAGCCGGTGCTCGTAGGTCAGGCCCTTCGCGTCGAAGTCCGCCTTGAACTCGGCCTCGAAGATCTCCTGGAAGACGTCCTTGAACATCCCGTCGTACGCCTTGAGGATCGTGTTCTTCGTCGACAGGTACACCGGGAAGTTGCGTTCCAGGCCGTACCGCAGCGATGCCCGCGCGAAGTCCTCGATGGACTTGCGGTAGTTGTACATGCCGACCGCGACGCCGCCGCCCTCCGGGAACCGCGCGACCTCGAACTCCATCGGGTCGCCGCCGCCGTCCGGGGTGTAGCTGATGGTCAGCGTGCCGGGGCCGGGGACCTTGAAGTCGGTGGCCTTGTACTGGTCGCCGTGCGCGTGCCGGCCGATCACGATCGGCTTGGTCCAGCTCGGCACCAGGCGAGGGATGTTGGAGATCACGATCGGCTCGCGGAAGATCACGCCGCCGAGGATGTTGCGGATCGTGCCGTTGGGGCTGCGCCACATCTTCTTCAGGCCGAACTCCTCGACCCGCGCCTCGTCCGGGGTGATGGTGGCGCACTTGACGCCGACACCGTGGCGGGCGATCGCGTTGGCCGCGTCGACGGTGACCTGGTCGTCGGTGGCGTCCCGGTGCTCGATGCCCAGGTCGTAGTAGTCCAGGTTGATGTCCAGGTACGGGTGGACCAGCTTGTCCTTGATGAACTGCCAGATGATCCTGGTCATCTCGTCGCCGTCGAGTTCGGCGATGGTGCCGGTTACCTTGATCTTGGCCATAAGGCGGAGTTCTCCTCTCGCGTTCGCCTCACTTGATTGTTGGCACCGGTGGGCACCAGCATCCCCCACGCATACGGTACGAGCGTACTGCTATTCGCTCACGAGTGCGCGGGCACCCTCGGCGCTTCTGCACGGAATCCGGCCGCCACCTTGCTAATGTCACGCCCCGGCGACCACGGAGGGGCAGATGTCGACCGGACCCACACACGCCGTCATGGGCCTGGCCGCATGGGGCGCGGTCGCTCTGCTGGCCGGCAGTCACGGCGTACCGGTGGACCCGCAGACCTGGCTGGCCGGCGCCGCGCTCACGTCAGGCGCGGCACTGCTGCCCGACCTGGACCACCCACCGGCAACCGTGTCCCGATCGTTCGGCCCGGTCACCAAGATCATGTCCCGTGGCGTGGACATGGCCAGCGTCGGCATCTACAACATCACCCGCCTCAAGGGCGACCCCCATCGCAACGGCGGCCACCGCACGTTCACCCACACCGCGGTGTTCGCCGCGCTGGCCGGCACGGTGACCACGTCGCTGGTCAAGATGAACAACCCGTGGATCACCGCGACGCTGCTCTTCTTCTTCGCCGGCCTCGGCGTGCGCGGACTGCTGCACGAGTGGGACCACGCCGCGGACACCTTCGTGGTGATCGTGTTGTCGCTGCTGATCACGTGGCAGTGCTGGAAATGGGTGCACACCGGCACCGACAGGGCCGCGTGGTTCGGGGTCGCCGTCATCGCGGGGTGCCTCGCCCACTGCGTCGGCGACGCGATCACCGAGGAGGGCTGCCCGATCCTCTGGCCGGTGCCGATCGGCCGGCACCTCTGGTATCCGATCGGCACGCCGAAACCGATGCGCTACCGCACCGGCGGCCGGGTCGAGATGCTGTTCGTCGGACCGCTGTGCACCATGCTTTCGGTGTGGCTGGCGGCGCTGATGTTGCAGCAGTTGCACGTGTTCGCGTGGTTGGACCGCGTCCCGCTGGTCCCGCACGTCGGCGTCGCGATCGCCAGCCACTGACCCGTTCGTGGGCTGACGGGGCGCCCCCGCCGGCCCTACGCTCGAAGCCGAGGAGGTGATCGGCCATGCGAGCCAAGGTCGGTGACCAGTTACACGTACGGAGCAAAACCGTGGGCGTGCCGGAACGCCTCGCTGAGATCATCGAGGTCCGCAACGACGACGGATCGCCGCCCTACCGGGTGCGCTTCGGCGACGGGCACGAGGCGCTCATGTTCCCCGGCCCGGACTGCCTGGTGACCGAGGGCCAGTAGCGCCCGGCACTCAGCACTCAGCCGAACGGTCCACCCTGGATGGTCAGGGCGACGAACAGCATCAGGGCGCCGAGGCCGGCGTAGGACAGCACGTCGACCGGCCGGCCGCGGACCGCCAGCAGGCCCGCCCGCCGGGGTGGCAGCAGCGCGCGGAACAGCGCGGCCAGCACCAGTGTGCCCCCGATCAGCGCGGCGCCCTGCCGCCAGTGGTACTCCACGATCCGGACGACGCCGATCACGGCCACCAGCAGTACGACGGCGAACGCCAGGTGCGTGCGGACGGCACCGAGCCAACCACCCGGATCCGGCACCGGCACAGCGGTCGGCGGCTGCTCGGCCGATCGAGCGCCGACCGGACCGCTCGACCCGGATGATCCGGTTGGCACAGTTGGCCCGCCCACATCGCCCAGCTCGATCGGCTCCGTCACCGGATCGGTTGGTCGCTCGGCATCGCTGTGGGCCATCGTGTGGTCCCGCACGCAATCCCGCCCTTCCGCTCAGCTTCCGCGTCGCTCGGCCGCTTCGACCACGTTGGACAACAGCATGGCGATCGTCATCGGGCCGACACCGCCGGGCATCGGCGCCAGGAACCCGGCCGCCTCTCGCACGTCCGGGTGAACATCGCCGACCAATCCTGCCTCGGTCCGTGTGATGCCGACGTCCAGCACCGCCGCGCCCGGCCGGATCAGGTCCGGCGTGATCAGGGCGGGACTGCCGGCCGCGGCCACCACGATGTCCGCGCGGCGGGTCTCGGCGGCCAGGTCCTTGGTGCCGGTGTGGCACAGCGTCACCGTGGCGTTCTCACTCCGTCGGGTGAGCAGCAGCCCCAGTGGTCGACCGACGGTGACGCCACGGCCGACAATGGTCACGTTCGCGCCCGCGATCGGCACGTCGTAGCGCCGCAGCAGGGTCACGATGCCGTTCGGCGTGCACGGCAGCGGCCCCGGCTCGCCCAGCACCAGCCGGCCGAGGTTCACCGGGTGCAGGCCGTCCGCGTCCTTGACCGGGTCGACCCGCGCCAGCACGCTCCCGGTGTCCAGGTGCGATGGCAGCGGAAGCTGGACCAGGTAGCCGTGGCAGGCGGGGTCGGCGTTCAGCTCGTCGATGACGGCCAGCAGGTCGTCCTGCGAGATGTCGGCCGGCAGGTCGCGCCGGATCGACGTGATGCCGACCTTGGCGCAGGCCCGGTGCTTGCCGCGAACGTAGGACTGCGAGCCGGGGTCGTCACCCACAAGGACGGTGCCCAGGCCCGGTACGACACCGGCCTCGGCCAGGGCGGCCATCCGTGATCGCAGCTCGTCGAAGATCACGGACTGGGTCGCCTTGCCGTCCAGGATCGTGGCAGTCATCGTGGTCCTCCGCGTCGGTGCGCCGTCATACTGTCAGAAGCCGCCGGCCATGAGGGCGGCCGGTCACGCCCGGTAGCCAGCTAAGGTGAAGCAGACTTTTCCAGA
Source organism: Pseudonocardiaceae bacterium (assembly GCA_036269975.1). GTDB lineage: Bacteria > Actinomycetota > Actinomycetes > Mycobacteriales > Pseudonocardiaceae > DATEPR01. The sequence continues at coordinate 20,456 of DATBDL010000331.1, read as the reverse complement.
TATCCGCTGCCGATCTCCCCCTCACACGACAAGATGTGACTGTGTCTCAGCCTCCGACACCCACGCCGTTGAGCCCGACCGACCAGGACGCCCTGGTCAAGCAGATCGGGCTCGCACTCATGCGCACAGCGCCCGACGACTGGCAACAGATCAACGCGGAGTTTCGCGCTACCGGCCGGTACTACGAACTGTCCGCCGAAGTGACGGGCAGCGACGGAAACCAGGAGCCGTGGACCGCGTCACACGACATCGCGATGCACTTCGCCAAGCTCAGGGCGGGGATGTACCGCGAGGGGCGCGGCACCTGGTTCAACGCCCGGTACCAGATCGAGAAGCCGTCCAGTTACAACCTGGAGTTCGACCGGCTCGAACCGCAGTGGCGCACGCCACCACCGGCGCCGGCATTCCGGGACGAACTGCACTTCTTCCCGCGCACCGAGGACAACGTGCCGGAATGGCTGATGCGCAAGCTGTCCGGGCTGCCACCCGAGCAGCGCCAAGGCCGCAGGTTCCGGCTGGCACGGATCTTCGACGGCACCGGCCCGAACGGCCGGCCGACGGTGAACCGGCCGCAGGTGTCCGACGAGGACAGGGACCGGGTGCTGGAGTACCTGGACCACGCGGTGCTGGCCCTGCCGGAACGCGGTCACGACATCGACCGCCTCGCCCAGGACGGCCGCCCGGTGGTGCCGGTCGCGTTCCACACCGACGGGGTATGGGTGTGGCCGGCGGCGGTCAACTACTACCTGCGGCGCTACGGCGTACCGCCGGACCCGGAGTTGGTGGCGCACGCGAGGTCCAACGGCTTCCGGCCACCGGAGGTGGACGAGCAGACCAGGAACGCGGCAGCGGCCACGATCACCGGCGGCCGTCCACCCGGCCCGCCACGTCCCGCCGGCCCCGGTGCGCCCGGCGGTCCTGCTGGTCCTGGCGCCGGTGGTCCCACCGCCGGTAGCCCCGCTGGTCCCGGCCCCGGTGGCCCTGGCGCTGCCGGTCCTGGTCCTGGTGGGCTCAGTGGGCCGAACGGCCTCGGTGGTCCTGGTGGTTCCAACGGTCCCGGTGGTCTCGGTGGTCCTGGCTCGGCTCCGGCCGGCGGTCCTGGTTCGCCGTTGCCGGCCGGTCCGCCTCGGATCGGTGCGCCTGGTCCCGGTGTCGGCATGCCGGCGGTTGCGCCGCCGATGCCGGTCGGCGCCATGGCCGGTGTCGCCGAGCCGGGTGACGGCAGGACAGTCGCGCTGGCACAGCCGTCCGCCCCGACACAGCCGTCGCCCACTTCGCTGCCGCTCGGGCTGGCGGACGAGGGCCTCGGCGCGCACGGCATGGGCGACGTCGAGGAGCACGACGACGATCTGGTGCTGCCGGACGACCACCAGGCCGAACACGACGACGTGGCACCGGCCGAGCCGATCCAGGCGCCGGCGCCGCATACGTCGGTGAGTCGACCGCAGGCGGAGCGCACGGTCAACCTGCTGCGTCAGCGGCTGGTCGAGTTGGGCGTGCCGGATTCGCTGTACCGGATCGGTGAGCCTGCGCCGAGGACCTGGTACCTGGAACAGGTGGACCGGGGTTGGCAGGTCGGCTGGTTCGACGGCGAGTTCAGTTCGCCGATGCTGTTCGAGGAGGTAGCGGACGCGTCCGCGTTCCTGCTCGGCAAGCTGCTGCTCGGTGTGCCGGCGGAATCCGGCCCACCGGAGGACGTCCCGACGCCGCTCGCACCACCGGCGTCACTACAGCCGCTCGCACAGTCCGCGCCCCTGTCGCCGCCCGCACCGCCGCTGTCATCACTCGTGCCACCGGCGTCGCTGTCATCGCTCGCACCACCGCCGCCGCTGTCGCCGCCCCTACCTCCTCCGCACGCACCGCACGCCTCGCCGATGGAGCGGATGGAACCGCTGGAGGTGCCCGCCGAGGCGGCTGTTCCGCCGTCGCTGCCGCCACCCCTCAGCCTGGACCCGGAGCCGGAGCTCGTCGGCGAGCACTTCAACAACCGGGTCGACGACCGAATGTCCGACCGGCACGACGACCGGATGGGTGACCGGCACGACGACCGGCTGAACGACCGCGTGCCGCACGATGCCGTGGCCGCCGCTCCGCCCGCACCGCCCCCGGTCGAGTGGCCGATCCAGCCGATGGCCGGCGAACCACCGCTGACGTTGTTCCGTGGCAAGCGTTTGCTGGAGTTGCAGCCGGGCACCGAGGTGGACAGGTTCGGCGCACCGGACGGCAACCTCACGTACGTGGCCGGCACACCGTTCGAGCAGCGGTCGCTGGTACCCGAGTGGGTGAACCGGCCCTACCACGCGTACCGGATCACCCGGCCGATGCAGGCACTGACCGGCGGCGCGATCCCGTGGTTCGACCAGCCAGGCGGAGGCACGGCGTACCTGTTGCCGCGCACGGTGGCGGAACTGCTCGACAACGGTGACCTGGTGGAGATCGGACCACCGGAGCAGTCCGGAATCTGATCGGCTCGGGGTTCAGAGTTCGACGGTCAGCCCGTGGGCGGCGGCGAACCGGATCGCCGTGTCAAGGTCGATGCGTGCGCCGCGCAGTTTCGCCTGCACAAGGCCGTTGGCGTCGATCCGCGCGCCACGCAGGTCGGCATCGGCGAGGCGGGTGTTGAGCAGTCGCGCGCCGGTCAGGTCCGCGTCACGCAGATCGGCCTCGCGCAGGTCGGCGTCGGTGAGATTGGCGTCCCGAAGCCGTAACCCGGACAGATTGACGCGACGCAGGTCCACGCCGGCCAGCCCGACGAGCGTGAGGTCGGTGTCCCGGATGGTCCACGACCGTAAGCGGCAGTTCACGAACGTGGAGCCGAGCAGGCTGCACCCGTCCAGCGACCACTTGGCCAGCACGGTCCCATCGAAGGTACAGGTGTGAAACGCGGTGGCCGTGTGCGTGGAGCCGGCCAGGTCGGCACGGCTGAAGTCACAGTGGACGAAGCGACAGTTGCGCGTTGTGGCGTCGCGCAGATCGGCCAATGTGAAATCGCAGTGGTCGAACGTCACGCCGTGCCATTGCCGCCCGGAGAGAGTGGAATCGTTGAACTGCTCGCCGACGACAGTGTCCACATCGGTCACGGCACCACGACAATCGGTCGACTGGCGTGCGCCAGCAACGATTTGGGCACCGACCCGAGCAGTCCACCGCGATGCCGAGACCGCCCGACCACGATGCAGTCGGCCCGCCGCTGCTCGGCAACGGCTTCCAACACGGCGGCCGGTTCCCCTTGCCCGTGCAGCATTTCCCATTCGATCCCGCGCTCGGCCAGGACAGGGGTGGCCTGCGCGGCAAGCTCCCGCATGATCTCGACGCCGGCCTCGGTAGCCGCGGCGCTGCTCATCGCGGTCCAATGAGCCGGACTGTTGAGAGCCTCGACGTAGACGACGAGCAGTGTGCCCCGCTCTCGACGGGCCAACCCGCCGGCCCAGGCGGCCGCATGCAAGGAAGGCGGAGTGCCGTCATACCCGACGACGATGGTGCCGACGCCGTCCTTGCCGATCTCAAACCCACCCGGTCCGGCCACAGCCCAATCGTAGTTCGGCTGGTCCTCCGGCCGCGCCCCAGCCGCCTACAGCCGGATCGTTCACCAGTTCAAACCATCGGTATCCAGATCATCAGCAACCATAACCACCCACATCAGGGCCGTCCGAAACAGGTCGTCCGCGTACCGCCGTCGCCATCGGCCGTGGCCGGACGACGCCATCAGTCGCCCGGCCACGCGCAGGCTCCACCGATCCCCGACCCCACCACGGCGCGAATTCCGTCAGCCGCGTAGCGGACTGCCGGTTTCCAACAGAGACTTCAGATCGGACAGAATCCAGCTCCAGCCGCCACCGCCGCCCTGGCCGCTGTCGTCCATCGCGCCGGTGGTGAGCGAGGCGAGCCTGGTCGCGTTGCCGAGCTCGTGGGTCACGGTCAGTTTGGTGCCGCTGCCCTCGGTTTCCTGGATCTCGTACGTGAGGCGGGTGAATCCCTCTGCCGCTGCTTCGGGGTCCATCAGCATCCGCCAGGTCTGCACCAGCTTGTGCGGCGGTTCGGCCTCGATGACCTCGCCGTCGACTATCACGTCGGGGCAAGGGAAGCCCATCTCCGCGCTGGCCTTGCGCATGTCGTCGCTCGGGAAGGCGCGATAGGCACCACCGGGACGCAGGTCGTAGTCGCAGGTGCCCCCGTAGCCGTACCGAGCCACCCAGTCCGGCTTGGTGATGGCGTCCCAGATAGCTTGCGGCGTGGCCTTGATGTAGACGCGGTAGACCTGTGTGATCACGGAGGTCTCGGTGCCAGTCATGGCTGCTCCTCGAGTTCGGCTTTGAGTTCGGCGAGCGCCGTCACTTGGCGCTCGGTGTACTTGTCGATCCACCTGTCGTGGATCAACCGGATCGGAACCGGATTCAGAAAGTGCAACTTCTCCCGACCCGACTTCCGCGTGACGACAAGACCGGCATCCGCCAACACTTTCAGGTGTTTCATGACGCCAAACCGGGTCATCTCCAACCCGGCCTCCAGTTCGGTGAGCGTGCGTCCGTCACGCGCGAACAAGAGGTCGAGCAGGAAGCGGCGAGTCGGATCGGCAAGGGCCTTGAACACCCGATCGTCATCGTCCGTCACGCGGTCGACAATAGGTGACCAAAGGGTCACATGTCAACGTCCACCACCACCAACCTGCGCTGACACCAGCTAAGCTGATCAAGCTGCCCAGCAAGCCGGCCCACCCGCAGCCCAAGATCACTCGATCCGGTGATCATCCGAAGATCCGGGCGAAAATCGGCCTCGCCGTTCGTTAAGCCTAAAAAAGGCAGCGGCGGCTCGGCGATGCCCACAACGGAACGAATCCCACCCACACCCAGCAAACCCGCCGCTCGCAACAGAAGCAGAAGGATGCCCACGACAGCAGTGGATGGATGTCCGAGCAGTGGATGGATGTCCGCGACGGAGAGGTAACTCGCGACGAAGCAGCCACGCGTACCAGCTCGACGCGTGGAGGTCTGGCCGGACGCGTGGAGGTCTGGCCGCGACGGAGTGATTCGTCCGAACCTGCCCGCGCCGGGTCGACGTGTCCGCGGGTCGGCGTGTCCGCGCGGGGTCGGCGAGTTTGTGGTGGGTCGGCGTGTTTGTGGTGGGTCAGCGGAAGTCGCGGGATTGGGGGGTCTTTGTGCGCAGGTCCAGGGTTTCCAGGTGGTCGGCCACCAGGCTCAGCGCGCCATCCACGTTCTGCAGCACCCCGCGTACCAGCAGTGCCGCGCTGTTTCGGGCTATTTTGCGGTAGCGCCGCCACAGGCCGAGTGAGCAAACCACGTTGACCATGCCGGTTTCGTCCTCCACGTTGAGGAACGTCACCCCGCCTGCGGTGGCCGGGCGTTGGCGGTGGGTCACCGCACCGCCGACCAGGACGCGGGTGCCTGATTCCACGTGCGCCAACTCGGCCGCTGGCAGGGCGCCGAGTTCGGTCAGTCGGTCGCGTACGAACTCGGTTGGGAAACTGGTGGGTGACAGGCCGAGCGCCCACACGTCGGCGACGGCTGTGTCCACGTCGTCCATTCCGGGTAGTGGCGGGGCGGTCATGCCCATCGCGGTGCCGGGTAGGCGGTCTGGGCCGTCTTCGGCTGCCGCGCCTGCGATCCACAGTGCGGAGCGTCTGTCGAGTTCGAAACATTCGAACACGCCCGCAGTGGCCAGGGCTTCCCACTTCACTTTGTTCATGCGGATTCTGTGGGTCAGGTCGGTGATGTCCGTGTACGGACCGTGTTTTCGGCGTTCGTCCGTTATGTGGTCGGCCAGGGTTTCGCCGATTCTGCGGATCGCGGCCAAACCCAGACGTACGGCTTGGCCGCCTTCGCTGTCGGCGTCCGGTTCCAGGGTTGGGTGCGTCAGGCTTTTGTTGATGTCGGGGCCATATACCACCACGCCGTGCCGGCGGGCGTCGGCGACCAGGGACTGGGGGGAGTAGAAGCCCATCGGTTGGGCGCGTAACAGCGCGGCGCAGAACGCGGCCGGGTGGTAGTACTTGAAGTAGGCACTGGAGAACACCAGGTGCGCGAAGCTCAGCGCGTGACTCTCCGGGAAGCCGAAGTTGGCGAATGCCAACAATTTCTGGTAAATCCGATCCGCCAGTTCACCGGTGATACCGTTGGCCGCCATTCCATCGTACAGCCGGTCGCGTAGGCGTTCCATTTTCGCGGTTGATCTTCGGGAGCCCATTGCTCTGCGTAACTGGTCGGCTTCGGCCGCGCTGAAGTTGGCCACGTCCACCGCTATCTGCATCATCTGTTCCTGGAACAGTGGCACACCAAGGGTTTTCTCCAGCGCGCCTTTCAGCAACGGGTGATCGTGGTCCCAGGTTCGTCCATCTTCCTCGCTCTCCTCGGCGTGTCGGCGAATGTAAGGATGTACGGATCCGCCCTGGATCGGGCCTGGGCGGATCAGTGCCACCTCGACCACCAGGTCGTAGAACTTGTTGGGCCGCAACCGGGGCAGGGTGGCCATCTGTGCCCGGCTTTCCACCTGGAACACGCCGACCGAATCGGCTCGGCTGAGCATCTCGTAGATGTTCTGGTCCGTCAGGTCCAGGTCGCTGATGTCGACCTCTTTGTCTTCGTGCTGGTACACCAGGTCGATCGCATAATGCAGGGCGGACAGCATACCCAGGCCGAGCAGGTCGAACTTGACGAGGCCGGCCGCCGCGCAGTCGTCCTTGTCCCATTGCAGCACGCTGCGGTTGTCCATTCGCGCCCATTCCACCGGGCACACCTGGCTGACCGGCCGATCACAGATCACCATGCCGCCGGAGTGAATTCCTAGATGCCTCGGGAAATCCTCCAACTGGTCGGCCAGTTCCAGCACCACCGGTGGAATATCACCGTCGAGATCGGCTTTCTTCAGTGGGCCCCAACGGTCCAGTTGACGGGACCACGCGTCCTGTTGACCGGTCGAGAAACCGAGCGCCTTGGCCATGTCACGGATGGCCGACCGACCCCGATACGTGACCACGTTGGCCACCTGCGCCGCGCACAACCGGCCATGTCGCTGGTAGACGTACTGAATCGCCTCCTCGCGCCGGTCGGACTCGATGTCCAGGTCGATGTCCGGGTAGCCGTCGCGTTCCGGGGCGAGGAACCGTTCGAACAACAGGTCGTATTTCACCGCGTCGACATTGGTGATACCCAACGCGTAGCAGACCGCGGAGTTGGCCGCTGATCCCCTGCCCTGGCACAGGATGCCATTCGCTCGACAGAACCGGACGATGTCCCAGACGATCAGAAAATATCCGGGAAACCCCAGGCTCTTGATCACCCCCATTTCGTGGTATAGCTGCCGGTATGCTTTCGGGTGCGATTCTTCCGTACCGAAACGGTGTGCCGCGCCGAAGAAGACCAGTTCTTCCAGGAAGGAAGCTTCGTCGTGGTTCTCCGGTACCGGGAACGGCGGCAGGTTCGGCGCGACCAGCGCCAGGTCGAACGAGCATTCCATACCCAGGACCGCGGTTCGCTTGATCACCCCAGGGTAACGATGGAACCGTTCGGCCATTTCGGCGCCGGATCGTAGGTAGGCCATGGGTGCCGGCGGTAGCCAACCGTCTATTTCGGACAGACTGCGACGGGCTCGCACCGCGGCCAACGCCGTTGCGAGGCGACCGCGTGCCGGCTGCGCGTAGTGCACCGCGTTGCTGGCGATCACCGGGAGCATGAGCTCGTCGGCGATGGCGGCCAGCAGATCGTTGCGCGTGGTGTCCTCGGGCAGGCCATGGTCGATCAGCTCGACGTACACGTTGTCCGCACCGAACCGGTCGGCCAGGAAACGCAGTTGCTCGACCGCGGCGGCGGGGCCGTGGTTGTCCAGCGCCCTGCGGACCGGGCTCTTGCGGCAGCCGGTGAGCACGGCACAGCCGCCCGCGACGTCCGCGACGACCTGGTCGAGATCGTAGATCGGCCGGCCCTTCTCGTTCTCCCGCTTGCCCGACCGGTCGGGTTCCGCGCCGAGTTGGCCCGTGGTGATGGTGCGGCAGAGCTGGTGGTAGCCGTCCTGTTTCCTGGCCAGGAACACCAGATGGTCACCGACCGGATCGGCGATGCCGTTCTGGGGCGCCGGCAGGCCGAAACTGAGTTCGGCACCGTACGCGGTGTGCACGCCCAGTTCCCTGGCCGCTTCGGCGAACCGGACCGCCCCGTACATGCCGTCGTGGTCGGTGAGCGCGATCGCGTCGAGGCCGAGGCGTGCCGCCTGCTCGACCAGTTCCTCGGGATGGCTCGCGCCGTCGAGGAAACTGAAGTTCGAGTGGCAGTGCACCTCGGCGTACGGCACGCGGCCGCCTTGTTTCTCGACGGCCTTGGGCCGGGCCTCCGGCGGGGCCTCGTAGTCGGTGCGTTTGCCGCCCCATGCCGGGCTGTCCCCACCGTCACCGGAACCGGGTCGCCGTGGCCGGCCGGACAGCGCCCGTTCGAGCTCGGCCCACCGAACCGGCGGATTGTTCCAGCCCATCGGGCTATGTCCGTGTCCTGCGGTAGCCGTCCTCCGGGCGGCGTTGCCTCGGGAGCACGAGCGGCCGCGCGAACTCGCCGGGCCGGGGCAGCCAGACAACAGCTGATCCGTCTACTTCGGACAGATCGTCGGCGAGCTCGTGGAACCAACTGGTGTGCTGGAGCTTCTCGGGTTTCATCAGTCGTACAGTCCTTCCACCAGCCAGCGGCCGCCCTCGCGGAGCAGCAGGACCGCGGTTTCGTCGGCACCGTCCGTCAACACCACCTGTAGCCGCACCGCCCGGCGTGGCCCGGTGTCCCACCAGCGCTCGACCACCGGCCATGGGCCCGCCCAGCCGTGCACCTCGCTCTGTTCGACGCCGGCCACCACGACCCGTTCCGGGATGGCGGTGAGCAGATGCCGACCGGTAACCCCGATCTCGGCGCCGTCCGCGCCCGTCACCAGCGCCGACACGCCAGTCGGCGCAAGAGTCGGCGACGGTCGCGGCAGCCGCCCCGGCCACGGTGGCTCCGGACCAGATTCCTGGACACGTTCGTCACCCCACGGGACAAGGCGAACCTGGTCGCCCGGTCCTCGCCCGCCACCCAGCACCGCGGTGCACACTCCTTCCGGGCCGAGCAGGCCCTGTACCCGGACCAGCGCACGGCCGGCCCGTTCGGTTTCCACGGTCGGATCGGCCTCGCCGAACCAGAGGCCGGACTGCAACGCCCTGCCGTCGATCACTTCCTGCGGCACCAGCCGCAGCAGTCGCACGCCGGCGGTGGGCGTTTGCCCGTTTCGGGCTTGGCGTAACCAGCCGTCGATCTGCCACCGCACCCGGTCCGCGATGCCGGACAGGCTGAGTGGTTCGGCACAGCGCCAGACCCGGTCGCGACGTTCGCCGGCCTCGGTCTGGATGTGGATGGCCAGGCGGGTGCAGGCAAGGCCGTGCGCGGCGAGTCGGGTGTAGAGCCGGCGAGCGGCGGCCTTCGCCGCGAACGCCGCCGCGTCCACCCGATCGGCCGGCGGATCGAGCACGATGTCGACAGCCAGCTCGGGCGGCGGCGTGCGCCGGTCCAGCGGTCGTTCGGCGCGGCCGCCGGCCAGCCGGTGCGCCAGGATCGCGGACCCACCGAAGCGGCTGCCGACCTCCCGCTCCGCCAGCGCGGCGAACGCGCCCAAGGTGCGAATACCCATACGGCGCAACAGGTCTATCAGTTCGACCCGGTCGGTACGGTCCATTCGACCGTTGGACCGAACCGGGCCGAACCGGTCGGCCGGCTGGTCCAGTTCGCCGACGGGCAGCGGTGCGAGAAACTCCGGCGTGCCCCCAGGCGACACGATCACGCCACGACGCGCGGCGAGCAAGGCGGCGAACAGTCCGTCAGCGACACCGACCTGGCACTCCACGCCTGTCCTGGCGGCGACCTGGTCGATCAGCCGCTCGGCTGCCCGCTCGGCGCCACCGAAGTAGCCGACGGGACCACGGGCCGGCATGGCCACCACGCCGGGACGGACCACCTCCACGCCAGGTGCGAGCTCCTCGACGGCCGCGGCGACCGGCTCGAACAACCGGGCGTCCCGATCCGGATCGGGTTCGAACACGACGAGTTCCGGACAGCGCGACTGCGCGTCCCGCTGCCTGGTGCCCCGCCGAATACCCTCAGCCCGAGCCGACGACGAACAGGCGACAACCCGATTGGCCGCGACGACGGCGACGGGGGTGTGCGGCGGCAGCCCGGCCACGGCCGCCGCGGACACCGCCGACCAGTCCGGACACCAGACCACCAGCAGCCGGGTCTCGCCAGTCATCGGACCCCCAGGTGGGAGTGATCCGCGACAGAGCCCACCGAGTTCTCCAGCGGGACCAAGCCGATCCGGGCCGCCATGGGTGGCGGCTCGGGTGGGGTAGGTGAGTGGGCCGCGACGGCGATCGGGGGCGGCGGGCAAACGGATGGAGCTGGCTCGACCACCAACGCCACCGGCGACGCAAGACCGAACCGGCCGGGCGAGAGTGGGGACTCGGGCGGGGCGGGTGCATGGGTCGCGGCGGTGGCGGCGGTCCGGGGCGGTGGTGAGTCGATGGTGGACAGGCGGGGCGGTGGTGAGTCGGCTGGGGTGGTGTATCGGCGGCGCAGCGGGGTCGGGGCCGCAGGGGTGAGAGCTGCGGGGGTGAGAGCTGCGGGGAGTGTTCTGCGGTGGGTGGTGGGGCGGGACGCCGTTCCACGGCCGCTGACTCTGATCGTCGCTTCCCGTGTGGTCAGGTGGCCGCTTCCGTTGCCAAGGCCGGACCATTTGGTGTTGGCGCAGGTCAGTTCCAGGTCCGCTCCTGGCCACGCGCCGACCACTATCAGAACCGACTTGCGGTGGCGCGCTCTGGCGGACAGGCGGCGCGCGAGCATGGGGGCTGACCGGGCGGCGGCACTGGTGCGGGGCGGGTTGGGGACCACCACCACCAAGTCCATGCCGTCCAGCAGGGCGGCTACCACGTCGGGGAAGTTGTTGCCTGGGTTGGGGATCAGGGCCAGGCGTTGGACGGCGACCCCCAACTCGGCCGCCGCTACCAGGCCCAGGTCGGGCATGCCGACGATGGCCGCCCACGAGCCGGCCGTTGTGGCTTCGGCCAGCAGCGCCAGCAGCAGGGCGGTGGATCCACGCACCACCACCGTGCTGCCGCGCCGCAAACCGTGCTGTGGGAGCAGGTCTGCCAGTTCCGCGCTGACCGGCAGAACCTGTCCCGGCGGCTTGGCCGCGACATCCCCGTCCCGCTGATGCTGGTCCAGGACCAGCCGGGCTCGCTGCCAGCGCTGCGACCCGGCATCACGCGGTTGCTGGGATGCCGCCTCCTTCGCCGATGGTGCTCGGGCCGCGTCCACCGACGCGGGCGCGACCCGAGCCATCGGCAGCGACGCCATGGGCGCCATCACCGACCCAGACACCGTCCACCTCCGCCACGTCAGCCATGCGCACGCCCCATGCACACGGGCCGCCGTGGGGAGACGGCGGAGCCCGATGATCGACCAACCCCGTGTCGACCATCTCGTTCGAACGTATGTTCGAGCGATGAGACCAACTTAGCTGGGGGTGGCGGGGGTGTCAACCTGATCACTCGGAAGTGTGTTGGCAGGTCAGCGGTGCGGCCGGGCAGGATGGTGGCATGCATCCAACATCCAGTTGGCTATCGCCCGACGTGGCTGTTCGACGGTCGCCGATCGCCGGGTTCGGGTTGTTCGCGGGGCGTGGGCTGGCCGAGGGCACGGTGGTCGAACGGCTGGGCGGACGAGTGATCAGCGACGCGGGACTGGCCTCGCTGACACCGCCCTACAGCAGCCTCACCGTGGCCGACGGCGTCCATCTGCTGCTCGATCCGGACCATCCGGTGCGCTACGGCAACCACTCGTGCGCGCCGAACCTGTGGCACGTCGACGCGACCACGATCGCGCTGCGGGTGGACGTGCCCGAGGACACCGAGCTGACCATCGACTACGCCACCCACACCGGGGTCACGACGTGGTCGATGCCGTGCGCGTGCGGGAGTGACGTGTGTCGCGGCGTCGTCACCGGGGCGGACTGGCGGCTGCCGGCGCTCCAGGCCGCCTACGGCGAGCACTGGACGCCGCCGTTGCTGGCCAGGATCTCCGCGCGATAGGCGGGGTCAGTGCGCGAAGTGGCGGGTGCCGGTCAGGTAGAGCGGCACGCCGGCCGCTTCCGCCGCCGCGATCACCTCGGCGTCGCGAACCGAGCCGCCCGGCTCGACCACCGCCCGCACCCCCGCCGCCAGCAGCACCTCGAGACCGTCGGAGAACGGGAAGTAGGCGTCGGACGCCGCCACCGCACCCGATGCGCGTGAGTCGGCCCGCTGGACCGCGAGCCGGGCGGCGTCGACCCGGTTGACCTGGCCCATCCCCGCGCCGACGGTGGCGCCGTCGTCGACGAGCAGGATCGCGTTGGACTTCACGGCGCGCACCGCCCGCCACGCGAAGGCCAGGTCGGCGAGGGTGGCCGCGTCGACCGGCTCGCCGCACGCGAGCTTCCAGTTGGCCGGGTCGTCACCGGGGGCGTCCACGGCGTCGACGGTCTGCATCAGCAGGCCGCCGGAGACCGCCCTGATCTCCGCGCCACGGCGGACCGGCGGCTCGGCCACCAGGATGCGCACGTTCTTGCGGCGCGCCAGCACGTCCAGCGCACCGTCCGCATAGGACGGAGCTACGACGACCTCGGTGAACACCTCGGCGATCTGCTCCGCCAGCGCCACGGTGACCGCACGGTTGGCCGCGATGACGCCGCCGAACGCGCTCACCGGGTCGCACGCGTGCGCCTTGCGGTGCGCCTCCTCGATCGCGGACGGCTCCGGCGCAGTCGAAATCGCGATGCCACACGGGTTCGCGTGCTTGATGATCGCGACGCACGGCTGGTCGTGGTCGTGCGCCGCCCGCCAGGCCGCGTCGGCGTCGACGTAGTTGTTGTACGACATTTCCTTGCCGTGCAACTGTCGCGCGGTGGCAAGGCCGGCGCGGCCGTTGTCGGACAGGTAGAGCGCGGCGTCCTGGTGCGGATTCTCGCCGTAGCGCAGGATGTTGCCCCGATGCCAGCTCGCGCCGACCCAGGCCGGGAAGTTCGTGTCCGGCTCCGGCGCGAGCACCTGGGCGGGATGGGGGGAGGAAAAGACGCTGCCCATCCAGGACGCCACCGCGATGTCGTACGTCGCCGTGTGGCGGAAGGCGTCGACCGCGAGCGAACGGCGCTCCGCGAACGTGAAGCCGCCGGCCTTGACCTGCTCGGCGACCCAGTCGTAGCGCGCGGGATCGACGACGACGGCCACGTTGGCGTGGTTCTTGGCCGCGGCGCGGACCATGGCGGGGCCGCCGATGTCGATCTGCTCTACGCAGTCGGCGGGGCTGGCACCGGACGCCACGGTCGCGGTGAACGGGTAGAGGTTCACGACGAGCAGGTCGAACGGCGCGATGTCCAGGGTGCGCAACTGATCGACGTGTGCCGGATCGTCGAGGTCGGCCAGCAGGCCGGCGTGCACCTTCGGGTGCAGCGTCTTGACCCGGCCACCGAAGCTCTCCGGAAACCCGGTCAGCTCCTCGACCGGCGTCACCGGCACCCCGGCACCGACCAGCGTCCGCGCGGTGTTGCCTGTCGACACGATCTGGACGCCGGCCGCGTGCAGCGCGGTGCCCAGTTCGATCACGCCGGCCTTGTCGGACACGCCGATCAGCGCGCGCCGGACAGGGCGACGTCCGTCCACTGTGGAGTCGGAAGTGGTCACGGAATGCTCACCTTTCGTCCGTTGCGTGTGTAGCCGTCCCTGGCCAGCCGACCGACGACGTCCACGACGAGCCGGCGTTCGACCACCTTGATCCGCTCGTGCAGTGTGGCCTCGTCGTCGTCGGGTTCGACCGAGACGGCCTGTTGGGCCAGGATCGGCCCGCTGTCCACACCGCTGTCGACCAGGAACACCGTGCAACCGGTGACATGGACGCCGTGGGCAAGCGCGTCGGCGGCGGCGCGCATGCCGGGAAACGACGGCAACAGTGCGGGGTGGCTGTTCAGCATGCGGCCGCCGAAGGCGTCCAGGAACGTCGGGCCGACGAGTTTCATGAACCCCGCTGAGACGACGAGATCAGGGCGGTAGGCGGCGACCGCGCTGGTCAGCGCGGTGTCCCAGGCGGCTCGGTCGGGGTGGTCGGCCAGCCGTACCACGAAATTCGGGATGTGTGCGCGTTCGGCGCGTGCCAGGCCCTCGATGCCCCTGCGGTCGGCGCCGACCGCGACCAGCCGGACCGGGTAGTCGGCGGCCTCGGTCGCGTCGATCAACGCCTGCAGCAGCGTGCCGGCCCCGGAAACGAGCACGACGACCCGGACCGGACGGGGAAACCGCAGCCGATGGACCTCGGTGGTGTCGGACGGGCTCAGCGTGAACTCCTGACAGCCGGTTTACGTGCCAGGTCAGCGTAAGCGGTGGCCCACGTCACTCGTCGTCCGGCTCAGGCTCTGCTGGTTCCTCGTCTTCTTCTTCGTCGTCTTCTTCGTACTCGTCCTCGTCGTACTCCTCGTCGAGGGCGAGGAGGGCGGGGACTCGGGCGGCCAGCCACACGGTCAGCGCGCCGGGTATCGCGACGAGCAGGAACACCGACGCGGCAAGGGATCCGGCCGGCACGGTGACCGGGTTGAACGGACCGGCGGCCAGCGATCCACCGACGAGGGCGGCCAACACCAGCCAGCTCACGGCGGCCACGAGTCCCGAGAGCGCGACCGCGCGCAGCCGGGTCAGCAGCTCCGCGGCGACGTCACGGCAGGCGATACCGGCCAGCACGCCGATCCCGGCCGGCAGGAGCATGAGGAACACCCACCAGTGGCCCTCGACGGCCGGCACCGGCGCCAGCAGCGGCACCGGCGGCACCGGACCTGCATGGAACCGCCACTGGGCGACGGTGACGGCGCCGATCCCGAACCCAGGGCCCGCAGCGAAGGACAGCGTGCCGACCAGGACGTTCGGCAGGTACGCGACGGACAGCAGCAGCATCCCGATGCCACTGCCGAAGCCGGGCGCCGCAGAGCGGAACAGCGCGACCGCCGTCGACCACGAGGCGATCAGGCCCACCGCGAACACGACCGCGCCGACCGCGAACAGGCCGATCGCCGCCAGCACACCGACACGCAGACCGGTTTCGGTCGCGTGATCGGCGCGGCGCAGGGCGACGGGGAGCAGGCCACACGGCCGTGCCACGCCGACGGTCGCGGCCACGGCGGCGAGCACACCGGTGCCGGTGAAGGCCAGGATCGGCGATGCGGTGACCGGGCCGGCGGCCAACAGTGCGATCACCGTGCCGAACACGGCGTGCGTGGCGGTGACCGGGCCGATGACCCGGATGGCCGATCGCGGATCAACCAGGTCGAGGCGATCGGCGGCGGTGCGGGCGGCCCGTGCGACCAGCAGCAGGAGCAGCACGGTCGGGAGCAGCGGGAGAACGCCCAGATCGTGGCCGGTGACGGTGAGGGGCACGTGGTAGCCGGCCAGCCAGGCCGGACCGGCCGCGATGAGAGCGCCGGGCAGCGAGAACCGGCCGCCCTGCGCGGTCGCCGTGATCAGGGCGAACAGCGCGGCGATGCCCAGGTAGCCGGTGAGCACCGGGCCGACAGCGGCCACGGCCAACACCCGGCGGGCGCCCCCGCCCCCGACTGCTACCTGTTCGGCAGCACCGTACACAACGGACTGAGGGGCGGGCATGCACCCACTCTGACAAGACGACTGGGCCGTTCGGGTGAGCCACGCCGCAGCCGTACTCGCCCGAACGGCTGATCAACGCGCTACCCCGAACGACGTGTCCCCTATTCCGGTGGCGCGGGCGGCTGGTTGAGCTGCCCTGGGTGTTGCAGGAACTGCGTCGACTGCGGTGGCGGCTGGAGGTACGTCGTGGCCTGGGGCGGCGGCTGTTGCTGGCCGCGTTGCGGTTGTTGTTGTGGTTGTTGTTGTTGCGTCTGCTGGCCGGGGAACCCGCCGCTGGGCGGATAGGTGGCGTGTGGGACGGCCGGGCGGGGCGCGAGCTTGATCAGGCCGTGCTCCAGCAGCAGTGCCCCGACGGCGGCGACGGCCTGGAGCAGGCCGAATACCAGGATCAGGATCATCGCGGTGCCGACAGTGCCACCAGAGATGTTGATCACCGTGTCGAGCTGGGCGAGGCCGCCGACGACGCTGAGCACGACCGCGTAGGGCAGCGTTGCGGGACCGCTCGGCAGCAGGCTCAGGCCGGCCAGCAGACCGCCGGCGAGCAGCACCATCACCTCGATGCCGGCGCCGCCGCCGTAGCTGCAGAAGTAGGCGACCAGGGAGAGGACGAAGGTGCCGAGGACCAGCAGGCCGGGGATGCCCAGGCGGCCGAACGGGTTCGGCGCGGCCGGCGGCTGGCCGAACACCGGGCCGCCCTGGTGTTGTGGCTGGCCGGGGTAACCACCGGGGGGACCGCTGGGATACGACATTCGGACTCTCTCCTCGATCTACAGGCGGGACGCCGAGCTTGCCACCCTCGGGGCGGCGATAGAGGCAACGGAACAGTAACGAACCGTAGATGAGGGACGCGTGGGGGTGAGGACGCGTTCCCGAACAGGTGATTGATGTGCTTTATGACGATGGGGCCGGACGCTGAGTAGCGTCCGGCCCCATCGCTGCTTCGGTTGGTTTCCGGTCAGCCCAGTTCGCGCACCGCTTCGCGGGCGAGGTTGGCGGTCTCGCTGGGCGTCTTGCCCACCCGCACCCCGGCCGCCTGCAGGGCGGTCTGCTTCGCGGCGGCGGTCCCCGCCGAACCGGACACGATCGCCCCGGCGTGGCCCATGGTCTTGCCCTCGGGGGCGGTGAAACCGGCGACGTAGCCGATCACCGGCTTGGTGATGTGCGCCGAGACGTAGTCGGCGGCGCGTTCCTCCGCGTCCCCACCGATCTCGCCGATCATCACGATGACCTCGGTGTCCGGGTCGTCCTGGAACGCCTGCAACGCGTCGATGTGGGTGGTGCCGATGATCGGGTCACCGCCGATGCCCAGGGCGGTGGAGAACCCGATGTCGCGCAGTTCGTACATCATCTGGTAGGTCAGGGTGCCGGACTTGGACACCAGCCCGATCCGCCCCGGCCCCGTGATGTCGGCGGGGATGATGCCGGCGTTGGACTTGCCGGGCGAGATCAGGCCGGGACAGTTCGGCCCGATGATCCGGGTGCGGTTGCCCGTCGCGACGGCGTGCGCCCAGAACACGGCGGTGTCGTGGACCGGGATGCCCTCGGTGATCACCACGCACAGCGGGATGTTCGCGTCGATCGCCTCGATCACGCTGGCCTTCGCGAACGCGGGCGGCACGAACCCGACCGTCACGTCGGCGCCGGTCGCGGCCATCGCCTCGGCAACGGTCGCGAACACCGGCAACAGGGTGCCGTCGATGTCGACCTCGGTGCCCGCCTTGCGGGGGTTGACACCGCCGACGACGCGGGTGCCTGCCTTGAGCATCCGGGTGGTGTGCTTGGTGCCCTCGGAGCCGGTGATGCCCTGCACGATCACCTGGCTGTGCTCGTTCAAGAAGATCGCCATGTCACACCCCTGCCGCTGCGAGTTGGGCGGCTACCTGCGCCGCGGTGTCCATGGTGTCCACCAGCCGTACCCCCGGCAGGGCGGCGTCGGTGAGGATGCGGCGACCCTCCTCGGCGTTGTTGCCGTCCAGCCGTACCACGATGGGCTTGTCCACCGGTTGGCCCTGGCCGGCCAGCAGCGTGAACGCCTGCACGATGCCGTTGGCAACGGCGTCGCAGGCGGTGATCCCGCCGAACACGTTCACGAACACGCTGGCGACGGCCGGGTCGGACAGGATGATCTCCAGGCCGTTGGCCATCACCTCGGCGGACGCGCCACCGCCGATGTCCAGGAAGTTCGCCGGCTTGACGCCACCGTGCCGCTCACCGGCGTAGGCGACGACGTCCAAAGTGGACATGACCAGGCCGGCGCCGTTGCCGATGATCCCGACCTGCCCGTCCAGCTTGACGTAGTTCAGGTGCTTCGCCTTGGCACGCGCTTCGAGCGGGTCCTCTGCCTGGTGGTCGACCAGGTCGGCGTGACCGGGGTGGCGGAAGGCGGCGTTGTCGTCGAGGGTGACCTTCCCGTCCAACGCGACGATCACGTCCTGCGGGTCGCGCACCAGCGGGTTCACCTCCACCAGGGTGGCGTCCTCCGCGACGAACGTGTCCCACAGCTTCACGATCGTGGTGACGACCTGGTCCAACACCTCGGCCGGAAAGCCGGTGGCGACGGCGATCTCGCGGGCCTTCGCCTCGTCGACGCCGGTGCTGGCGTCGACAGGAATGCTGGCGAGGGCGTCGGGGCGTTCCACGGCGAGTTGCTCGATCTCCATGCCGCCCTCGACGGACGCCATCGCCAGGAACGTGCGGTTGGCGCGGTCGAGCAGGAAGGAGAAGTAGTACTCGGCGGCGATATCACTGGCCGGGGTGACCAGCACGCGGTGCACCGTGTGGCCCTTGATGTCCATCCCCAGGATCGCCTCGGCCTTGGCCTCGGCCTCGGCGGGGGTTTCGGCGAACTTCACGCCGCCGGCCTTGCCGCGGCCGCCGGTCTTGACCTGCGCCTTGACCACGACCGGCAGACCGAACCCCGCCGCGGCCTCCCTGGCCTGGTCCGAGGTGCTGGCCACGGCACCGGGCAGCACCGGCACCCCATGCGCGGCAAAGAGATCCTTTGCCTGGTATTCGTACAGGTCCACTCACAGTCTCCTGACTACGGTGCTGCTTGTTGTCGCTGTCGTCTTTGCTGGCGCCTGGCTCCGCGCGGGTGTCAGCGGCGGTAGCTCGGCCTCGGCTGGCTTCGCCGGCCTCGGCTGGGCCTCGGCTGCGCCGAAAGCCGGTCCGACCCTATCGAGCCCGATCCGGGCGGGTGACGCGGTAGGCGGTGAGGTCCGTCACCGACGGTGGTGAGTTGGGTCACCGGTCACGCTTCGCGCCGAGTCCTGGCTGGTCACGCATCGGGCTGCGTCCTGGCTGGTCATGCTTCGGTCGAGTCCTGGCTGGTCACGCATCGGCCGCGTCCTGGCTGGCCACGTTGGCGCGGACCCAGTCCACGATGTCCTGCGTCGGCGCACCGGGCGTGAACACCCTGGCAACGCCGAGTTCGGCCAGTTTCGGGATGTCCTCGTGCGGGATGATGCCGCCTCCGAACACGACGACGTCGTCGGCACCCCGGTCGGCCAGCAGTTGCACGACCTCGGCGAACAGAGTCATGTGCGCGCCGGACAGGACGGAGAGGCCGACCGCGTCGGCGTCCTCCTGGAGCGCGGTCTCGACGATCTGCTCCGGCGTCTGGTGCAGGCCGGTGTAGACGACCTCGATACCGGCATCGCGCAGCGCACGCGCGACGACTTTGACGCCACGGTCGTGGCCGTCAAGGCCGGGCTTGGCCACCACCACTCGGATCCGGCCAGTCATGGCTTCCTCCTCAGCCTCGTCGTCGAGGGCCGCGACCGCAGGGTAGGCCATCGGCGAACGGTCGGAACCCCGATGCGCAGCCGCATGTGACCAGCGTCCCGCACCCGCCACTCGGACGCGCGACAGACCGGCTGATCGCGACAGCCCACGCGGGAGGTGGGCTCGCGACGGGGGCGCCGATCGGCGTGGCGGTCACGCTCAGCGAGCGCTGCCGGTGGGCAGACGGCTGTCATCGGCCGGCTGGTTGGCCGACGCTGGTTCTTCCTGGGCAGGACCACTCGAGCCGGCGGATACGGCTCAGCGGCGGCGCGTGGGGCGGCGCGGTGTGGGTAATGGGGCGGCGGGTGTGGCTTCCTGGTGGGCTTGCCAGGCGGCCATGCTCGCCGCGATCAGCAGGGCCAGCAGGCATGCCGCCGCCACCAGCATTCCTGGGCCGGCGGTGGTGCCTGGGGTGATCGTGTGGTTCAGCGGCAGGGACAGCAGGCGTACCACTACCACGCCGGCCGCTCCCAGCAGCAACGCCGCTGCTCGGGGTGGGCGGCAGACGGGGGCCAGCAGGGCCGCCGCCAGTACGCCGACCAGGCTGAACACCAGGCCCCACGACGCGAAACGGAAGTCGGACCACAGGCCGGGGGGCGTGAACCCGTTGGCCTGCAGTACGGGGAGGCCGAAGGCGCCGATCGCGAGCAGGGCAGCCGCTGCGGCCGGGGCCAGGATCTTGGGGCGCCACGTCAGTTCGGTCAGGTCCACGTCGTCGCGTTCCACGCTGCCGGCCAGTGCCGCGCAGCATGCGGCCGCCACGGCTGCCAGCATGGCCAGGGTCGTCGCCCAGGTGCCTATTCCGATCTTGACACCGTCGAACTGGGTTGCCGTCATCGCTGTGTCCACCGCGCCGAAGCCGGCCAGTAGCACCACCAGCCAGGCGACCGTGAACGCCGGGCGGATCGTCGACGCCCAGCGTGGGATGAGCATGCCGATGGCGCAGATGCCGACCAGTACCGCCGCCGGGATCAGGAGG
>DATBDL010000330.1:0-44301 GCA_036269975.1 Pseudonocardiaceae bacterium | reverse complement strand
GTGCCTCGTCGACGACGACCGCCCAGCCGTCCACCAGTGCCGCCTTCGCGTTCGCCGCGGTACCACCGATTTCCACCAGCGGCAGCGTGCCAAGCGTCAGCCGTTCCGCCGGTAGGAAACCCAGCGCGCGGTAGCCACGGTCACGGCCGACGAACGACGCGACGAAGTCGTCCACCGGCCGGCCGAGCAAGGCAGCGGGTTCGTCGTACTGCGCCAGCAGGCCACCGGTGCGCATCACGGCGACCTTGTCGCCGAGCTTGATCGCCTCGTCGATGTCGTGCGTGACGAACACGATGGTCTTCGCCAGTTCGGCCTGTAGCCGCAGCAGTTCCTCCTGCAGTCCTTCCCGGACGATCGGGTCGACCGCGCTGAACGGCTCGTCCATCAGCAGCACCGGCGGATCGGCGGCCAGCGCCCGCGCCACGCCGACCCGCTGCTGCTGGCCACCGGAGAGCTGGGCCGGATAACGCCTCGCGAGCCCGGCCGGCAGGCCGACGGTCTCCAGCAGCTCGCCGGCCCGCGCACGAGCCGCGCGGCGGGTCATCCCGGTCAACACCGGCACGGTCGCCACGTTGTCCAGCACCGTGCGGTGCGGAAACAAACCCGCCTGCTGGATCACATAACCGATACCCCGGCGCAACACGGGCGGATCGGACGTCGTGATGTCCTTGCCGTCGATGCGAATGTGACCGCTGGTCACGTCGATCATCCGGTTGATCATCCGCAGGGACGTGGTCTTACCACAGCCGGACGGCCCGACGAACACGGTGATCCGGCCGGCATCGATCTCCAGATCGAGCTCGTTCACGGCGATCGTGCCGTCGGGATACTGCTTGGTCACGGCTTCGAACTCGATCACCGGGCGGTCCTCCGGTCGTGACGGCCACTCGCCGGCCGCCGCAGGTTCGCACGACCTTAGCCTCTGACACCGACGTCGGCTGGGCAATCTCAGTAGCTGGTTGGATCACTCTGTTTACGAATTCGTTGTCGGAACCGCCAGCGCACCGCCCGCGAGCAGCGTATGGAAGTCACGCACCGGAACCGCGCGGGAGAACAGCCAGCCCTGGTAGGCGTCCACGCCCATGCCGCGCAGCACGTGGAACTGGGTGGCCGTCTCGACACCCTCCGCGACACAGGAGCGACCCATCGCCCTCGACATGTCCACGACGGCGCTCGCCACCGCGAAATCCGACGAATCGCTGCCGACACCGGCCACGAACCGCCGGTCCACCTTGATGATCTGCGCCGGCAGTTCCTTCAGCCGCGCCAGCGACGAATAGCCGGTGCCGAAATCGTCCACCGCGAACCGGACACCCCGGTCCACGAGTTCGGCCATCGCCGTCCGTGTCCTGGACGGCAGGTCGATCAGGCTGGTCTCGACCAGTTCCAGCACCACGCGATCCCACTCGATGCCCGCTTCGAGCACCGCGTTGGCCACGATGTCCACGAACTCCGGATCGCCGGGCACCAGGCCCGCCAGGTTCACCGCGACCGCGACCGGCTTGCCGCAGTGCGCCGGCCAGTTCGCCGCCTCACGCAGCGCGCCGCGCAACACCCAGCGGTCCAGCTCGCGCATCAGGCCGCCCTGCTCGGCCACCGGCAGGAACACGTCCGGCGCCAGCAGGCCACGGTCCGGGTGCGGCCAGCGGACCAGCGCCTCGGCGGTCTGCATCGTCCCGTCCGGACCGACGACCGGCTGGTAGTGCAGGACGAGCCCGTCCGTCGCGAGCGCCTCGCGGAGCTGGCCCTCCAAATGCACCTGACGGTCTGCGGACGCGATCAGCGCGGCATTGGCCAGCGCCACCCGGCCCGCGCCGCGTTTCTTGGCCTCGAACATCGCGGCGTCGGCGAAGCGCAGCAGATCGGCACCGGTGTTCGGACCGCCGTTGGGCATCGCGGCGCCGATCGTCGCCGTCACCCGCACGAGCTGGCCGTGCACCGGCACGGCGGTACGCAACAGCGTGGACACCCGGTTGGCCAGGGTGTCGACGCCGCCGACCGCGTCGATGTCGGCGCAGATGATCACGTACTCGTCGCCGGAGAGCCTCGCCACCGTGCAACCGGTCGGCAGGCCGCCCTCCAGCCGCCGTGCCAGCGCCACCAGCAGTTCGTCGCCGGCGTCGTGGCCGAGCGAGTCGTTGACCCGCTTGAAGTTGTCGATGTCGCAGAACAGCACGGCGATCCGCGCCGAGTCCGGGCCGCCGAGCAACTCACCGAGCAGTTCCTTGACCGCGAACCGGTTCGGCAGCCCGGTCAGCTCGTCGTGGGTGGCCTGGTGGCGCAGGGCTTCCGCGGTGCGGCGGCGTTCGGTGATGTCCTGGAACACGACCAGCCAGAAGCGGCGGCCATCGTCCTGAACGGACATCGCGACGTGCAGCTCGCAGTACACCGGCTCACCGTCGGCCCGCACGAACACCTGCTGCGGAATCCGGTGTGTTCCCCGGTGCTCGCTGGCCCTGATCTGCTCGCTGACCAGCTCGAAGTTCGCCCGGTCGTCCGGGTGGATCAGGTCGGCCGACGGCCGGCCGCGCAGCCGCTCCAGGCTGAACCCGAGCAGGTCGCACAGCGCGTCGTTCGCGTCGACCAGCCGTTCCGTCTCGTCGAACAGGCCGATGCCGACCGGCGTGACGGCGACCAGGTCACTGAACCGCTGACTGGAGCGCAGCATCCGGGTCTCCGCGACCCGCTGCTCCGTGATGTCCTGCGCGGTGCCAAGGCGAAGACCGGAGTCCTCGGCTCCCGGCGCAGGCGCGCTGTAGCAGTGGAACATCCGCAACACGCCGTCCGGCCGGATGATCCGGTACTCGCAGTCCATCGGCTTGTGCTCGCGGACCGCCCGTACCTTCAGCTCCTGGAACCAGGGCTTGTCCTCGGGGTGCAACAGGTTCAGGAACGTCTGGTGGGTGACCGGCGTGTCCCTGGAGATGCCGAACAGCTCGTACATCATCGGCGACCACGTGGTCTCGTGAGTGGTCGAGTTCCACTCCCACGTGCCCATCCGCGCGGCCCGCTGTGCGTCCTCGAACCGCCTGCGGTCGGCCAGCAACTGCCGTTCCAGCAACCGGTTCTGCGTGACGTCCTGGATCGTGCCCTGCACCATGCCGACATTGCCGGTGCCGTCGTCCCTGCCACGCAACCGGACCACGTACACGCGGTTGTCGGCGACGCCGTCGATCTCGAACTCGAGCGGTTCGTGCGGAATCCCCTGCGCGAGGCGGTCCCGGACCGCCAGCAGCATCGGATGCTGGCGCGGGTCGACGGCGACCATGCTGCCGACGCGGTCGTCGACGGGCGTCTCGTTGACCGCGGCGTACATCTCGTCCAGGGCTTCGCTGCGGTGGATCTGGTCGGTTCTCAGGTCGACGGTGAAGCTGCCCATCCGCGCGATCCGCTGCGCGTCCAGCAGCAGCGCCCTGTCCTCGGCGAGCGTGTCGTAGGTGGTGTGGCGGTCGGTCACGTCCCGCGCGTAGCCGGTGACGGGCAGGCTGGCCCGGTCGCTCACCGGCCGGGCGGCCGCGACCGCGTGCACCCAGCGGGTCTCGCCGTCCGGGCGGACGATCCGCAGCTCGATGTCCATCGCCTCGCCGGCCACCTGGTGGCGGCGCCAGTGCTCCTTCGCCCGCTCGACGTCGTCCGGGTGGACGAAGGTCAGCATCGTGCGAAGGCACGGCTCGACGGAGCCCGGCTCGACGCCCAGCAACGCGTGCAGGCTCGGCGACCAGATCGTCTCGTGGCTGACGTGGTCGAACTCCCACCAGCCCATCTTGGCCAGCCGCTGCGTCTCGGCGAACCGGCGGCGCACCGTGGCCACCTCGTCGGCCGCGGCGACGACGTCGGAGACGTCCGTGAGCAGCACGGCGTCCAGGCCGGTGCCCGGCACCCGCCAGCGCACCGCCCGCACCGGCACGCCAGGACATTCACCGAGCGTCAACCGCAAATCCGGCCCGGTGCCGAGCAGAATGTCATTCAGGCGCTTTCCGACGAGTTTGTCCGGTTGGTCGGCACCGGCAAGAATGGCGGCCTCCGGGCTCGCCCGCATGATCAGGCCGGCCCGGTCCACCAACAGTGTGGGAGCGTCCGGTAATTCGGACACGGCGAAGCCGCCGGATCCGCCGTTCGCGGCGGCGGCCGGCATCACGGCGGGGCCAACGCGGGCTGGCTCCGCCGGTACGACCCGCTCGGCCACAGTCTCGCCCTTCCACTGCACCGCTACGGCGACCGGGTGACGTGTGCACTACGGCTGGGGCCACCGTTCACGCACGGCAGCCGTGATACCCCAGACACCTCGGTCATCCTTCACCCAATGGAAGGACCGTAGCGTGTATTCGTCCCAGAACCCAACGTATCCCGGTTACGAACCGGTTCTGCGCTGGTCAACTGTCTCTGAGTACACCGTCCGCCACCGCCGCGGCCGCCACGGCGGCGGCGACCTCGGGTGCGACGCGCGGATCGAACGGGCTGGGCACAATACGGTCGGTAGTCAGATCGTCGGCCGCGACCGCGGCAATAGCGGCGGCGGCGGCCAATTTCATGTTCTCCGTGATCGCGGTCGCGCCCGCATCCAAGGCACCTCGGAAAATACCGGGAAACGCGAGAACGTTGTTGATCTGGTTGGGGAAATCGCTGCGGCCGGTCGCCACCACCGCGGCATGGCGACCGGCGACGCTCGGATGGATCTCCGGGTCCGGATTGGACAAGGCGAACACGATGCCGTCCGGCGACATCCCGGCGATGTGGTCCTCGGCCACCTGCCCGGACGACAGCCCGACGAACACGTCGGCCCCGCGCAGCGCCACACCGAGATCGCCGGCCAGGTTGTTCGGGTTCGTCCGTTCCGCCAGCTCGGCCTTCACCGGGTTCAGGCCGGACCGGCCGGTGCGGACGATGCCGCGTGAGTCCAGCACCGTCACGTCCCGCACACCGGCGGCCAGCAGGATGTTCGTGCAGGCCACCCCGGCGGCGCCCGCCCCGGACACCACGACCCGCAGGTTCGGCAGCGTCCGTCCGGTCGCGTCGGCGGCGCCGCGCAGCGCGGCCAGCAGCACGACGGCGGTGCCGTGCTGGTCGTCGTGCATGACGGGGCAGTCCAGCGCGTCGATCAGCTTGCGCTCCAGTTCGAAGCAGCGCGGCGCCGACACGTCCTCCAGGTTCACAGCGCCGAACGAGGGCCGCAGCCGCACCAGCGTCTCGACGATCTCGTCGACGTCGGTCGTGTTCAGCACGAGCGGGATGGAGTCCAGCCCGCCGAAGCGCTTGAACAGCGCGGACTTGCCCTCCATCACCGGCAGCGCGGCGCTCGGCCCGATGTCGCCGAGGCCGAGCACCGCCGTCCCGTCGCTGACGACGACGACCAGCCGGTCGGCCCACGTGTAGCGGCGGGCGAGGGCACGGTTCTCGGCGATGGCCCGACTGACCTGGGCGACGCCGGGGGTGTACGCGATGGAGAGGGCTTTGGTGTCCGACAGCGGGGCGGTCACGTCGACGCCGAGCTTGCCACCCTCGTGGGCGGCGAAGATCTCGTCATCGGACAGGCTGACGGCCGGATCGTTCACGGTGGTCACGAAGTGCTCCAGGGTTTCGCTGTGCGGTCCGCCCGGCCAGGGGTGGTCACTTCTGCCCTGTGGTCAATACGACTCGTGGTCAACACGGCGCGTGGACACGGTCGGGTGGTACTCGGGCGGGGTCGCGCCGGCAGTGCGTCGGTTCGCGGTCACTCGCACCAGGGGTAGCGGCGGAGTTGTGCGCGCCAACGCTGCGGTCTGGCCAGTCTGCCAGTCACCGACAATATTGTCTGCGGCAGGGGTCACACCCGGCAATCGATTTTGTGCCGCCAGCCGCTACTCGCCCCGCACGTTTTCACGATCTGGTGCCGATACGCTGTCGGCCATGGAGGCTCGCGAACTGTCCATCCCCGATGCGTTCGAGTTCAACCCCAGGGCGTTTCCGGACAGCAGGGGCCTGTTCGTGGCGCCGTTCCAGGAGTCGGTGTTCCTGGCGACGGTCGGCTACCCGCTGCGGGTGGCGCAGTCCAACCACAGCGTGTCCAGGCGGGGGGCACTGCGTGGCGTGCACTTCGCCGACGTGCCGCCCGGCCAGGCCAAGTACGTCTACTGCCCGAGGGGTGCGCTGCTGGACGTGGTCATCGACATCCGGGTCGGCTCGCCGACGTTCGGCAAGTCGGACGCGGTGGTCCTGGACTCGACGGACTTCAAGGCCCTGTACGTGGCGGAGGGTATAGGTCACGCCTTCATAGCCCTGGAAGACGACACGATCATGTCGTACCTGTGCACGACGGGCTACAACCCGCGCGCGGAACACGGCATCCACCCCATGGACCCGGCCCTGGCCCTGCCGTGGCCCGGCGACGTGGAGCCGCTCCTGTCGGACAAGGACCTGGCAGCCCCCACCCTGGCCGAAGCCGAGGCAGGCGGACTGCTGCCGACGTACGCGGACTGCAGGGCCCACTACGCCGAGCTGCGCACAGCGGCGCTCATCTGATCGGCCCTGGTTTGGGCCACAACCGCCACCGAACGACTCCCACGACCGTAGCCGGCCCCAACTCGCGCGAATCGGTCGAACCGCCAGGGTTGTCCCCCACCACGAACCAGCCTTCGTCGTTCCGCCGCAAGGCTCGCTTGACCGAGAGCTGACCAGGCCGACTGGCCCAGACGACGAGGACGACACTCCCCGGTTCGGTGGCGGTGGCGCCCGCTCGCACCAGCACGATGTCGGAGTCGGACAGGGTGGGTGACATCGAGGGCCCACGGACCCGCACCCGCCGCAACGGCCACCAACCGAGCGGGTTGAGCTGCGGTGCCAACGATCACCTCCCCGCCTGCCCGACCGACGGCACGAGGGTAAGGTCAACGAGTCGGAGCATCACAGTCAGGGAGGAACAATGCGACTGTTGTCGCGCATCCTCGGCCCACGTCTGGCGGCCACCGCACACTGCGATCTGCCGTGCGGTGTCTACGACCCGGCTCAGGCCAGGATCGAAGCCGAGTCCGTCAAGGCGATTCAGCAGAAGTACCAGGACAGCGCGGATCCCGAGTTCCGCGCCCGCTCGATCGTGATCAAGGAACAACGCAGCGAACTCGTCAAGCACCACCTGTGGGTCCTGTGGACCGACTACTTCAAGACCCCCCACTTCGAGAAGTACCCCCAGTTGCACGACCTGTTCAACAGGGCGACGAAGGCAGCGGGCGCGTCGGGCACCAAGGGCTCCATGGACCCGGCCAAGGGCCAGGAACTACTGGACCTGATCGCAGAAATCGACAAGATCTTCTGGGAGACCAAGAACGCCTGAACCCACGCAAAGCCGCCGACGGCCGGGGTGCCCCACATCGGGGCTACCCCGGCCGTCGTCGTCTACGGACGACACGCCGAATAGCCCTCCTATTACGATCAGGTGTGCGTACATCTAACTGACGAGTAGACTGGCGCAATCGCGACCGGAAGTGCCGAGATGGCCGATGTGGATGACGTCGCAGCGACCCTGATCCAGTCGACCGGACCATAACCGCTCGGAAGAAATCCCGACCCACCTGATGCGTCATTACTATGCCAGACAACTGGCGGACGTCGAATCAGCGGTCGCGCACGCCGCCGCGAAATCGTCCATGGAGGGCATCGACCTGGACGACGAGTGGCAGGACGTTCTCCGGTCGGTGGCGAACGGCAGCCAGTCCGCCGCAGAGGCCATCCGGCAGGCAGGTATCAGCGGTTCTGGCCGAACTGGAAGCCGATGACTGGCTGACCGGATTGCAGCGTGAGCGATTCGTCGAACGGCTCGCATATCACTACGGCGAAATCAACTCTCGACATCCCTTCCGCGAGGGCAACGGGCGGACCCAGAGAGCCTTCCTGCGACAGCTCGCCGCGGCTGCCGGGTGGCGGCTGGACGGGTCCCAGTTGAATCCGGCGGACAACATTGCCGCTTCGCGGGACAATCTGACAACCGCAGGCACCCAGCAGCTCGTGAAGATTCTCAACCCGGTGGTCGTCCGCATCTGAGGCGCGAGTCGGTGGGCGTTGCGTTTGGTGGGGTTGGGGTGCAGGCTACGCCCGAGGTGATGGCCGTGGGTGGTAAGCAGCCGGTCAGGAACGGCCGGGAGTGGGCCAGGACCCTACCGCTGTTGCTCGCGCTGCCGATGCTGTTTCTGCTGATGGGACTGATGATGCGGTCCTGCGACGTGGGGTACGGCCACCCGGAGGGGGCGGGCGTCGTGTCGGTGGGGCGGCCGTGACCGACAGCCGCCGGCTCGGTTGCGGGCCGTGGCCGACAGCCCGCTGGCTCGGCTGCGACAGCTCTGTGTCGCCCTTCCCGAGACCACCGAGCGGCTCAGCGACGGCGAGCCGACCTGGTTCGTGCGGGGCAGGAAGACCTTCGTGTCCTACGCCGATCACCATCACGACGACCGGCTCGGGTTCTGGTGTGCCGCGGCGCCCGGCGTGCAAGAAGCACTGCTCGCCAGCGCTCCCGACCGCTTCTTCCACCCGCCCTACGTCGGCCATCGCGGGTGGCTCGGGGTGCGGCTCGACATCGAGACCGTCGACTGGGCCGAGATCGGCGAACTGGTCGCGGACGCCTACCGCGTCAGCGCTCCGAAGACACTCGTGGCGTTACTCGACAGGTGATCACGGCCGTCACGACCGGCTGACCGGCGCGGTCCCGCACGGTCACCGGCACCGGCAGGTCCATCGGGCCGTCGAAGGACGGGATCGACGGCAACTCGGCCGTCGCGCGCAGGCTCGTGGTCGCCTTCGCGACGTACTCGACCGTCATCCCCCTCGGCAACCACCTGTGCGTCGGCGGCACGGTGGCCTCGGCGAGCATGCCCATCGCCGCCTCGGCCAGGTTGCATGCCGCGATCGCGTGGAACGTGCCGATGTGGTTGCCCACCCCCCACCACTTCGGCGAGCGCACCTCGCAGTGGCCCGGCCGCAGCTCGGTGACCGTCGGCAGCACGGTCGCGAAGTACGGCACCCGCAGGCACATGCCCACCGAGAACAACCGGGGGCCCATGGGCACACCGGCCAGGCGCTGCCAGAGTGCGTAGGTCGACGTCATGGCCAGTATGTTACCCAGCAGTAGCAATGAGACCAGTCGCACACGTTTGCTTCCCGGCCATCGCCCCGTTGCCTGCCTACGATGTCCAGGTGTCCCTGAACGGAGACCAGCGTGTCGTCTACGTGCTGCGCCACGGCGAGACCGAATGGTCCGCGGCCGGCCGGCACACCGGCACCACCGATGTGCCACTGACCATCGCCGGCGAGCAGCAGGCCCGGCTGGCCGGCCTCGTGCTCAGCCGACTGCGTGGCACCAACCTGCCCCCCGCGCTCGTGCTGGCGAGCCCGCGCGGCCGTGCCCTGCGCACGGCCGAACTGGCCGGCCTCGAGGTGGACGAGGTCACCGAGGAACTCGCCGAGTGGGACTACGGCGACTACGAGGGCCTCACCACCGACGACATCCAGCAGAAGGTGCCCAACTGGACCGTCTGGACGCATCCGATCCCGCACGGCGAGACCGCCGAACACGTCGGCAAGCGCGCCAGCCACCTGCTCGACCGGGTGTGCGCCGCGCTGTCCAGCGGTGACGTGATCCTGGTCGGACACGGGCATTTCAGCCGCGTCCTGATCAGCCGCTGGCTGGAGCTGCCGGCGTCGGACGGGGTGCGGTTCGGGCTCGATCCGGCCGGGACGACCGTGCTCGGCGACGAACGCGGCGAGCGCCAGGTGATACGGTCGAACATCCCGCCCTGGTCGGTGTGACCGGAGCGCTGCTTGCGGGGGATGCCTTGCCGGACAATCGGATTCGCCGGATCGTACCGTCCGATGTCGAGCGTGTGGTCGCACTCGTGCACGAGCTCGCCGACTACGAGAAGGCGCCGCAGGAGTGTCATCTCACGGTCGAACAACTCGACACCGCGTTGTTCGACCCTTCGCCGGCACTGTTCGGGCACGTCGGCGAGATCGACGGCGATGTCGTCGGATTCGCCTTGTGGTTCCTCAGTTTCTCCACGTGGCGCGGTGTGTACGGCATCTACCTGGAAGACCTGTTCGTCCGGCCGGCGCATCGCGGGTCCGGGCTGGGCAGGGCGCTGATGACCACGCTGGCGCGGGAGTGCGTCGAGCGCGGCTACGGGCGGTTCGAATGGTCCGTCCTGGACTGGAACACGCCGGCCATCGACTTCTACCGCTCGATCGGCGCCGCGCCGGTGGACGGCTGGACACGGCTGCGCCTGGACGGAACGGCCCTGACGGATCTCAGCTCGACGTAGGGTCCTCGACCGCCCACGCACGGGCGGGCGCCGTGAACAGCAGGACCACCGTCGCGACGCACACCACGACCGTGATGATCGCGGGCACGACCAGTTTCGTCGGCCCGATCGCGTACCAGGCGACGGCGACCAGCAGGATCTGCAGCACGACCGACGGCGTCCGCGCCCAGCGGCTGCCCAGCACCAGACCGGCGGCGACGGCGACGACGGCCGCCGCCATGATCAGGAAGAACCCGGCCTCGCCGTAGAGGTTCCCTCGATCGGTGGTCACGCCGAACGTCCGCACCAGCACGGCCACTGCGAACGCGAGCCCGGTGAGGCCCTCGACGGCCACCAGCGCGCCGGCGACACGCACCGTTCGCGGTGCTGGGTGCAGGGTGGGCACCGGGTCAGCCTCGCCTCTCAGCCGGTGATGGGGCAGGCACGTCACGTTACGTGCACACCCCAGATCGTAGGCCACCCGGTCGGCCGTATTCTTTCCGGTGGTGGACGCGCGATCATCAGGTCAGCCAGTCCACAGTCGTCGGTGAGCAGACGGTCGTCTGGGTGCACTCGCCACGGCAGAGGGGTCGCGCAACCGCACTGTGCGCGGGAGGGAGCTGACGCGCTGTCGGTGGTGGCAGTTCTGGTGACGGAGAGTGGTGTGAGCATCCGCACGGGTGCTCACCGCCAAGTGGCGACGCCAAGGTGTCCTACCCTGCGGTAATGCTTGCCCTCTTGGTGGTGAATCCGCACGCGACCGCGACGACGGCCGCCGGGCGGGACGTGCTCGCGCACGCCCTGGCCAGCGACGTCAAGCTGGAGGTCCTGGAGACCAGCTACCGGGGACACGCGGCGGACGCGGCCGCTCAGGCCGTCGCTGACGGCTTCGACCTGGTCGTCGCGCACGGCGGCGACGGCACCGTCAACGAGGTCGTCAACGGCCTGATGCGGGCCGACAACGATGCCATCGACGGGGGTCGCCCCATGCTGGGCGTCGTGCCCGGCGGTTCGGCCAACGTGTTCGCCGGCGCGCTCGGGCTGCCGCGCGACCCGGTCGAGGCCACCCACCGGCTGTTGCAGGCGATCGAGGCGGGGCGCAGCCGATCGGTCGGACTTGGCCGGGTGGACGACAGGTGGTTCACGTTCAACGCGGGCGTCGGCTGGGACGCCGAGGTCGTCGCGGCGGTGGACCGCAGGCGGCGCAAGCAGGCCAGTCCCGTCCTCTACGCACGCACGGCGCTGGGTCACTACGCCCGCGAGGCGCTGCGCGCGCCGGAACTGACCGTGACACTGCCCGGCGAGGAGCCCGTCGACGGCGTGCGGATGGCGGTCGTGTGCAACACCGACCCGTGGACCTACCTGGGCTCGCGGCCGCTGCGGCTGATCCCGACCTGCTCGTTCGACCGGGGGCTCGGGCTGTTCGCCCTGCGCAGTCTCGCCGCGCCGACCGTGCTGCGGCACGTCGGCCAGGTGGTACGTGGTGCCAAGCAGCCGCACGGCAAGCACCTGATGCTGCGTGACGACCTGTCGCACGTACGGGTGACCTCGGACGTTCCCGTTCGAGTGCAGGTCGACGGCGACCTGCTGGGCGAACGGCGGAGTGTAAACTTCATGTCAGTGCCGGACGCACTCAGGGTCGCAGTGTGACCTGTACGTGATCTGGCCGAGACCAGGGCGCGATGTGGATCTGGTCCGAATCCGTGTGCAAATCAGCATGTCAAGAACACGTCGATCTTTCGGGTGAGGTCTCTCACCGGTTTGAGACAAAGGTCTTGACATCGACGCGGTTCGTGAAACCATTCACAAGCACCCCGACGACCACACCGACGACGAATGGTGCGCTGAAGCGCGCCTTGTGAGGAGCTAGGAACAATGGACTGGCGCCACCGCGCGGCCTGCCGTGACGAGGACCCCGAGCTGTTCTTCCCGGTTGGGAACAGCGGTCCCGCACTCCTGCAGATCAGCGAGGCCAAGGGCGTTTGCCGACGTTGCCCGGTCGCATCCAGTTGCCTGACGTGGGCGCTGGAGAGTGGCCAGGATGCCGGCGTCTGGGGCGGTATGAGCGAAGACGAGAGGCGTGCGCTGAAGCGCCGCACTCGCACTCGCGCCCGCACCAGCGCCTGACACCACGTGAGCGGAGACGCCCCCAAAGCCTCCGTCACGCGCCGGGAAACCACCCCGGAAGCTGTGTTGTACACGTGCATTACCAGCGAGAACCGCACTGTGCTAGTTAGAACCGCAAAGAACCCGCTACCGCTCCCCGGTAGCGGGTTCTTGCATGTCAGGGACGGCCGATGACGATCAGCCAGCGAGAGCTCAACCGCGCCACGCTCGACCGGCAGTTGCTGCTGGGTCGGCAGCCGCTCGACGTCCGGGCTGCCGTGTTGCGCGTGGTCGCTCTGCAGGCCCAGCACGCCGCGTCGCCGTACGTCGCGCTCTGGAACCGGCTCACCGACTTCGAGCCCGCTGATCTGGACCGCGCCTTCGCCGACGGCACGATCGTCAAGTCGAACATGGTGCGGATGACGCTGCACGCCGTCCACGAGGACGACTACCAGGCGTTTCGCGAGGCGACCGAGCCGTCGATCCGGGCCGCGCGCCTGCACGACCCACGTTTCACGTCGTCCGGCCTCACGCCGGCGGACGCCGACGCGCTCGTCCCGGAACTACAGGCGTTCGCCGAGCAGCCGCACACCGGCGTGGCCTGCGCGGACTGGCTGGCGACGCGGGTCGGCACGCCGGACGCGTGGTGGGGCATGCGGCAGTACACCCCGCTGTTGCACGCGCCCACCGGCGATCCGTGGTCGTTCGGCCACCGGCCCTCGTACGTGGCGCCGAAGACCCGGCCGGTGCTGGGGAACCCGGACGTGGCGGCCAAGTCGTTGGAAACCGTGATCCTGCGCTACCTCACCGGTTTCGGACCCGCGTCGGTGGCGGACATGGCACTGTTCGGCATGATCCACCGGTCCAGGATCAAGACGGCGGTCAAGGCACTGGCCGATAGTCTCGAACGGCTCACCGGGCCGAACGGCGATGAACTGTTCGACGTGCCAGGAGCGCCACGCCCGGACGCCGACACGCCGGCACCGCCACGGCTGCTTGGCATGTGGGACAACACCTTGCTGGCCTACGCCGTCCGCGACCGCGTCATCCGGCCCGAGTACCGCAGGACCGTGATCCGTGTGAACGGTGACGTGCTGCCGACGCTGCTGGTCGATGGCGAAGCCGTCGGCGTGTGGCGTGCCATCGACGGCGGTATCGAAGCGACCGCGTTCCACCGGCTGCCGAAGAAGGTGTGGGCCGGGCTGGCCGGCGAGGCCGGCTCCCTGGTGGCGCTGCTCACCGACCGCGATCCGGCCGTCTACAGCCGGTTTCACCACTGGTGGGCCAAGGACCTGTCCGGCACCGAAACGCGAATGCTCCCCTAACGCGGCTGGCGCAACGGAACCCGCAGCACGGCCTCGGTGCCGCGAGGTTCCTTGCGGCGCAAGCTGAGCGACCCGCGCAGCTCGCTGTCCACCAGCGTCCGGACGATCTGTAGGCCGAGCCGTTCCGTGCGCTCCAGCGAGAAGCCGCGCGGCAGGCCGACGCCGTCGTCCGAAATGGCCACGTCGAGCCATTTCGCCGACCGTTCCACCCGCACGACGACCTCGCCGCGCTCCGGCGCCGGATACGCGTGCTCGAACGCGTTCTGCAACAGCTCGGTCAGCACGAGCACCAGCGGCGTCGCGCGCTCGGCCGACACGACGCCGAACTTCCCGTCCCTGCGCACCTTGACTCGGCGGTCGGTGCCGGCCAGATCGCCCATCATCGGGATCAGCCGGTCGACGAGTTCGTCCAGGTTCAGCCGTTCGTCGACGGACAGTGACAGCGTCTCGTGCACCATCGCGATGGACGTGATGCGGCGGACGGACTCGGTGAGCGCGTCGCGGGCCTCGTCACTGCTGGTCCGGCGGGACTGGAGACGCAGCAGGGCGGCCGCGGTCTGCAGGTTGTTCTTCACCCGATGGTGGATCTCGCGGATCGTGGCGTCCTTGGACATCAGCGCGCGATCCTTGCGCTTGACCTCGGTCACGTCCCGGACCAGTACCAGCGCGCCGGCGGCCTTTCCCTTGGGCCGCAACGGCAACGCGCGGAACAACACGGAAGCCCCGTGCCGCGTCTCGGCCTCGACGCGGGTGCTGGACTGCCCGTCCAGCGCGGCCCGCATCCGCTGCGCGACCTCGGTGGCGTCGAAGGGATCGGCGATCAGCGACCGGGTGAGCGGTGAAAGTCGGGCACCGATCAGGTCGGCGGCGTGCCCCATCCGGTGATAGGCGGACAACGCGTTCGGACTGGCGAAGACCACGGCGCCGGCCGCGTCCAGCCGGATCAGCCCGTCGCCCACACGGGGACTGGTGTGCACGTCAGGCGACGGATCGTTACTGGGGAAGGTGCCGTCCGCGATCATCTGGCAGAGATCGGCCGCCCCCGCCAGGTAGGCGATCTCCAGCGAACTGGCCACCCTGGGCACGGCGAGATTGGTGTCCCGCGACAGGACGGCGACGGCCCGCTGGTCGAACAACACCGGGATGACCTCGCGGCGCACGGGCACCCCGAGATGCCAGACCGGGTCCTCCTCACGGCAGATCCGCGCCTCACCCAACGCCCGCGCGAGCTGCGGATGATCCGAACCGGCGGACAGCGAGCCGACCATGTCGTCGGGGTGGGACGTCAGTGTCGTGGTCGGGCGGCACTGGGCGATGCAGAGGAAGCTCTTCGACCAGCCGGTGGCCTCGTCGTCATCGGGCACCGGAACCCAGAGCAGAAAGTCGGCGAAGGAGAGATCGGCCAGCAACTGCCACTCGGCGACCACCCGTTGCAGGTGGTCGACGGCGGTGCCCGGCAGCCTGGTGTGCTCGGCAAGCAGATCGGCGAGAGTCGACAAGGCGGGCTACCCGACCGCCGTGCCGCCGGCTGCGATGCCGGCCGTGCGCTCGTCCGCCATGGCCGCCGCCTCCTCGGTCCGTCCTGGTCTCCGTATCGATCCAACCACGTGGCAGACTGGGAGGACATTTCGATACTCCGGGTCGTGCCGGCCAACGCGAGGGCCACCCGGACGACACCCCAGGGAGACCCGTATGTCGAAGCGCGCCCGCAAGCGCCGCGACCGCAAGAAGACCGGCCCGAACCACGGCAAGCGTCCCAACGCCTGAGCTTCGGTACGAAAGACGACGGCCCCGGTGAGCGATCACCGGGGCCGTCGAGTCTCAGTCGCTGTCGGACTTGATGCTGAGCTTGGCCTCGTGGATCTCCACCGCCACCGCTCCGTCGGACTGCGCGACCACGACCTGCCGAATGGACGCGCGAAGCCGCTCCTTCAACGTGTCCGGCGCGTGCTCACCGCCGCATTTGCGCGCCAGCAGTTCCTTCAGATGCTCTTCCAGGCCGAACTGTTCGAGGCACGGCCCGCATTCGTCCAGATGCTGTTCGAGCTTGAGACGGCGTTCCGACGAGCATTCGTGGTCCAGCAGCAGCCAGACCTCGGCGAGAACCTGCGAGCAATCCGTTTCGTGTGGTTTTCCGCAGCTCACGACCCTGACACCTCCGACACGGACTCAGACGGCCTGGCGTCCCGTAGGAAACCGCGTTCGCGGGCCACGTCGGTGAGCTGTTCGCGAAGCTGGCGGCGACCACGATGCAACCGCGACATCACGGTGCCGATGGGCGTACCCATGATGTCGGCGATCTCCTTGTAGGCGAAACCCTCCACATCGGCCAGATAGACGGCGATGCGGAATTCCTCCGGCAGTTGTTGCAACGCGGTCTTGACGTCGTCATCGGGCAACCGGTCCATCGCCTCGACCTCGGCCGAACGCAGGCCGGTCGACGAGTGGCTCTCGGCCTGGGCCAACTGCCAGTCCGTGATGTCGTCGGTCGGCGTCTGGAGCGGCTGGCGCTGCTTTTTTCGGTAACCGTTGATGTACGTGTTGGTGAGAATCCGGTACAACCAGGCTTTCAGGTTCGTGCCGTCGGAGAACGTGGCGAACGCGGCATACGCCTTGAGATAAGCCTCCTGCACCAGATCCTGCGCGTCGGCCGGATTACGCGTCATCCGCAGTGCGGCCGAGTACAACTGGTCGATCAGGGGCATCGCATCGCGTTCGAAGCGGGCGGCGAGTTCCTCGGCGCCCTCCCGCTCCTGGTTACCGCTGGGGTTCGCCGTGGCTTCGGTACGTGGCACCGGGCTCCCTCCCCACCGACCCACCCGGCCGGCGGTCACCGTCGCCGCGCCCACCATCGGGACGCCGCTCGACGCAGACAACGATACTCGCCTGGTCAGCGTGACGTGCCTTCCGTCGCGCCGGGCCTGGGGACGACTCTCCTCGATCACCACGTTCCTGGGAACGTCGACCGCCCCGCCGTCATTCCCGGCTACGGTTCGCCTCATGGCGGGACGAGGGACGCCGGCAACCGCGCTGCTGGCCAGCAAGCGGGTGCCGCACACGGTGCACAGTTACGACCACGACCCGCGCCACGCCTCCTACGGCAGCGAGGCCACCGAGGCTCTGGGACTGCTGCCGGACCGAGTGTTCAAGACGCTGGTAGCCGAGGTCGACGGCCGGCTGACGGTAGGTGTGGTGCCGGTGGCGAGCCACCTCGACCTGAAGGCGCTGGCAGCGGCGGTCGGCGGCAAGAGGGCGAGGATGGCGGACGTGGCCGATGCCGAGCGAGCCACCGGTTACGTGGCGGGCGGGATCTCGCCGCTTGGCCAGCGCAAGCGTTTGCCAGTGGTGTTGGACACATCGGCAACCCAGTTCGACACGGTCTTCTGCAGCGGGGGGCGGCGGGGGCTGGAGATCGAGCTCGCACCGTCCGATCTGGCGAGCCTGGCGAACGCGGTCTTGGCCCCGATAGCCGCTGCCGGCTGAGGATCACCGCGCCTCGCCTCGCCTGGCTGGCCACGTGGGCTCGCGCCGAACGACGATCCGCGGTGGTGCGCTGTCGGTGCGGTGGTCGACGACCTTGCCGCCAGGTTCGCCGCACTCGGGAACCCTAGTCCGGCAACAGGTCCATCGGGCGCAGCACTCTGCCCAGCCACTCGCCCACCGCCCGGCTGACCGGGCCCAGCCCGGCCTTCAGCGAATGGTCGCCCGACACCAGGATCAGTTCCCGGTGATGCGCGGGTTCCGGCTGGCCGAACGGATCGCGCTCGCCCTGCACCACCAGCGTCGGCACGGTTACGCCGTCCAACTCCGCCTGTCGCGACTGCTCCGGCCGACCCGGTGGGTACAGCGGGAACGCCAGGCACAGCACGGCTACCGCGCCACCGTCGGCCGCGGTCCGGCACGCTACCCGCGCTCCGGACGATCGGCCGCCGAATACCAGTGGCAGCCCCGCGAACCACCGTTTGCCCAGGTCTTCCGCGATCGCCAGCCATGCCCCGTCCAACGCCCGCGCCGGTGCGGGCGCTCGCCGGCCGGCCACCCGGTAGGGCTGCTCCACCAACGCCACGTGCACACCGGCCTCGGTGGCCGCGCGGGTCGCCGCCACCAGGTCCGGCGCGCCGACCCCGCCGCCGGCGCCGTGTCCCAGCAGGACGGCGGCAGTGCCCTCGGCCGCGCAGTGCAACTCCGCGCGGGCCAGGCCGTACGGAGTGTCGATCTCGATACGGGTCATCCCCGGCCGGCCGGGTCGGGGGCCAGGTCGAACAGGGACAGATCCGCTGCCGGCTCAACCGGTTCGACCAGCTCGGGGCCGTTGTTGCGGACGCTGTTCACGGCGTCGGACACCGGTCGCAGCTCCAGCGCGTCGAGCACCGCGTCGTCCGGAGTCGCCAGCAGGTCCGTCACGTCTTCGCGGTCGGGGTCCAGCCATGACTTCCACGCCGCCCTGCCGAACAGCACCGGCATCCGGTCGTGGATGCCCGCCAGCCTGCCGACCGCGTCCCTGGTCAGGACGGCGCACGTCACGACGGGGGCCGCGTCCGCTTCGGCTTCCGGGTCGTGCCACACCGACCACAGGCCGGCCATGGCCAGGCTCGTGCCGTCGCCCGTCGTCAGGTAGAAGGGCTGCTTGCCACCGGCGTCGCGGCGCCACTCGAACCAGCCGTCGGCGGGGAGCAGGCAACGGCGGCGCAGCATGGCGTCGCGGTACGCGGGCTTGGTGGCCGCCGACTCGGATCTGGCGTTGATCATCTTGCTGCCGACGGACCGCTGCTTGGCCCAGTGCGGGATCAGGCCCCACCGCATCACGCGCAGGCTGCGCACGGTGGTGTCCTGGTCCGGTGTGCCGGCGGCGTCCCTGGGATGGCGGGTGACCACCGCGATCACCGGCTTGGTCGGAGCCACGTTGTAGTCCGGCTCGGGAGCGTCCGCACCGGTCGTGTCCACCGCGTCGAACTCGGCCGCCAAGCTCGCCGGATTCTTCGTGGAGGCGTATCTGCCACACACAACCGCTCACCTCTTCCCCGCCATCGTGGCACGAGTGGCGGACAGGTGCGAGCGGTATGGCCGAGGTGCGGGATCATCGAGGCATGACGCAGCCCTGGCCGGCCCCCAGCACGTCCACCCCCGTCCACGCCACCGTCGAGGTGCCCGGATCGAAGTCGATCACCAACCGCGCGCTGCTGCTCGCGGCGCTCGCCGACGGTCCTTCCGTGCTGCAACGCCCGCTGGCCAGCCGGGACTCACGGCTGATGGCGGCCGCGCTGCGTGCCATGGGCGCGACGATCACCATCGACGACGCGCGTTGGCGCGTCGAGCCGGCACCGCTTCGTGGACCGGCCGAGGTGGACTGCGGACTGGCCGGCACCGTGATGCGGTTCGTGCCGCCGGCCGCCGTGCTCGCGGACGGGAACGTGCGGTTCGACGGCGATCCGCGTGCTCGGGAACGGCCGATGGACACCGTGCTGAACGCGTTGCGCGCACTCGGCGCCGACGTCATCGGCGACACGCTGCCGTTCGACCTGCACGGCAAGGGCGGTATCGACGGCGGGGCCGTGACGATCGACGCGTCGGCGTCGTCGCAGTTCGTGTCCGGGCTGTTGCTGTCCGGGGCGCGCTACCGCGACGGGCTGACCGTGCACCACGACGGCAAGCCGGTGCCGTCGTTGCCGCACATCGAGATGACGGTCGACATGCTGCGCGAGGTCGGCGTCGAGGTGGACGACAGCGAGCCGAACACGTGGCGCGTCGCACCCGGCCCGATTCGAGCGCGGGACTGGGTGATCGAGCCGGACCTGTCCAACGCGACGCCGTTCCTGGCCGCGGTGGCCGTGCTCGGCGGCACCGTGACCGTCCCGAACTGGCCGTCCGCCACCACCCAACCGGGGGACGAGATCCGCTCGATCCTCACCATGATGGGGGTCGACGTCAGCCGTGACGGAGCCGGCGCGCTGACCGTGACCGGCGACGGCGCACTGTCCGGTGTGGACATCGACATGCACGAGACCGGTGAGCTGACACCGACTGTCGCGGCGATGGCGGTGTTCGCGGACGGGCCGACGCGGCTACGCGGCATCGCGCACCTGCGCGGCCACGAGACCGACCGGCTGGCCGCGCTGTGTGCCGAGATCAACCGATTGGGCGGCGACGCAGAAGAAACCGACGACGGCCTGGTGATCCGGCCGCGACCACTGCACGACGGCGCCTGGCGCGCGTACGCCGACCACCGGATGGCCACGGCGGGCGCGGTGATCGGCCTGCGGGTGCCCGGCGTGACCGTGGACGACATCGCGAGCACGTCGAAGACACTGCCCGACTTCCCCGAGATGTGGGCGAGAATGCTGGGTCTCACGGTGCACGCGTGAGTTCGCGGGACTGGCGGCGACTGGACGAGTCGGACGTCCGCGTCCGGCCGGGCAAGGGCACCAGGCCGCGCAGCAAGCGGCGGCCGGAGCATGCCGGCGCGACGTCGGCGATGGTGATCGGCAAGGACAGGGGCCGCTGGACCTGTGCCGTGGAAGACGATCCGGACCGGCTGGTGGTCGCGATGCGGGCCAGGGAACTGGGCCGCACGCCGGTGGTGGTCGGCGATCAGGTGGACCTCGTCGGCGACGTCAGCGGCACCGCCGACACGCTGGCGCGGATCGTTCGGGTGGCCGAGCGCAGCAGCGTGTTGCGGCGTACCGCCGACGACAGCGATCCGTTCGAGCGGGTCGTGGTTGCCAACGCGGCACAGCTCGTGATCGTGACCGCGCTGGCCGACCCGCCGCCGCGCACGGGTTTCATCGACAGGTGCCTCGTCGCCGCGTATGCTGGTGGGCTGCATCCGTTGCTGTGCTTGACAAAGGCCGATCTGGCCAGCCCGGCCGAACTGGTGGACGCGTACCGGTTCCTCGATCTGACCATCGTGGTCACCCGGCACGACGCGCAGCCGGACGAGCTGCGCGCACGGCTGGCGGACAGGGTATCGGCGTTCGTCGGGCATTCCGGCGTCGGCAAGTCGACGCTGGTCAACGTGCTGGTGCCGGACGCCAACCGGTTGATCGGCGTCGTCAGCTCGGTGGGCAAGGGCCGGCACACGTCGGTCACCGCGGTCGCGCTGCCGTTGCCGGGTGGTGGCTGGGTGGTCGACACGCCGGGGGTGCGGTCGTTCGGGCTGGCGCACGTGGCCCCGGACGACATCGTGTCCGCGTTCGACGAGTTCGTCGAACCGGCCGAGGAGTGCCCGCCGCTGTGTGGTCATCTCGGGCCGCCGCAGGACCCGGACTGCATGCTGGACCAGGTCGTGGCGGAAGGGGCGGCGTCACCCGAACGATTGACGTCGCTACGCCGGCTGTTGACGTCGAGGGCTGGCCTCGACGAGCACGCCGAGCGATCCGACTGAGTCGCTGCCCGATCGGGCGCGTTCCGCCATACGCCGAGTGGACGCAACCGAACGGGGCTATCGTCCGTCCTAACCCACAGTGCCGTCGTTGTCCCTACGGGGGGATCACTATGCGTAGTAAGACACTGCTCGTCGCGGGGCTCGGCGCGGCGCTGATCGCGCTCGCCGGTTGCGGTGGTGGGACCGTCACCGGATCGGCGACGCCGCAGGGTGGCGCCGGCGCCCAGCAACAGGGCGGTGCCCAGCCCGGCGGCGGCCAGAAGATCACGACGGTCGGCGACCTCGGCGCGCTGGTGCAGCACAACGCCAGCAACAAGAACTCGGCGCACATGACGATGTCGATGGACATCGGCGGCATGGGCGCGATCAACGCGTCGGGTGACATCAGGTTCGACGGCACGCAGTCGGCCGAGCAGATGACGATGACGCTGCCCGGCATGGGCGACATGCAGATGATCGTGATCGGCACGACGACGTACATGAAGATCCCGTCCGGCCTGGCAGGTGTCGCAGGCGGCAGTGGCGACGGCAAGCCGTGGATGAAGCTGGACGTCGGCGGCGACGACGCGCTGTCGAAGTCGCTCGGCTCGACGGCCGGCCTCGCCGACCAGACCGACCCGACGCAGCTCATCAACAACATCGCGAAGGCCGGCACCATCACGCACGTGACCCAGGACGAGGTGGACGGCGCCCCCGCGACCCACTACACGATCACGGTGGACGTGCAGAAGATGCTGGCCACCATGGGCGGCAGCGCCGACGACGCGCAGAAGCAGGCGATGTCGGCACTGGGCCTGAAGACCATGCCGTTCGACATCTGGGTCAACGGCGACAACCTGCCGGTCAAGATCACGACCGACCTGGCGTTCGCCAATCCGGCCAGCAGCGGAGCGCCGTCCCAGGTGAACATGACGGTGAACTACACGAAGTGGGGCGAATCGGTCAACATCGCGCCACCCCCGGCCGACCAGGTCGGCACGATGGGCGGCAACTGACCCCGCAGCACTGGCACGACCAGCGGGCATGGCTCACGGGCTACGCGCTGAGCACGATGCCGGGAATCGCCTTG
Organism: Pseudonocardiaceae bacterium; assembly: GCA_036269975.1. Lineage (GTDB taxonomy): Bacteria > Actinomycetota > Actinomycetes > Mycobacteriales > Pseudonocardiaceae > DATEPR01. The sequence continues at coordinate 22,161 of DATBDL010000330.1, read as the reverse complement.
ATCTCGCCGAGGAATGCCGGGCTGACCGTGATCGGGTAGTCGTCCACCGCGAGTATCGTCGTTCGCTGCTGGTAGCAGACCTTCAGGTGGACCGGGGTGTCGCCGCGGTGGACGGCCAGCGTGCGCTTCAGCTCGCTGATCACGTCCTCGGTCAGCTTGTCCACATTGCACAGCAGGACGACCGGCGGCGCGGCGCCCGGATTGTGTTCGGCGTCGCTGATGTCCAGCGGCACGACGGCCGAGCCGAACACCGACATCTTGCCCTCGCGCCAGTTCACCCTGCCCTTGACGGCGACGGCCCCGTCCTCCACCAGATCGCCCGCGAGCACCGAGTACGACTTCGCGAAGAACAGGACCTCCACCGCGGCGTCCAGGTCCTCCAGCGTCACGATGGCCCACGGCTCACCGTTCTTGTTGACCCGCCGTTCCATCGCCGAGATCATGCCGGCGACGACGATCTCGCCTTCCTGCGGCGCCTCTTCCAGCAATGACGCGATGGGTTTCGGGGCGTGCTTGCGCAGAATGCGTTCCGTGCCGTCCAGCGGATGCGCCGACACGTACAGGCCCAGCATTTCCCGTTCGTACGCCAACTGCTGCTTGCGCGGCCAGTCCTCGGCGGTGAACTTCAGGTGCGCCAACGGGGACGTGTCGCTCGACGGCGGTGCGTCGTCGTCGCCGCCGAACAGGTCGAACTGGCCCATCGCCTCCTGGCGCTTCAGGCCGATCACCGCGTCCACCGCGTCCTCGTGCAGTTCGCACAATGTGCGGCGGGTGTGGCCGAACGAGTCGAACGCGCCCGCCTTGATCAGGGATTCCAGGACGCGCTTGTTGCAGCAGACCAGTTCCGCCTTGGTCAGGAAATCGTTGAACGACGTGTAGCGACCCTTGTCATCGCGCGTCTTGATGATCGCTTCGACGACGTTCGCGCCGACGTTGCGAATGGCGCCCAGACCGAACCGGATGTCAGTGCCGACGGCGGAGAACCGCAACGACGACTCGTTCACGTCCGGCGGCAGCACCTTGATGCCGAGCCGTCTGCACTCCGAAAGATAGACGGCGGACTTGTCCTTGTTGTCCGCCACCGAGGTCAGCAGCGCGGCCATGTACTCGGCCTGGAAGTTCGCCTTCTGGTATCCGGTCCAGTACGCGATCAGGCCGTAGGCGGCGGCATGCGACTTGTTGAACGCGTAGCCGGCGAACGGCAGGATCGTGTCCCACAACGCCTTCACGGCCTCGTCCGAGAAGCCGTTGTTGCGCATTCCCTCCTGGAAACCGGCGAACTCCTTCTCCAGGACCTCCAGTTTCTTCTTGCCCATCGCCTTGCGCAGCACGTCCGCTCGACCCATCGAGTAGCCGGCGACCTTCTGGGCGATGAACATGATCTGTTCCTGGTAGACGATCAGGCCGTACGTCTCGGCCAGGATCTCCTTCAGGGGTTCCGCCAGTTCGGGGTGGATCGGCTTGATCGGCTGGCGGCCGTTCTTGCGGTCGGCGTAGTCGTTGTGCGCGTTCATGCCCATCGGGCCGGGGCGGTACAGCGCGATCACGGCGACGACGTCGGCGAATCCGGTCGGCTGCATGCGGCGCAGCAGGTCACGCATGGGCCCACCGTCGAGCTGGAACACGCCGAGGGTGTCACCGCGACCGAGCAGTTCGTACGTCGCCTTGTCGTCGAGGCTGACGTTCTCCAGGTCGAGGTCGAAGCTCCGGTTGCTCTTGATGTTGTCGCTGGCGTCGCCCATGACCGTCAGGTTGCGCAGGCCCAGGAAGTCCATCTTCAACAGGCCGATGGCCTCGCACGACGGGTAGTCCCAACCCGTGATCAGCGAGCCGTCGTCGCGCATCCACAGTGGAATGGACTCGACCAGCGGGTGCGACGACATGATCACGGCACACGCGTGCACGCCCGCGTTGCGGATCAGACCTTCCAGTCCCCGTGCGGTGTCGAAGATCTTGCCGACCTCGGGGTCGGTCTCGACCAGGCTGCGGACCTCGGCCGCTTCCGCGTACCGCTCGTGCTGCGGGTCGACGATGCCGGACAGCGGAATGTCCTTGGCCATGATCGGCGGCGGCAGCGCCTTGGAGATCCGGTCGGCGATGCTGAAACCCGGCTGGCCGTGCAGTACGCGGGCGGCGTCCTTGATCGCCGCCTTCGTCTTGATCGTGCCGAACGTGATGACCTGGGCGACCTTGTCCGCGCCGTACTTGTTCGACGCGTACATGATCATCTCGCCACGCCGGCGGTCGTCGAAGTCGATGTCGATGTCCGGCGCAGAGGGGCGTTCCGGGTTGAGGAACCGCTCGAACAGCAGGCCGTGCACGATCGGGTCGACGTTGGTGATGCCCAACGCGTACGCCACCAGCGACCCGGCCGCCGAACCACGACCTGGGCCGACCCGGATGCCGATCTTCCGCGCGTGACCGATCAGGTCGGCCACGACGAGGAAGTAAGCCGGGAACCCCTTCTGCACGATGACACCGAGCTCGAACTCGGCCCGCTCCCGGTGCCCGTCCGGCAGTCCTTCGGGGTAGCGGCGCGCCAGCCCCGCGTTGACCTCCTTGACCAGCCAGCCGTCCTGCGTCTCGCCCGCCGGCACCGGGAAGACCGGCATCCGGTCGACGTGCGCGTAGACCTCGGTGTACGGCTCGATCCGCTGCGCGATCATGAGGGTGTTGTCGGCGGCGCCGGGGAGTTCCTTGTCCCAGTACGCGCGCATGTCGGCGGCGCTCTTGAGGTAGTAGCCGTCGCCGTCGAGCTTGAAGCGGCTCGGGTCGGACAGCGTCTTGCCCGACTGCACGCACAGCAGCGCCTCGTGCGCCGCGGCCTGATCCTTCGTGACGTAGTGGCTGTCGTTGGTGGGCAACGGTTTCAGGTTCAGCTTCCGGGCCACGTCCAGCAGGCCCTCGCGGACCGTCTGCTCGATCCGCAGGCCGTGGTCCATCAGTTCGAGGAAGAAGTTCTCCGCCCCGAAGATGTCCCGGTAGTCGCTGGCGGCCTGGAGCGCCTCGGCCGGCTGACCCAGGCGTAGCCGGGTCTGCACCTCGCCGGACGGGCAGCCCGTGGTTGCGATGATCCCGGTCGCGTTGTCCGCGATCAGGTCGCGGTCCATCCTCGGTTTGCGGTAATAACCGGAGATGCTGGCCTCGGACGACAGCTTGAACAGGTTGCGCAGGCCGGTCGTGTTCTCGGCGAGCATGGTCATGTGGGTGTACGCGCCGGCGCCCGAGACGTCGCCGCCCTCGCCGAGCTCGTCGGTGCCGCGCTGGTGCGACTGGCCCCAGAAGACCGGCTTCTTGTGACCACGGCTACCCGGCGCGACGTACGCCTCGATACCGATGATCGGCTTGATGCCGGTCTTGACCGCCTGACGGTAGAACTCGTCCGCGCCGTACATGTTGCCGTGGTCGGTCATGGCGACCGCCGGCATCTCGAGTCTGGCCGCCTCGGCGAACAACGGGGCGACCTTCGCCGCTCCGTCGAGCATCGAGTACTCGGTGTGAACATGCAGGTGGACGAACGAATCGCCAGGCACGCGCCGCAACCTCCCACGATCGCCCTCGCCGACTGAACCGCCAGCCTAGCTCTGCGGGACGACGGTTTCGGGGGCGGTCCGGGGGGTGTGTCTCAACGCATGTGCGGGTACGTGTGATCCGTTGCCGGCACGAAGGTTTCCTTGATCGAGCGCGGGCTGGTCCAGCGCAGCAGGTTGATCGACGAGCCGGCCTTGTCGTTGGTGCCCGACGCCCGCGAACCGCCGAACGGCTGGCGGCCGACCACGGCGCCGGTCGGCTTGTCGTTCACGTAGAAGTTGCCGGCCGAGAAGCGCAGCGCGCGGTGGGCCTCGTCGACGGCGGTCCGGTCGGTGGCGAACACGGCGCCGGTCAGCGCGTACGGCGTCGACGTGTCGATCAGGTCGAGCACCTTCGGGTAGTCGTCGTCCGCGTAGACGTGCACGGCCAGGATCGGGCCGAAGAACTCGTCGGTGAAGACCTCGTGGTGCGGGTCGTCGCCGACCAGGATCGTCGGCGACACGAAGTAGCCGATCCGGTCGTCCGCGATGCCGCCGACGAGAATGTCGACAAGGCGATCATTGCGCACGCGCTCGAACAGCTCGCTGTGCTTGGTGAACGCGCGCAGGTCGATCACCGCGCCGCCGAAGTGGCCGAAATCGGCCACGTCACCGTACGAGATCGACTCGGTCGCCGCCACGAGCTGATCACGCAACCCGCCCTCCCACAGCGATCGCGGCAGGTAGGCGCGGGACGCGGCGGAGCACTTCTGGCCCTGGTACTCGAAGGCGCCGCGCACCAGCGCCGTCGCCAGCGACGCCGGATCGGCCGACGGGTGGGCGAGCACGAAGTCCTTGCCGCCGGTCTCGCCGACGATTCTCGGGTACGACCGGTAGTGGTCCAGGTTGTCCGCGATCCGCCGCCACAGGTACTTGAACGTGCGGGTGGACCCGGTGAAGTGCAGGCCGGCGAAGTCCTGGTCGGACAGGGCGACCGCGCTCACGGCGGTGCCGTCGCCGGTCACGAGGTTGATCACGCCGGGCGGCAGGCCGGCCGCCTCCAGCAGTCGCATGGTGTGGTGCGCGGCGAGCTGTTGCGTCGGCGTCGGCTTCCACACCACCGTGTTGCCCATCAGCGCCGGCCCGGTGGGCAGGTTGCCGGCGATCGCGGTGAAGTTGAACGGCGTGATCGCGGTCACGAAACCGTCCAGCGGCCGGTACTCCAGCCGGTTCCACTCGCCGGGACCGGAACCGGGCTGCTCGGCCAGGATCTGCCGGCCGAAGTGCACGTTGAACCGCAGGAAGTCGATCAGCTCGCAGGACGCGTCGATCTCCGCCTGCTGCACCGACTTCGACTGGCCGAGCATGGTGGCCGCGTTCGACGTGTCGCGCCACGGACCGGCGAGCAGGTCGGCGGCGCGCAACAGGACGGCGGCACGCTCGTCGAAGGGCAGTTCCCGCCAGCCGGGCGCGGCCCGCTTGGCGGCGGCGACGGCATCCGCCACGTCCGACTCGGTGGCCTGGGCCGACGTGCCGATGACGTGCTGGTGGTCGTGCGGGGCGACGACGTCGAACGGATCGCCGCCGGCCATCCGTTCGACCCCGCCGATGGTCATCGTGAGCTCGGGCCGCTCCCCCGCCAGTTCGGCGATCCGCCGCTTGAGGGACTCCCGTTCGCCGGTGCCCGGCGCGTACGTGCGGACCGGCTCGTTGACGGGGGCGGGTACGGACGTGATCGCGTCCATGGGGCTCCTTAGCTCGACGGCTGCGGCCGGGTCTCGGCCGTCGTCCATCCTCACAGCTACATCAGATCAAGGAGGAACGGCAACTCCTGGGGCGCGTACCAGGCCAGCTCGTGATCCTCGGCGTCGCCGACGGTGAACTCGGCGTCCGGATCGCCGAGGTCGGCGGCGTCCATCACGGCCGAAGCGGCCCGTACCGCCGGTTCGGCCTCCTCGGTGTCCACGTGCGCGGCCGCGATCATGCGCATCGGAATCGGGCCGGCGAGCCGGACGACCGCCGCGTCCAGGTCGGGCCGGAGTGTGACGTCGTCCACGTCGGCCGCGATCACCGCGCGGCGCGGGGTCGTGTCCGGGTCGGCGTCCAGCTCACCGGCCAGCAGGCGCAACGACGCGCGGGCGGCGTCCGCCATCGCCACATACTCGAGTTCATCAGCGTCACCCGTGACGTAGGACTCGCGCAGCGCAGGCGTGAGCGCGAACGCGGTGCCGCTGACGGCAGCCAGTTCGCCCGTCTTCACCAGGGTGCGCAACATCGACAGCGTCGCCGGGACGTAGATCCGCACGCATCCTCCACCGCTACGCAGTTCAGTCGACACTGTGGGTCAGCCGGGCACCGTGGTCAGCAGTTCCTCGACCGACTCCTCGACCATTCTGGCCAGATTGTCCACGTCCGGCATGGCGGCCCGATCCGCGTTGAGTCCGAAATAGACCCCGCCATCATAGGACGTGACGCCGATCGACACCGCCTGGTTCCGTGCCAGTGGTACCACCGGGAACATTTCCAGCATCTTCGCACCGGCCGCGTAGAGCGAGACCTGCGGGCCGGGCACGTTCGTCACCAGGATGTTGAAGATCCGCTGCGAGAAGGCGCTGGCGGCGCGGGCGCCGAGGGCGTGCAGCGTCGGCGGGGCGAACCCGCCGAGCCGGACGAGGGCGTCCGCGGCGACCGGCTGGCCCGCCTCGAACCGGGAGCGCATGGCGTGCGCGACGTGCTGCAACCGGACCACCGGGCTCGGCTCGCCGACGGGCAGGTCGACCAGGTAGGCGGACACCCGGCCACCCGCGAGACCGGCCGGCGTGTTCGTCGTCACCTCGTCACGGACGGACAGCGGCGCCATCGCGCGGACCGTCGTGCCCGCCGTCACCACCTCGCCCCTGGACATCAGCCAGCTACGCAGTGCGCCGGCCACCACCGCCAGCACGACGTTGTTCACCGTGCCGCCGTGCGCCGCGCGGACCTTCTTCAGGTCGGCGAGACCGGCCCTGGCCACCGCGAACCGGCGCTCCGCCGTGATCGGCACGTTCAGCGGACTGCTGGGCACCGGCCGGGCCGCGGTACGGACGGCCGAGGCGACACCGGACACGGCGCCCATCACCTTGCTGACGGTCGACGCGAGATCACTGGCCGCCGACCGGACGTTCTCGATCAGCTCACCCGGCTGGCGCACCGCCTCGGACATGGCGTCGGCCAGCAGCCGCGCCTGGCTGGGCTGCGGCTCCGGCATCCAGAGCGACTGGTCGTCGAGTTCCGCGGTCGGCGACACGTCCAGGATGACCTGGCCGATCTCGATCGCGCCGATGCCGTCGATCATCGCGTGGTGCGTCTTGGTGACCAGGGCGAACCGGCCCCGTTGCAGGCCCTCGACCAGGTAGACCTCCCACAGTGGCCGGTTGTGGTCCAGCGGGCGCGACATCAGGCGCGCGACCAGGTGGTTCAGTTGGTCGTACGTGCCCGGTTTGGGGAGGGCGGACAGGCGGACGTGGTGCGTGATGTCGAAGTCCGCGTCGTCCGTCCACACCGGACGCGCCAGGTGGCCGGGCACGTTGCGAACCCGTTGCCGGTAACGCGGCACCAGGGACAGTCGCTGTTCGATCAGGCCGAGCAGCCGCTCGTAGTCGAAGCCGGTCCGTGGCCGGCGGAAGACAGCGACACCGCCGATGTGCATCGGCGTCGTGGCGTCCTCCAGGTAGAGGAGCGAGGCGTCGAGGGCCGAGAGGCGGTGGGACATGGCTCCGATACTGGCACAGGACCGATGGCGTGCGATGCTGCTCCGGTGCCGCCCGTCTCATCCGTCGTCTCCCCCAAAGATCGGTTCGTGACGGTCTACGGTCGCAAGCCCGTGCTGGAGGTGCTGGCCGATCCGGGGCTGACCGTCGACAAGGTCGTCCTGGCGGACAACGCACGCGGCGCGGCCGCCGACGAGATCCTGCGGGCGGCCGACGCGCGGGGGGTGGTGGTGCAGCGGGCCAGCGCGCACCGGGTGAAGGTGCTGGCGGGCAACGGCAAGCAGGATCAGGGCGTCTTGGCGGACGTGGTCGCGCCACGGATGCGGCCGCTGTCGGTGGCGCTGTCGGCTCGTTCCCTGCCGAGGTCCGTGCTCGTGTTGGACGGCATCACGACGCCGGCGAACGTCGGCATGATCATCCGTACCGCGACGGCGGCCGGGCTGGGCGGGATCGTGGTGCCAAGGCGTGGGGTGGCGAGCCTGGATCCGCTGGTGGTGAAGGCGTCGGCCGGGGTGGCGTTCCGGGCCCCGTTGCTGCGGTGCGCCACGGCGGACGAGGCGGTCGGCGCGCTGCGCACGGCCGGGTATCGGGTCTTCGGCCTGGCGGGGGACGCCCGCAAGTCGGTGTTCGAAGCGGACTTCGGCGGCCTGGCCGCGTTCGTGCTGGGCGGGGAGACGGCCGGGGTCGGTGCGGATGTCAGGGGCCTGGTGCACGAGTGGGTGAGCATCCCGATGGCCGGCGGTGTCGAGTCGCTGAACGTGGCGAGCGCGGCGGCCGTGCTGTGCTTCGAACTGGTGCGGCGAGCTACTCCCGCCTCGCCGTCGTCCAGTGCGCCGGCCCCGCCGAAGGCCCGAAAAGAGCGGTAAGTTCGGTCAGGGTCGTGTCCACGTCGTGGTGGTGGACGCCGACCATCCCGGCCCGGACAGCGCCGTGCACGAAGGCGGCGACATCGTCCACGAACACACATTCCTCCGGCGCCAGGCCGAGTCGATCGGCGGCGAGCAGGTAGACGCGGATGTCCGGCTTGCCGAATCCTCCGACGCGTCCGGCGAGCAGGATGTCGTCGAAGATCCCTGCCACCAGGTCGTCCAGGTCGTCCACGTTGTCCGCATTGGACAGCAGCCCGGTGCGCAGGCCATGTGCCCGAGCGGCGGCGACAGCGGCCACGATGCGGTCCCCACCGTCCGGATCGGTGATGACACCGCCGAAGTCGACGATCAGGCCGCGCAGCATCGTCGCACCGTAGCCCGCCCACACGATCGGGCGAACATTGACCTGATCTGGCCGGTTTGCCGCTCTAAGTACTGACCGGGCTGATTCCACCGGGCGCAGTCACACAGTCCAGACCCAGGAAACGCGAGCCATGCCACCGTCCGCCGCCGTAGCCGTACTGCCGCTTCCCGATGATGTCCACATCCGTCCACTGGCCGAACACCGGCACGCGGTCCGCCCGAAGCTGACACTGGTCGGCGACGCGACCGGCCTGCGCTACAGCCCGCCACCGACGGTGGTGGAGATACGCCGCCTGCTGACGGCCATGCTCGAGGTCCTGGACGGCCGCCGCCCGGTCAGCCAGTTGGCGGAGATCGTGCCGCGCCGCTGCCAGCCCATGCTGCTGAACGCGGCCCGCGCAACCAGTCCAGGCACGCGAACCCTGAGATCAGTACACCTGAGCCGAACCACGGCGGATGTGGTCGACCTGTGCGCCAGAATCGACCACGGGAGGAGGTCACGGGCGCTGACCGGGCGCCTGGAACAACAGAACGGCAGATGGCAGTTCACGATGCTGACGATGATCTGACCAGATCTGATCGAACGGCCCGGTCCCCACCCCAACCATCTGGTCCCCACCCCAACCATCCAGTCCGACTCCGGCCACCCGGTCCCACCCCAACCGGCTCAACGCAACGACGCCCACAACCGGTTGGTTGCGGGCGTCGTTTCAGCGCTGGGTCAGCGGCGTTTGCGGTCGGACTTTGCCTTCGCCCTTGCTTGTTCTCGGCGTTCGCGGCGGGTGGCTCCCTCTGCGCTGGCTTCTGCCGCGTCTCGTTGGCCTCGGGACTGGACGCCGCCCGCTTCGGACGGGCCGCTGTAGGTCAGGCGCTGGCCGGTCTGCGGTGGGGCGCCCAAACCCTTGCCGCGCAGGGCTGCTGGGACGTCTCCGTCCACCGGGGCCGGTTGCGGCGGGGGCGGCGGCACCGCGCGGCGGCCTCTGGCCTGCTGCGCTGCTGGCGGCTGGTCGGTGGGGGCGGCGTCGCGGCGGCCGTTGGTGCTGGCTCGGCCGTTCGTCCTCGCCACGCCGGGGACGTCGCTCGCCGCGGTCTGCGCGTCGGGGGGTGGGGCCGCTTCCACCTGTAGGTTGAACAGGTAGCCGACCGATTCCTCTTTCAGCGCGTCCAGCATCGCGTTGAACATGTCGAAGCCCTCGCGCTGGTATTCGACCAGTGGGTCGCGCTGGGCCATTGCCCGTAGGCCGATTCCCTCCTTGAGGTAATCCATCTCGTAGAGGTGTTCACGCCATTTCCGGTCGAGTACGGTCAGCACAACGCGACGTTCCAACTCGCGCATCGCATCCTTGCCGACCATTCCCTCGATTTCCGCTTCGCGATCGTTGTAGCGATTGCGGGCGTCCTCGAGTACCGCCTCCAACAACACTTCATTCGTCAGGTCCTCGCCGCTGTCCTCATCGCTGAGCGACTGCCAGCGCAGCTTGACCGGGTACAGCGTCTTCAACGCGGTCCAGAGCTGGTCCAGGTCCCAGTCCTCCGCGTAACCACTCGAAGTCGCGCCGGTCACGTAGGCGGTGACCACGTCGGTGATCATGTGTTGCACCTGGTCGCGGATGTCCTCACCTTCGAGGACCCGCAGGCGCTCGGCATAGATCACCTTGCGTTGTTCGTTCATCACCTCGTCGTACTTGAGGACGTTCTTCCGGATCTCGAAGTTCTGGGATTCGACCTGGGTCTGGGCGCTGCGAATCGCCCTCGTCACCATCTTGTGCTCGATGGGGACGTCGTCCGGCACGCGTAGCCGGGTCATGATCGTCTCGACGATGTTCGCGTTGAATCGGCGCATCAGTTCGTCGCCGAGGGACAGGTAGAACCTGGACTCGCCTGGGTCGCCCTGACGGCCGGAACGGCCGCGCAACTGATTGTCGATCCGACGCGACTCGTGGCGTTCGGTGCCCAGCACGTACAGGCCGCCGGCCTCGCGGACCTCCTCGGCCTCGGCCTTCGACTCCTGCGTGATCTCGTCCAGCACCGTCGACCACGCCGCCTGGTACTCGTCCGGTGTCTCGACGGGGTCCAGGCCGCGTTCGCGCAGCATGTGGTCGGCGATGATGTCCGGGTTGCCACCCAGCACGATGTCCGTGCCACGGCCGGCCATGTTCGTGGACACCGTGACCGCGCCCTTGCGACCGGCCTGCGCCACGATCAGCGCCTCACGCTCGTGGTACTTCGCGTTCAGCACCTCGTGCGGGATGCTCATCTTGACCAACTGCTTGGACAGGTACTCGGAGCGTTCGACGCTCGTGGTGCCGACCAGGACCGGCTGGCCGTTCTCGTGCCGTTCCTTGATGTCCTCGGCGACCGCGTCGAACTTGGCCTCTTCGGTCTTGTAGATGAGGTCGGACTTGTCCGCGCGGACCATCGGGCGGTTCGTCGGGATGGACACGACGCCGAGCTTGTAGGTCTGGTGCAGCTCGGCCGCCTCGGTCTGGGCGGTACCGGTCATGCCGGCGAGCTTGTCGTAGAGGCGGAAGTAGTTCTGGAGGGTGATCGTGGCCAGCGTCTGGTTCTCGGCCTTGATCTCCACACCCTCCTTGGCCTCGATGGCCTGGTGCATGCCCTCGTTGTAGCGCCGGCCGGCCAGCACGCGACCGGTGAACTCGTCCACGATCAGGACCTCGCCGTTGCGGACGATGTAGTCCTTGTCCCTGGTGTAGAGCTCCTTGGCCTTGAGCGCGTTGTTCAGGAAGCCGACCAGCGGCGTGTTGGCCGCCTCGTACAGGTTGTCGATGCCGAGCTGGTCCTCGATGTAGGCGACGCCCAGCTCGGTCACGCCGACCGTGCGCTTGCGCTCGTCCACCTCGTAGTGGGACATGGGGTCGGGCTGGTCGTCGCGCCGGGAGGCGCTCTTGCGCATGTGCGGCGCCATCCGGGCGAACTCGGTGTACCAGCGCGACGACTGGTCCGCCGGACCGGAGATGATCAGCGGGGTGCGGGCCTCGTCGATCAGGATGGAGTCGACCTCGTCGACGATGGCGAAGTTGTGGCCGCGCTGGACACAGTCCGTCAGCGACCACGCCATGTTGTCACGCAGGTAGTCGAAGCCGAACTCGTTGTTCGTGCCGTACGTGATGTCCGCCGCGTAGGCCACGCGGCGCTGGTCGGGCGTCATCTGGTTGAGGATCACGCCGACTTCCAGGCCGAGGAAGCGGTGCACGCGGCCCATCCACTCGGCGTCACGTTTGGCCAGGTAGTCGTTGGTCGTGACCAGGTGCACGCCGTCGCCGGCGAGCGCGTTGAGGTACACGGGCATGACGCTGGTCAGGGTCTTGCCCTCTCCGGTGCGCATCTCGGCGACCTGGCCGAGGTGCAAAGCGGCGCCGCCCATCAACTGGACCTCGTAGGGCCGCTGGCTCAGCACCCGCCGGGCCGCCTCGCGGACGACGGCGAAAGACTCCGGCAGCAGGTCGTCGAGCGACTCGTCGTCGGCGTAGCGCTCCTTGAACTCGTCGGTCTTGGCCCGGAGCTCGGCGTCGGAGAACTCGACCAGATCGTCTTCTAGGGAGTTGATGTGCACCGCGATGTTGCGCAGGCGCTTGAGCGTCTTGCCCTCGCCGGCGCGGAGCACTCGATTCAACACCATCTGGTCCCGACCTCACTAGCTGTTCGTCACGCGCCCTCGGCCAGACGCCCTACGCTCATCGTAGGCAAGCCCGGACCCGCGGTGCACCGGCACAGGGAATTGTCGTGGAGCGGTCCGCCCGTCTGGTCAACGAACGGACCGCACCACGAAGTTCCGGATGACGGGATCGATACCGGATCGGGTACCGATGCGGTGGACACGAACACAGCTCAGCCGATCAGGCCGGTTGACGTCGGATGTTTCGACTACAATTTCCGGCCGGCTACGCGAGCCGGATCACGCCGTAGTCGAATCCCTTCCTGCGGTAGACGACGCTGGGCTGCCCCGAGTCCGCGTCGGCGAACAGGTAGAAGTCGTGTCCGACCAGTTCCATCTCGTAGAGGGCTTGGTCGACTGTCATGGGTTTGGCTGGGTGTTCCTTCTCGCGAGCGATCCGGCCGGGACGGTATGACTCGTCGTCCCATCGCTGCTGTTCCGGTATGTCCGGTAGGTCATAGGGGTCCAGGTCTGACACCGACTCGAGGACGGCGACCTGCGACACGAGCTGACTGGGTGAACGTGCGTCGAACTCCGCCGGGTACGGCGCGACCTCGGGCAGCACACCGGCGGTCGCCTCACCGACCGAAGCCGGGCTGCGTCGCCCGTAGTGCACCCTGCGCCGGTCGTGCATCCGGCGTAGCCGGCTTTCGAGCTTGCTGACCGCACAGTCCAGCGCACCGTAGAAATCCGCCGCCGAAGCCTCGGCGCGGATCGCCTGGCCCCGCACCCTGGTGGTGATCTCCACGCGCTGGCAACTCTTGTGCTGCCTACGGTTCGGTTCGTGGAACAGCTCCACATCGAACTGGAACAGTTTCCTGTCGTAACGCCCCAGACGGCCCAACTTCTCCGTCACCAGCACCCGGTAGTGCTCGGGCACCTCGACGTTCCGGCCCTTCACGACGATGTCCATACACGACCTCCTCGCGCTTGCGCGCTTGCGGACTGGGCGCCGGGATACGTTCGTGCGCGCGGGCAATGGTCACGAGAGGTGATCATTGGGGGGAAGTCAGCGCACGACCGGCGCCAGGATCATGGGCTTGTCGCCTCCTTCCCGTCTGCCGGGACGGCTGATTCGCAGCACGTTAGCCCCGTCTCGGCGTCGACAACAGCCCCCGAGACGGGGGATGTCCAAGTACTACCGTGCGTCACTAACAGCTTCGGGGCGAGTGCTCGCTCCGTTGCCGTGTTCCGGCGATCTTCACTTGGCCGGCGCAGGTACCTGACGGCGGTCAGCCCCGTTGGCGCTGGGCCGAAGGGGTGCGTCGACAAGGTCATATCCGGCCAACGTGGCAGCGGCCGCCATGGTTCCCCGACGCGCCGGTAACTCACCGGAATCGGGGACACGGCTCGCGTCTCGCCGTTTGGGAAGACCACACGTATGGGTGACACCCTTCCTGGTCTGCACACGTTTGCTTCCGGTTCATGTTGCGGTCAGCGCAACGACGACCGTGGGAACGAGTCCCGCGGCGGTGAGTTCGCGGACGCAGGCGGCGGCGGTGGCACCAGTGGTGACGACGTCGTCGAGGAGTACGACGGGTGTATGGAGAGGTACGGCACCGGGTGGGTGACAACGCACACGACCGTTGAGATTGCGGACGCGAGCCGGCGCATCGAGACCGGTCGAGTCGCGAGTCGACGGTGCGAGCCGAAGCACGGGAGCAACGGCGGCCGGATGGCCACGGCTGGCGAGGGCAGCGGCGGTCGCCCTGGCGAGGCGCAGGATGTGCGGGCCGCCCCGGCGTCGGGCGGCGCTGCCACGGGACGGGGCCGGGACGAGCCACCAGGTGCCGTCCGGCGCGGCGCGTGCGGCCGGGAGGGCGGGCAGGACGGCGGCGATCATGCGGCCGAGCGGCGTGGCGAGGTCGCGGCGGCCGCGTTCCTTGAAGGTGAGCAGAACGGTGCGAGCGGTGCCACGGTAGGCGGCGAGGGCGTGGCCGGGCGGCCCGGTCGCGGTGAGCGGGCGGAGGACGTCGAAGGGCCCGTCGAAGGCGGCGGCGCAGCGGAGGCAGAGGGCTTGGCCCGCACATCCGCAGCCCGCGCAACGGGTCGGCAGAACGAGATCGCTCAGCGCGAGGAGAGCGCGGCCGGCGCGTTTCGCGGCTTCGCGTGGGCGAGCCCGGTCAACGGTGCCGACTGGGTCAACGGTGCCGGCCACGTCGGCGGCTGGGCCGGCGGTGCCGGCTGCGCTGGCGACATCGGCCGCGTTGGCAGAATTGGCTGGGCTGGCAGTGCCGGCTCGGCCGGCGGTGCCGGCCGCGTCGGCGGCTGCGCTGGCGGTGCCGGCTCGGTTGGGGCGACCACGGCAGTCTGCGTCACCGGAACTGGTGTGGTCGGCCGGCTTGGGTTGGGTCGGTTGGCTGGGCTGGGTGGCTGAGTTGGACATGCAGCCAGCGTCCCGGACGGGGCGTGGCAAGGCGGGTCCATCGCCGGCCCGGCCCGCGTGTCGTCTGCTGGCAGCGAGCGAGCTGACCGTTGGATGCGCTGCTGGCCGGCCGGGTCGAACCGGGACCACGCGGGCTGGTCGGCCGGGGTCGAACCGGACCACGCGGGCCGGCTATCCGGGGTAGAACGGGACCGCGTTGGCCGGTTGGGGGTGTTGCGGGGGTTGCCATGCCTCGCTGATGCCGGGTGACTCCCACATGCCGGCCGCGTCCACCGCCAGCACCGGTGGGCCGTCCGACGCCGCTATGTCGGTCACCGCCGATGACAGGTTTGCCGACGTGTACGGGTCCACGGTCAGGCCGTCGACCGTCAGCGTCTGGACCGGGGCGCCCGGCTGGGTCGTCGCTATCACCAACTGGTCCTGGTTGAGCCAGTCGACCTTGGTGACGGTATTGAGCAGCGGTTGGATAAGCCGCACCTGCTTGATCGACACCGCACCCTGATCCACCACCACCGCTCCGATCAGCAGGTTTCCGCCGGCCACCACCGCCACCCGCACGCCGTCCCTCGACAGGCGCAGGTCGGTGATCTGGCCGTACGGCGCCAGCGCGCTCGTCTCGACCGGCGACGCCACCCAACTGTTCTGCGGCGTGCTCGCCACCCGCAGCACCGTGTTGTCGGCCACTGTCCACAGTGCATGGCTCGGGTCGCCGTTCGCGTCGCTCGGGGTCCAACTCGGGCGGGTGAACTGGCTCGCGTTCAGGTCCCTGACGGTCGTTTCCGCCTGGTCTATGCCACCTATTCGCACTATCTCGCCGCCGGCCGGGTCCGTTGTCACCGTCGCCAATTCCGTGCCGTCCGCGGATTCCGCCGCCGAGACCACGTTGTAGGTGCCTTCGCCGGCCGGCCCCTTGATCGGGACGCCGTCTGCCAGGTTCAGCACTCGGCCGTTGGCGACGACCATTCCGGTCGCCTTGAGTCCGATGTAGACACCGTAGTTCGGTAGATCCGTCTGGCGCCAGCTCAGATGATTGGGGACGAGCGGTTGTCCTTCGGATTCGACGGCGATACTGCTGCCGTAGTTCTCGAGCGACCTGAGGAACTGCGCGATCATCAACTGCCGCGTATTACTCGGCTGGTCCTGCATGTTCATCAGGTTGATCGTGATCTGGCCGCTCTCCTCCTCGTCGACATTCGTCTTCAGGTTGGTGTCCTGCGGAATCGCGTCCTGGACGGCATCCTTCAGCGACGCTGACGGCCCGTCCAGCAACAATTGCACGATTCGGGGGACCACGCCGTTGGCCGGATCGGCGATGACGTAGCGCAGATCTGGTACCAGGACGTCCCACGTCTGGTCGAAGAAATAGACGTCGACAGGACGGTAGTAGTGGTCGAAATCCGATCTCGCCATCAGCAGGGCCTGCGGTGGATCGAGGATGCGCCACTGGCCACCGGTTTCGGTGTGCAGGTGGATGGTGATCTCGTAGTCGCTGGCCTGGCCCAGGTTGGCCGGCTGGAACGCGCCGTTCGAGCCCACCGTGCCTTCGAGATGGGCTTCCAGGATGACGGTGGCGGAATTGTTGTCCATGTCGAACGGGCCGTTCGTGCTGAACGTGCTGTCGATCACGTCCACTGTGGACGGCGTCGTGCCTCGGTCCCACGTTTTCTGTGTCGCCGCTGCCAGGTAGACGCGCGCGGCCGCGTGACCGTCGGTGGGGTCGCCACTGCTGTTCACGAAACCGCGGACGATGGTGAGTGGGCCGGCGTTGCGGGCCGGCTGCGCCACCGCGGCCGCCGTCGCGGCGCCACCTTCGAGGTTCGCCTTCTGCGGGATGGTCTCGCCGGGGATCGACGCACAGCCGGCGACCACGAGGGCGGCGGCCGCGAGGCTGACGGCGAGCGCGAGGCCGCGATGGTGGGTCATGGCTGCGGCTCCCGTGCCGGGACCACCGCTTCGACCACGTCGCCGGACTCGTCGCGAACCGTGATCTCGGTGACCGTGGTGGCGCGCCAACCGAGGTCGACGCCGTTGGACCCGTCTTCGTGAGGTGAGACGGCCTGTGGCGATACCGCCTGGGGTGACACGGCCGGGGGCGGCACCGCCGGGGCGTCCAGTGGCGGCAGTGGAATTGGGCTGTCGGTCAGCTCGGTGTTGGGGACGCGGGGCAATGTGAGACGGAAGCACGCGCCCTTGCCCGGTTCGCCCCACGCCTCCAGCCAGCCGCCGTGCAGTCGGGCGTCCTCGACGCTGATCGCGAGGCCGAGACCGGTGCCCCCGGTACGCCGGTTCCGGGACGGGTCGGCGCGCCAGAACCGGTTGAAAACGAGTTCCGCCTCACCGGTGCGCAGGCCGACGCCGTAGTCCCGCACGGCGATCGCGATGGCGGTGTCGTTCGTGGCGATGATCAGGCGGACCGGGACGTTTTCGCCGTGGTCGACGGCGTTGGCCAGCAGGTTGCGCAGGATGCGTTCCACCCGCCGCGCGTCGACCTCCGCAGTCGCCTCGGTGTCCGGCATCTCCAGCACGATCTTGGTACCGGTCGACTCGACGATGCCCTGCACCGAGTTGACCGCGCTGCGGACGAGGCCGCGCACGTCGACCAGTTCGGACGCCAGTTCCTCGACACCGGCGTCCAGGCGGCTGATCTCCAGCAGGTCGCCGAGCAGCGCCTCGAAGCGGTCCAACTCGTCCACCAGCAGTTCCGTCGAGCGGGACAGGCCGCTGGGGAACTGCTCCCGTGACGCGTGTAGTACGTCGGCGGCCATCCGTACCGTGGTCAGCGGCGTGCGCAGTTCGTGCGACACGTCCGACGTGAAACGGCGTTGCAGTTGGCCGAAGTCCTCCAACTGGTGGATCTGGGCCTGGATGCTCTCCGCCATCTGGTTGTACGACTCGGCCAGCCGCGCGACGTCGTCCTCGCCGATGACGCGCATGCGTTCGTCGAGATGGCCTTCCGCGAAGCGTTCCGCGATCTCGGCCGCGTTGCGGACCGGGCGGACCACCTGGCGGATCACGAGATTCGTGATGCCGGCCAACAACAGCACCAACACGAGACCGCCGAGGACGAGGTCCTCCTGCACGACACCGATCGTGTTCTGCTCGGTGGACATCGAGAACATCAGGTAGACCTGCACCGGTGGCGAGAACGTGACACTGATCGGGGCGCCCACCACCAGGTAGATCTGCCGCTGGCCGGTCGGGTCGGTCACGGTGGTCATCTGGTAACCGCTCTGGCCGTTCTGGACGAACAGCCGCAACGATTCCGGCACGTTCCCGTACGGTCCGACCGAGATGGCGTCGGACTGGCCGGGCGAGGACTGCACGAGGATCGGCACGAAGGCGCCGGCCGCCGAACTGGCGCCCTGCTGAGCGCCGGGGCCGCCGGTCGCGCTGGCCGTCGTCAGGCTGGCGAGCGCACCACCCAGCGTGATCTGCAGGTTCTCCGCGCTGGAGTCGACACCGCGCAGCGCGGCCGACACCGTGCGCTGCGCGACCCCGGTCTGGGCGATCGCGGCCTGCTGCTTCGCGGCGACCAGGCGCGCGATGATCTCGTTCTGGAGCACCATGCCCAGCACGAACACGACCGCGGTGGACAGCGCCAGCGTGCTGATGACCACCCTGACCTGTAACGATCGCCGCCACAGCTCACCGAACGCCCGCCACCGACGGACGGCTTCCCCGGCCAACCGTTGGGCCGTCCGTACCACGTAGTGGACGCACCTGGCGCCGAACCGCCTCACGTCACGGAGGTCCAGCCTTGTAACCGACGCCACGGACGGTCAGCACGACCTCGGGGTGCTCAGGGTCGCGCTCCACCTTGGACCGCAACCGCTGGACGTGCACGTTGACCAGCCGGGTGTCGGCGGCGTGCCGGTAGCCCCAGACCTGTTCCAGCAACACCTCCCGAGTGAACACCTGGCGCGGCTTGCGGGCCAGTGCCACCAACAGGTCGAACTCCAGCGGTGTGAGCTGGATGGCCGCACCGCTGCGCAGCACCTCGTGACCGGGGACGTCGATCGTGAGGTCGCCGATCGTGAGTGACTCGGCCGGCTCGGCCTCGGTGCGCCGCAGCCGCGCCCGGATGCGGGCGACCAACTCCTTGGGCTTGAACGGCTTCACGACGTAGTCGTCGGCACCGGACTCGAGACCGAGCACGATGTCGACCGTGTCGCTCTTCGCCGTGAGCATCACGACCGGCACCCCGGACTCGGCGCGGATCGCCTTGCAGACGTCGATGCCGTTCATGCCCGGCAGCATGAGATCGAGGAGCACGAGATCGGGTTTGAACTCACGCAGTGCCGGCATCGCCCGAGCACCGTCGCCGACGACAGCGGTGTCGAACCCCTCACCTCGCAGGACGATCGTCAACATCTCCGCAAGAGCGGGATCGTCGTCGACCACCAGGACGCGTGCCTTCATACCCCATATACTCGCATTCCTGACCGGCTGGGCTTGCACCGCCCGGTGATCGCGCGTACTGCCGGCCCAACGCTGGCTCATCGTATTCATGGTCGCCTCACTGCCGTGGTGACTGGCGTCGCGCCGTAGCGCCCACCTTGCGGCGCATCGCCGAGCGGGTACGAGGCGTTACCGATGTGACGTACAAATTGTCCGCGCCCGTGGGTCAAGGCAGCAATGTCTTGGCCAAAACAGCCGCGTGAACCGGCAATGTTCCGTCCACGACGTGCCATGGAGCCAGCCAGTCACGGGCCGCCAACTGGTCATACAGGTCGGCACACCGGGCCTGCAGGCCGTTGTCGGACTCGAAATTGTCCCGCTGCCGGTCGGATTCGGTGCGTTCGCGGTATTCGGCTCGGCCGGCTGCCACTTCCGCTGGCACCCGGAGTAGCAGATGCGCGTGCGGCACCGGCAACCGGAACCGATCGATTTCCAGCGCCCGCACCCAAGCGACGAACTCACCGTCGACGTCCTGGCGCAACCGAGCGGCACCATAAGCCGCATTGGACGCGATGTAACGGTCGGTGAGCAGAACGTCATGACCGGTGAGCTTCTGCGCGATGACGTCGGTAGCGGAAAGGCGATCGAGGGCGAACAGCAGCGCCATCCCGTGCACGGAGTCGCCGAGATCACCCAGATCGCCGTGCAGCGCGTCGCGCACGAGATCGGCGTGAATGTTCTCGGTGTAACGCGGAAAGGCGAGCCGGGCCACGGAGGCACCTGCCGACGTCAGCGCGGTGGTCAGCGCGTCGGCGAGGGTGCGCTTACCGGCACCGTCCAGCCCTTCGATCACCACAAGCCTGCCCACGCCGCCCATCCTGCCTTGTGTACAAGTTGTCCACAGCCCGACCGATACTCGGTGGCCCATCACGCCAAGATCGAATAGACTGGATATTGGGGGGATCCCCGAGAGTGGGGGGGTCGTTTTCGCTGTTCAGACCCTTGTTGCTGGGCAGCCTCAAGGCTGGGGCCTGCTTCACTCCGATCTTTTGATCGTCGTAACGGTCGGCGGCACCGCGTCGAGGGCGCTTCGCGTCGGCTCCGCCGATGGCCTCCGGCCACCCTTGACCCGCCACCACCGACCGCACGTGCGGCCTGGATCGGGTGAGGCAGAAGTGATCAAGCAAACCCCAGGCAGACCACTCTGATCGGGTCATCCCGCATGTGTGGGAACGCCAACGCACGAGGGCCGGCCCAACCAGCCCCGCACCCAACCGACCGAACCGAAACCCCAGTGGTTATCCCGATCCACCAGAGCAACCCCGCTTGTCCAGTCCTTCCCGCTCTTCCCGATCCCTGCCGCACGTACGACAATCGAAGATCGGGACGAGCAGACCAACCCAAACAACGAGGCAACAGACCCCGGATCAGCTACCGAACCAGCTAAACACCGGCTGGGTCACCGTGCTCAGAGTGCCCGTCAACGTCCCGGTCACACTCCCCAGCAGGCCACCCGACGAGCCGGTCCCGGACGGGGAAGTCGTAGACCCGGCCGGCGGGGCCGTGGAGCCCGACGAAGTAGAAGTAGACGTCGAAGTATCCGGCGCAGGAGTCTTACTGGCGTCCGGCGTCGTCGACGTCGGAGTAGACGACGTGCTCTGGACGGTGACCACCGGAGCCGACGGACTGACAGCGGTAACCCCGCCACCAGTCGAACGCTTCGGATGGCTCGTCACACCATGGCCGCCGTTCTGGACGACCTGGGGCTGCGTCGTGCTGGCGACGCCACTCTGCGAAGCAGAACTAGCAGCAGACGAGGAAGCCGACGAGACGGCCGGCTGATGGTTGCTCAACACGATGTCCGCACCGGTCGAACCCGATGCCAGCGTGTCCCCCGCCGTGTTGTCGCCGGCGTGGTTCAGCAGCAGGCTGCCGACCACCGCACCCAGCGCCAACACCGCCCCGGCCGCTACGCCGGTCAGTGCTCTGCGGGTGGCTCGGGATCTGACTGCGGGGCGGTATCCCTCCCGTTCCAGCAACTGGGCGACTGAGATCGGTCGGCGGATGTAGCCGTGGCCTAAGTCGTCGTCGTAATCGCCGTCAGTAGCCGAACTCACCGCTACTACCTCCGTCTAGGGGATTCTGTCGCGCCGCAGTGACCGTATCGGTAGTCGTTAGCTGACGCACGGGTGAAGTTATCACAACGTGATCTTCACCCGTACGTCAATTTTGTGACCCACCTCACGGTTTGGCGACTGAAATCCTAGAAGGGCAGCTCAGTAGCGGTAGTGCTCCGGCTTGTACGGACCCTCTACGTCTACGTCGATGTACTCGGCCTGTTCCTTGCTCAACTTGGTCAGCTCGACACCCAGGGCCGGCAGGTGCAGGCGCGCCACCTTCTCGTCCAGCTTCTTGGACAACCGGTAGACCTCGCGGTCCCACTCGTTCGGCTTCGTGAACAGCTCGACCTGCGCGATCACCTGGTTGGCGAAGCTGGTCGACATCACGAACGACGGGTGACCGGTCGCGTTCCCCAGGTTGAGCAGGCGACCCTCGGACAGCACGAGAATCGAGTGGCCGTCCGGGAAGACCCACTCGTCCACCTGCGGCTTGATGTTGATCCGCCGCACGCCGGGCGTCCTCGCCAACCCCGCCATGTCCAGCTCGTTGTCGAAGTGGCCGATGTTGCCCAGGATCGCCTGGTGCTTCATCCGGCCCATGTGGGCCGCGGTCACGACGTCCTTGTTGCCCGTCGTCGTGATCACGATGTCCGCTTCGCCGAGCATCGAGTCCAGGGAGCGCACCAGGTAGCCGTCCATCGCCGCCTGTAGCGCGCAGATCGGGTCGATCTCGGTGATCACCACGCGCGCACCCTGGCCGCGCAGCGACTCGGCGGCACCCTTGCCTACGTCGCCGTAACCGCACACGACCGCGACCTTGCCGCCGATCAGCACGTCCGTACCTCGGTTGATGCCGTCGATCAGCGAGTGCCGGATGCCGTAGCGGTTGTCGAACTTGGACTTGGTGACCGAGTCGTTCACGTTGATGGCCGGGAAGAGCAACTCACCCGCGGCGGCCAGCTGGTAGAGCCGGTGCACGCCGGTGGTGGTCTCCTCGGTGACGCCGACGATTCCCTCGCCGATCTTGGTCCACTTGTTGGCGTCGCCGGCCAGCGAGTTGCGGAGCGCGTCGAGCACGACGGTCCACTCCT
>DATBDL010000329.1:0-2521 GCA_036269975.1 Pseudonocardiaceae bacterium | reverse complement strand
GTCTACCACACCGTCGCCAAGAACGAGCGGATCATCCAGACGTTCGAGTACGAGGGCGCACCCGGCCAGGTCTGCCTCGAATCGGCGACCTTCGAGGAGCACGACGGCCGGACCACGGTCCGAACGCACTCGGTGTTTCCTTCGGTCGAGGCGCGGGACGCGGCCGTCGCGAGTGGCATGTCGACCGGCATCATCGAGTCGCACGAACGGCTCGACGAATTGAACCTCGGTTCGCTCTGAGCGGGGGTGACCCGAGGTAGCCGCGCCGCATACTTGACGTATCAGGTCCGATGTCACTGAGAGTCGCCGGTTGGCGGACATACTGCCGGAATGAGCGGTTTGGAAGTGCCGGTACTCGGACTGTGTGCCGCGGTCGTCCGCAGCACGGCCAAGATCTGGCTCGGCGACAGGGAAGTGGCCGCCGACGCGAAGGCGGAAGCCGTCGACGTGTTGGCGGGCCGACTGAACAGCCATCTGGAGCGGCGCCAGCTCCGGCGCATGTTCGACCGCATGGAGGACATCGTCGCGCAGCGGCTGGCGCCGCTCGACCTGGAATACCGTGCCATACCCGAACACGAGCGGCTGGCCGCGCTGGACGCCGTCCGGTTGACGTTCCAGCGGGCCGGGCTGACCGACGACGACCTGTTCGCCGCCGATCTCGACGCCGGCTATGTCTACCGCTACCTGATCCGCACCGTGCCCGGCATGGCTGAGCGGGCACTGCTGTCCGCGGACGCCACCGGCTTCTACGACCGGCTGCTGCGTGAGTGCTGCGCCTACCTGGTGCAGATCACCACCACGCTGCCGCGCTGTCAGACCGGTGTCCTCACCGAACTCCTGCGCCGCGACACCGAGATCGTCGAACTGATCCGCGACGTGCTCACCCGGATGCCGCAACGCAGGGGACTGCACGACTTCGAGGCCGACTACCGGCTCCAGGTCGTCACGGCCCTGGATCGGGTGTCGTTCTTCGGTGCCACGCTGTCCGAACCGAGTCGTAAGTATCCGTTGTCGGTGGCCTACATCAGTCTGACCGTGAGCCCCGACGACATCGTCGTGGACGCCGACGGCGACTACGACCGGGCCGATGTGGCGCCGGTCCAACGGATCGAGGAACTACTGCCGCTCGCGTCCCACCTGTTCGTCCGGGGCGAGGCCGGTTCCGGCAAGACCACGCTGTTGCAGTGGATCGCGGTGCGCTGCGCGGCTGGTGACACGCGGCTGGCCAATCTCGGCGACCGGACGCCGTTCCTGATCCGCCTGCGGCGGTACGCGGGCGCACCGCTGCCGACGCCGGAACGGTTCATGGACGACGTCGGCCGGCACGTCGCCGACGAGATGCCGGATGGCTGGATACATCAGCAGCTTCGGTCCGGTCGGGCGATCGTGCTCGTGGACGGCGTGGACGAACTGCCGGAGCCGCGCCGCGAGGACGCGCGGGAATGGCTGCGGGAGCTGGTCGCGACGTTCCCGAAGTCCCGGTTCGTCGTCACGTCGCGACCGGCGGCCGTCGCGCCGGGATGGCTCGGTGGCACGGGATTCGTCGGCGCGGAACTGCGGCCGCTGACCCCGAACGACGTGCGCGCGTTCGTCCATCGCTGGCACGACGCGATGCGCGCCCAGTCCGTCGACGACGACGAACGCGCCGCCCTCGACCGCTACCAGGAACTGTTGACAGAGGGCATCGCGGCCCGGCGCACGCTGCGCCGGATCGCGGAAACGCCACTGCTGTGCGCCTTGCTGTGCGCGCTGCACCGGGACCGGCACGGCCACCTGCCGGACAACCGGATGGAACTCTACGAGATCACGCTGCACATGTTACTGGAACGCAGGGACAAGGAACGCGGAATCGAACCGCCGGCAGGGCTCGGCCGGATCGAGAAAACCCTGCTGCTGCAACATCTGGCGTACTGGTTGGTCCTCAACGGACTGTCCGACGCGCCGGAAGACCGTGTCGTGCAGCAGATCGCTGCCAAGCTCGAACTGATGCCGCAGGTGCGGGCCGACGCGATCACCGTGTTCCGGCACCTGCTGGAGCGCACTGGACTGCTGCGCGAGTCGGTGGTGGCGCGGGTGGACTTCGTGCACCGCACGTTCCAGGAGTACCTGGCGGCCAAGGCGGCGACCGACGCCGACCACATCGGCGCCCTGGTACGCAACGCGCATCTCGACCAGTGGCACGAAGTCGTCGTGATGGCGGCGGGGCACGCCTCACCGCGCCAACGCGAGGAACTGATCACCGGCGTCATCCGGCGCGACGACAGCCGTGACCGCAGGTACCTCAACCTGCTCGGGCTGGCCTGTCTGGAGACGTCACCGGAGCTCGGCACCACACTGCGCGAGGAGATCCACCGCCGCGTACGGCGCCTGCTGCCACCGCGCAGCCCGGCCGCCGCCCGGTCGCTCGCGGCCGGCGGGGAGTTCGTCGTCGACCTGCTCATGCGGTCACAACCCAAGTCTCTCAAGGAGATCAGGGCGACGATCCAGGCCGCGTCGTACCTCGGCGGGGACGCCGCCATGC
>DATBDL010000328.1:0-17470 GCA_036269975.1 Pseudonocardiaceae bacterium | reverse complement strand
CGGGGAGCGTCAGCACCAGGGCCGCTCCCACCGCAACGAAGGCCGCGCCACCCAGACCGATGGTTCGGCGCAAAGCTTGCCGCATTCCTGCTCCTGTTCTGTCCCGTATCCGCGTCACACAACCGGCCGCGCGACACCGCGGGCGGAGCACCACCCCGACCTGATCGACTTAACCAGAGGCGCTGCCACACACTGTGTCAGACCACAATTTCTGTAACCGCACCGGGTGATACGTCGATGCCTCGTCTGGTCCTGCCTCAACAGGACTGGGGCACTCTATGTGGTATCGATGGCCCGCGTCATCACTCAGTGATGACCAATCGGGTATCGAAATGGTGACGTTGTTCTACCCAGGTGGTTCCACTGTGGCCAATGGCCGCTCACGTCACCGCCGACCTGGCCACGAAGCGCTGCGCCAGATGCGCGCCACTGGCCATGACCTCGGCGATCGCCTCGACGGCGTCCCATACATCGACATATCGCGAATAAGCCGGTGCGAAGCCGAAGCGCGCGATGTCCGGCGCGCGGAAGTCACCGATCACGCCACGTTCGATCAGCGCCTGTACCAGTTGATACGCCTGGCCCAGCCGCAGCGACACCTGACTGCCGCGCCGGTCCGCTTCTCTCGGCGTGGCAACCTCGACGGCGGGACACCGATCGGTGACCAGGTCGACGAACAGGCCCGTCAGCCGGACGCTCTTGCTCCGCAGGTCCGCGGTGGACACTCCGGCCAGCGTGTCCACCGCGTCTTCCAACGCCAACAGCGACAACACCGGCGGTGTGCCGTTGGCCCACTGCCCGATGCCCGGCGCCGGGCGGTACTCGTGTGTCATCGCGAACGGATCGGCGTGGCCGTGCCAGCCGGGCAGGGGCGTACGCAACCCGGCCTGGAGCTCGGCCGCGACAAACATATACGCAGGCGCTCCCGGCCCGCCGTTGAGGTACTTGTAACCGCATCCCACCGCGAGGTCGGCACCCCAGCCGCGCAGGTCGACGTCGACGGCGCCGGCCGAGTGGCACAGGTCCCACAGCATCAGGGCACCGGCTTCGTGCACGTCGGCGGTGGTCCGGGCGCCCGGCCACATCTCGCCGGTCCGGAAGTCCACCTGCGACAGGCAGACCACGCCGACCCGCTCGTCCAACACCGCGGACAGTTCGGCCCGCTCGTCGACGAAACAGATCTGGCCGCCGAACAGTTCGGCCACCGAACGAGCTATGTAGACATCCGTCGGGAACGCGTGCCGTTCCACCACCAGCACCGGCCGGTCTCGTCGTAGCCGCAGTCCCGCCGTCAGCAGCTTGAACAGGTTCACGCTCGTCGAGTCGGCGACGGCGACCTCGTCCGCCGTCGCGCCGAGCAGCGGGGCGAGGCCCTGCGCCACCCGTCGCGACGCGTGCCACCAGTCGGCCTCGTTCCACGACCGGATCAGCCGTTCGCCCCACTCGTGCCGGATCGCGTGCGCCAGCCTGTCCGGAGTGGACTTCGGCAGCGCGCCGAGGCTGTTTCCGTCCAGGTAGATCACGCCGTCGGGCAGCGCGAACCGGTCCCGCAACGCCCGCAGCGGGTCGCGATCGTCCATGGCCACGGCGTCGGTGCGATCCATCCGGCCATGGTGTCACCCGTCGAACAGCGGCCGGCCCCACTCGCCGGTGAACGCCAACTCCGAGAGCGGCAGCCGGGTCCGTGGCGAGATCTCCCGGTCGCGGCGCCAGTCGGGCAACCGCTCCGGATCGCCGATGCCACCGACCGCGATCGCGATCACCGGCCGGACGTCGTCGGGCAGCGCGAACTCACGCCGTGCCTCGGCCGCGTCGAAACCGGCCATCTGGTGCGCGACAATGCCCTCGGCCACCGCCTGCAACACCAGGTTCTGGCTGGCCAGTGCGAGCCCGTACTCGGCGTACGGGATGTCGCCCTTCTCGTTCACGGTCACCGCGGCGCCCAGGATCAGCACGGCCGCCGGTGTGGTCCAGTCCTGGTTGCGCTTGGTCAGCACGCCGCGGATCCGCCGGTACGTGTCGTCGCCGCGGCGGCCGACCAGATACCTGGCCGGCTGGGTGTTCCCGAACGACGCCGCCCACCGCGCCGCCTCGAACAGGGCGCGCAGTTGGCCGTCGCTCACCTCGGCGGCCGGATCGAGGGCACGCGGGCTCCAGCGCTGCGCGATCAGCGGATGCACGGGGACGCCGGTGTCGGCGAACTTGTGTGCGTGCGGGTCAGATGGCATAGGTCCAACCGGTCAGTGCGTAGGCCCCGAACCAGGCGCTGGCCACGGCGATCGACGCCAGCGTGATCACCATCGTGCCAGGCCGTCGTTTGACCAGCGCGCCGGCCACCGGCAGCAGCAGCGTGAACGCCGGCAGCAGCATCCGCGCCTTGGAGTTCATCAGCCCGTTCGAGCCGAGGTCCATGGCCAGCACGAGCGCACCGTAGAGCACCAGCGGCCACGCCAGTCGCTGCCGCACGCCGATCACCACCAGCGCGATCGCCACCAGGAGGAAGCCGACCGTGCCGACCTCGAGCACCGACCGGCCGGACGCCAGCACGTCCAGCCCGAACCGGACCGTGGCCACACCGCCGTCGAACTTCGAGTCCCAGCCCTGCTGCTGTAGGTCGAACCAGCCGGTCGGGTCACCGGTCCGGACGGCAACGAAGATCAGGTATCCCAGCAGGCCCAGCGGAGCGGTGGCCAGGCCGAGCCACGGCCGCCAGCCGTCCCGATGCCGCACCAGCGCGACGATCGCGGCGGCGCACACGGTCACCACCAGCGCCATCGCCGTCGGCCGGACGAGCCCGGCGAACAGCGTGGCCGCCCCCGCCAGCCACCACCGCCGCTCCAGCACCCCGACCAGCGCCCACGCGGCCAGCGCGCAGAACATCGCCTCGGAGTAGGCCATCGACAGCACGATGCCCATCGGCGACGCGGCGAACAGCGCCACGAGCACCAGACCCACCTGTGCCGACCCGCCGACCAGCCGACCGAGCCGCGCCAGGGCGTAGGCACACGCGACACCGCAGGCGAGACTCACCGTGAAGGCGGCCGCGACCAGTCCGACGCCGGGCAGGTCGGCCACCCAGCGGACCGCGTACGGATAGCCGGGGAAGAACGCCAGCGGCGTGTCCTGGGTGCGCCGGCCGAACGCGTCCAGCAGTCGGCCCGACACGCCGCCGTAGCCGCCGCCCGCGATGCCGAGATACCACTGGCCGTCCCACGATGTGAGAGCGTCGGTGACACTCGTACCTTCGCGGCCGCCCGTCCACGCCAGCACCAGCAGGCCGAGTTCCCGGATGCCGAGATACAGCAGGGCGGGTCCGAGCCGGGTCAGCCACCGCCGCCAGGCGCTCCACCGCACGCCCAGCCACGACGATTCCGTTGCCGGCGCGGGGTTTTCGGGCAGGTCAACGGGGCCGGGGGCACCCGCCGGCTGCTCGTTGATCTCGGTCGTCGACACCTGCCGTGTTCCTTCGCAACGGGCCAACCGCGCACGTCAAGGTTACTGGTGACGCTATCGGCTCGACGCGCGCCGGTACGCTGGGCAAGCCGAAACACGCTGAAACGTGCCGCTACGGCCGAGGAGGTTCGATACCGGTGGCGCTCGTCGTCCAGAAGTACGGCGGTTCGTCGTTGGAGAGCGCCGATCGGATCAAGCGGGTCGCCGAGCGCATCGTGGCCACCCGCAAGGCCGGCAACGAGGTGGTCGTGGTCTGCTCCGCGATGGGCGACACCACGGACGAACTGCTCGACCTGGCCAAGCAGGTCAACCCGGTGCCGCCCGGCCGTGAGATGGACATGTTGCTCACCGCGGGCGAGCGGATCTCCAACGCGCTGGTGGCGATGGCGATCAGCGCGCTGGGCGCGGACGCCCGGTCGTTCTCCGGTTCCCAGGCCGGCGTGATCACCGACTCGTCGCACGGCCGCGCCCGCATCATCGACGTCACGCCGGGCCGGCTGCGCGAGGCTTTGGATGGCGGCCACATCGTCCTCGTCGCCGGATTCCAGGGCGTCAGCCAGGACACCAAGGACATCACGACGCTCGGCCGCGGCGGCTCCGATACGACGGCCGTCGCGCTGGCTGCGGCGCTGTCCGCAGACGTGTGCGAGATCTACACCGACGTCGAGGGCATCTACACCGCCGACCCGAGGATCGTGCCGACCGCGCGGCGGCTGGACACGGTGACCTACGAGGAGATGCTGGAGATGGCCGCGGCCGGCGCCAAGGTGCTGATGCTGCGCTGCGTCGAGTACGCCCGCCGCTACGACGTGCCGATCCGAGTTCGATCTTCCTACGGCGACAAGCCGGGCACGCTGGTGTCCGGATCGATGGGAGCGCTCCCCGTGGAACAGGCGATGATCACCGGCGTCGCGCACGACCGGTCCGAGGCCAAGGTGACCGTGACCGGCGTGCCGGACAAGACCGGTGTCGCCGCACGGATCTTCCGGGTGATCGCGGACGCCGAGATCGACATCGACATGGTGCTGCAGAACGTCTCCGCCGCCACCAGCGGCCGTACCGACATCACGTTCACGCTGTCCAAGAGCAACGGCCCGACCGCCGTCGAGGCGCTGGAGCGGACAAGGGCCGAGCTGGGATTCGAGCAGGTCCTGTACGACGACCACGTCGGCAAGGTGTCGCTCGTCGGCGCCGGCATGCGCTCGCATCCCGGTGTCACGGCGACGTTCTGCGAGGCGCTGGCCGCCGCCGGCGTGAACATCGAGATCATCAACACGTCGGAGATCCGGATCTCGGTGCTGATCCGCGACCTGCAGGTGGACGACGCGGTGCGCGCCATCCACGACGCGTTCGGTCTCGGCGGTGACGAGGAAGCAGTGGTGTACGCGGGAAGCGGGAGATGATCATGGGTGAGCGGGGTCCGGTGCTGGCGCTGGTGGGGGCCACCGGCGCTGTCGGCACCGTGATGATCGACATTCTGAACAGCCGGGGATCGGTGCCGTGGGGCGAGATCCGGCTGATCGCGTCGGCACGCTCGGCCGGCCGCAAGCTGACCGTGCGCGGCCAGGAGCTGACGGTGCTGGCGCTCGCGCCCGAGGTGTTCGAGGGCGTCGACGTCGCCATGTTCGACGTGCCGGACGAGTTGTCCGCGCAGTGGGCGCCGGTGGCGGCGGCCCGCGGCGCGGTCGCGGTGGACAACTCCGGCGCGTTCCGGCTGGACCCGGACGTGCCGCTGGTGGTGCCCGAGGTGAACGCCGACCAGATCGCCAACCGGCCGCGCGGCATCATCGCCAACCCCAACTGCACGACGCTGTCCATGATCGCCGCGGTCGGGGCGCTGCACCACGAGTTCGGGCTGCGCGAACTGGTCGTCGCGTCCTACCAGGCCGCGTCCGGCGCCGGTCAGCCCGGCATCGACCGGCTGTACGCGGAAATGGCCGCCGTCGGCATGAAGCAGGTCGGCACGCGAGCGGGCGACGTACGCGAGACCCTGGTGGCCGCCGGACTGTCCGAATCGGACTCACCGTTCCCGGCACCGTTGGCGTTCAACGTGATCCCGTCCGCCGGCTCCTACAAGGGTGACGGCTGGTTCAGCGAGGAACTCAAGGTACGCAACGAGTCCCGCAAGATCCTCGGCATCCCCGACCTCAGGGTGTCTGCGACGTGCGTGCGGGTTCCCGTGGTGACAACGCATTCGCTGGCGGTGCACGCCACGTTCGCGGTGCCGATCACGGTCGCCGACGCGCACCGCGTCTTCGCCGACCACCCCACCGTCGTCCTCGTCGACGACCCGGCCGCCGGCCGCTTCCCGACACCGGTGGACGTCGTCGGCGGCGATCCGACGTACGTCGGGCGGTTCCGGCAGGCGCTGGACTTCCCGAACACGCTGGACTTCTTCGTGTGCGGCGACAACCTGCGCAAGGGCGCCGCGCTGAACACGTACCAGATCGCCGAGTCGCTGGTCTGACGCCGTGGCCGAGCCGGTGGTGCTGGGCGTCGACCTCGGCACGACAGCCACGAAGGTGGTCGCGGCAGACAGGTCCGGCCGAATCCACGCACTGGTCGAACGTTCGTACCCGCTGACGACCGGCCAGCACGGCGAGGCGACCCAGGACGCCGACCAGGTCCTCGCGGCGGCCAGATCAGCGCTGGCCGAGTGCGCTCGGGGCAAGGTGGTCGTCGCGCTGTCGTTCAGCGCCGCGATGCACACCCTCCTGCCGCTGGACGCCGACGGCAGCCCGATGGCCCCCGCCCTGAGCTGGGCCGACCGCCGAGCCGCCGACGTGGCAAAGGAATGGCGGAAACCGGGCGGTCCCGCGATGGAACTGCACCGCGCCACCGGCACCCCGGTGCACCCGATGAGCCCGCTCGTGAAACTGGCATGGTTCGCCCGGCACGACTTGCGGGCCCCGCACTGGGTCGGTGTGAAGGACTACGTGCTGTCCAGGCTCACCGGCCGCCTGGCCACCGAACACTCGTGCGCATCCGCCACGGGCCTCATGAACATCCACACCCTGACCTGGCACGCCCCGTCCCTGGAGTTGGCGGGTATCACGGCAGCCCAGTTGCCCGACCTCATGGCTCCCACCGACCAACTCACCCTGGCCAGCGCGGAGGGCGACCTGCCGGCCGGGCTCCCGGTCGTGGCGGGCGGTGGCGACGGTCCGCTGGCCAACCTCGGCACCGGCGCGACCGTCCCCGGCACGGCGGCGCTGTCGCTGGGCACCAGCGGCGCACTGCGCGCGATCCACACCGAACCCGGCGTCGACGACAGGGGCAGGGTCTTCTGCTATGCACTGGCCGAGGGCCTGTGGGTGGTCGGCGGCGCGATCAGCAACGGCGGCGTGGTCGGCGCGTGGGCGGCGGACTGCTTCGGCGTACCGGTGCACGACCTGCTGACCGAGGCCGCGACCGCCGACCCGGCCGGTCTCGTGGCGCTGCCGTACCTGCTGGGTGAGCGGGCCCCGTGGTGGGATCCGGACCTCAGCGCGGTACTGGTGGGCCTACGCCGCGACCACGGCAGGGCCGCCATCACCCGCGCGATGGTGGAAGGCGTCGGGCAGCAGTTGGCGCTGGTGGCCGAGGCACTGCCGGCCGCGGACCTGACCGAGATCCGAGCCACCGGCGGCGCGTTCCGCTCCCCGGTCTGGGCCCAGGTCATCGCGTCGGCGTTGAACCGAGACCTGCGCGTCACAGCGGACGAGGGCGGCTCCGGCCTCGGCGCGGCCCTGCTCGGCTGGCGCTCGCTGGGCGAGCTGTCCTCGTTGGCCGAGGCAGCCACCCTGATCACGCCGACGGACACCAGCCACCCGGATCCGGACCTGGCCGCACGCCTTGCCGCGCAACGCCCCCTGTTCGAACGCGCCCACGACGCCCTGGCCACACTCGTCGGCGACCGGTGAGAGGATGCCGGCCGGGTGTGCGGCCCCGGCATCACGTCACGCGAGCGATTCTCGGTGCCGAGGGAGGCGCTGTAATGCGGGTGCAGCGGTTCCAGGCGTACTTCCGCGGTCTGCTCGAAGGGGCGCCCGACGCGGGTATCGCCGAGATCGAGGAGTACGAGGTCGGCGGCAACGAGGGGCGTCCCAACCTGCGCGTCCGGGGCACCGACGGCGTGACCGTCGACCTGGTGATCGTAGGCACGGCCCCCACCGGCGACGACCACAACAAGCCGGAAACGATCACCGAGAAGCCGGCACCGGGCGTCCACGTCCGCTGACGACGACACTTGTCAGGACGCCAGAAGCCAGGGCAGTATCCCTCGTTCGATTGGGGCCCAGCGTCTCAATTGGCGGTTACGGAAACCGGAACTGCCTGGTCAACGGCGCCCGGTTCGGGACGGTCACGGCGGCGGGCCAGCGGAACCAGCAGCACCGCGATCAGCACCCCACCGATGCCCGCCGCCGCGAAGCCGCCTGGTGGGCCCCAGTGGTCGACGACCGTGCCGACCACCGGTGAGCCCAGCGCCCCGCCCAGCGTCAGCGCCGAGCTCTGCAGCCCCATCGCCTCGCCCCGGACGGCTGCCGGTGCCAGCCTGCTGATCCGGTCGGCCGTGGACGCCAGTGTCGGCGCGCACATCAGGTTCGTCGGCACCAGCGCCAGGCACAGCACCCACCACTGGCCCCCGACCAGGCCCACCGGGACCGCCAGCAGGCCGAGCAGGCTCAGCAGCAGCAACGGGCCAGGCGTGCGGTGCACCGCGCCGTAGACCACCCCGCCGGCCGCCGACGCCAGGCACATCGAGATCGTCACGATGCCGGTCCAGCCGACCTCGCCGACCGCACGCAGTGCCGCCACCATGGTCACCTCGGTGCCCGCCAGCACGAACACCGCGCCACACCCGGTGGCCAGCGTCGCCAGCATCGGCGCCCGCAGCCACTGCCGGCGCGGTGGCCGGACGCCGTCCGGTGGCTCCTCGTCGTGTACGCCTCTGACCGGTGGGTTCACCACGAACAGCGCGAGACCCGCGAAGCACAGCAGCACGCCGACCGAGATCACGGCGGCCGTCGTCGACACCTTCGTCGCGATGAGTACGCCGACCGCAGGGCCGACCATGAACGACATCTCCACCGAGATGGAGTCCAGGGAGAACGCCGTTTTCCGGTCCTCCGTCGGCACCAGCGCGGCCAGTGCCTGCCGTCCGATCGAGATCACCGGCAGCGCGAACACCCCACCGACGAACGACGCCACCAGCAGCACGGGATACGTCAGCGTCCACGCGACCAGCCAGTACGCGCCATACGCAACTGTGGTAATCATCACCATCTTTCGCAATCCGAACGCATCCACCAGCCGTCCGGTGAGCGGCGCGCCGAGCGCTACGCCGATCGTGCCGGCGGCTCCGACGAGTCCGGCGGCGCCGTAATCCCGGTGCAGGGTGAGGACGACATGCAGGGTGAGCACCATGTTTGTCGCCGTGACGGGGATGCGGGATGCGAACATCAGCAGGAGCAGCGTGCGCACGCCAGGCCGGCTCAACACCCGCCGGTAGTTGCCCATCGCCATGCTCACGATTCGACTCTGCCCCTGGACTCCGACACAACAGCATTTACCAGGTGGGCACCCACCCGGTCGAGTGGCTAATCTTGACTCATTCCAGATTGCATGTTCTGATCGGACCGACATGAACCAGATGCCACCAACTGGAACAGTCCAGTTGCGCGACCAACTGCGGTTGGCGGGGCTACGAGCCACCACTCCGCGCCTCGCCGTCCTGAGTTGGCTGACCGACCACCCGCACACCACGGCCGACCAGGTCGCCGCCGCGGTACGCGGGTCCATCGGCTCGGTGTCCACGCAGGCCATCTACGACGTGCTGAACGTGTTCACCAAGCTGAAACTGGTGCGTCGGATCGAGCCGGCCGGTCATCCGGCGCGGTTCGAGACCCGGACCGGGGACAACCACCACCACCTGCTGTGCCGGGCGTGCGGCCGGGCCGAGGACGTCGACTGCGTCATCGGCATCGCGCCGTGCCTCCAGCCGGCCGACGCGGCGGGCTTCACGGTGGACGAGGCGGAGGTCGTGTTCTGGGGATTGTGTCCTGATTGCCTGCTCGACGCCGGGGCGCCGAACCTTGGCGACGACAACGACAAGGAGTACCAGGCGTGACTGAGGTACCGACCACGACCAATGCCGGCATACCCGTGGGTAGCGACGACCACTCGCTGACCGCCGGCGCAGGTGGCCCCATCCTCCTCCAGGATCACTACCTGATCGAGAAGCTCGCCCAGTTCAACCGCGAGCGTGTGCCCGAGCGCGTCGTCCACGCCAAGGGTGGCGGCGCGTTCGGGTTCTTCGAGACCACAGAGGACGTCAGCCAGTTCACCAGGGCGGCGCTGTTCCAGCCCGGCGTGCGGACCGAGGCACTGTCCCGGTTCTCCACGGTGGCCGGCGAGAACGGCTCCCCGGACACGTGGCGCGACCCGCGCGGCTTCGCGCTGAAGTTCTACACCTCCGAGGGCAACTACGACCTGGTCGGGAACAACACCCCGGTGTTCTTCATCCGGGACACCATCAAGTTCCCCGACTTCATCCACTCGCAGAAGCGCCGCTCGGACACCCATCTGCGGGACAACAACATGCAGTGGGACTTCTGGACGCTGACGCCGGAGTCGGCGCACCAGGTGACCTGGCTGATGGGTGACCGCGGCCTGCCCAAGTCGTGGCGCCACATGAACGGCTACGGCTCGCACACCTACCTGTGGGTGAACGCGGCCGGTGAGCGGTTCTGGGTCAAGTACCACTTCAAGACCGACCAGGGCATCGAGTTCCTGACCCAGACCCAGGCCGACCAGATCGCCGGTGAGGACGCCGACTACCACATCCGCGACCTGGCCGCCGCGATCGAAGCGGGCGACCACCCGAGTTGGACGCTGTACGTGCAGGTCATGCCGTACGTGGATGCCGCCGACTACCGCTTCAACCCGTTCGACCTGACGAAGATCTGGCCGCACGCCGACTACCCGCTGATCAAGGTCGGCCGGCTGGTGTTCGACCGCAACCCGGAGAACTACTTCGCGCAGATCGAGCAGTCGTCGTTCGAGCCGTCCAACCTGGTGCCCGGCATCGGCACGTCGCCGGACAAGATGCTGCAGGGCCGCCTGTTCGGCTACGCCGACGCGCACCGCTACCGCATCGGCACGAACTACATGGACCTGCCGGTGAACGCGCCGAAGTCCGCCGTGCACAGCTACAGCAAGGACGGCGCGATGCGGGTGCGCGTCACGCACGACCCGGTCTACGCGCCGAACAGCTACGGCGGCCCGCACGCCGACGCGGCCGACGACGTGGCGCCGTGGGGCATCGACCGGGAGATCATCCGTTCCGCCTACCGCCTGCACGCCGAGGACGACGACTTCGGCCAGCCGGGCACCCTGGTCCGCAACGTCCTGTCCGACGACGAGCGCACCCGGCTGGTCAACAACGTGGCAGGGCACCTGGCCAACGGCGTGACCCCGCCGGTGCTGGAACGCGCCTTCGAGTACTGGCGCAGCGTCGACAAGCAGACCGGTGACCGGATCGTCGAACTGGTCCGCAAGTCCACCACCTGAGCTGCCCGCGCCACCGCCGGCCGTAGGGGCGATCGTGGCTGGTCAGTCGGCCCGAAGTGCCGCGAGCACTCCGGGCCGACTGCTGTCCAGGTACTCGTTCGGGTGATTGTTGTCGGGTTTGTCGGCGTGTCGGTGGCGCTGGCGCGTATGTACCCCGGTCGGGGGACGCGATTCGTCCTGCGGTGTCCGACATCAACGCGCTCTCACCTTTTTCCGACCGCACCGTACTCGATCAGCGGGCCGTGGCCGCTCGACCGTGTGAGTGGAATTCGGAGAATTCTTCAATTGTCTACGCACCGCATTGGTTGATCTTGATGGATTGATCGTCCCTGGTAGCGGACATGTCGATCAGTGGTAACGATTGGGTGGCAGCACGGACTGGGAGTCGCGGCAAGGACGATTCCCACGCTTTTCCGCTCATCTACCAGGTAATTCTTCAGCCCGTAGGAGGGCAACAATGCGAAGGACCGTGGTTGGTGTCATCGCGGTGGTGACCGCGAGCAGCGTTTTCTCACTGGTCGGTATGAGCACGGCCAGCGCCGCGACCGCACTGGCCAGCACGCCGCCGGGTGCCTCGGCCGCGTTCTCCCCGGTAGCCGAGGCGACGACCATCCGTAACCTGCACGATCAGCTCGCGGCGGCATGGCAGGCCAAGGACGCCGTGGCCCTGCAGACCACCCAGACCAGCCTGGCGAGCGAGCTGGGCAAGCTCCAGGTCCCGCAGCGGCGGACCGCCATGACCGCTGACGCTGTCACCACGGTCGGTAAGGCGACCACCCAGAACGACCAGCTCGGTCAGGACCTCGCGGCCCTGATGGCGACCCACGGCAAGGCTGCGGGCGACCTGCCGCTGCCCGGTCTCGGCTCGCTGATGACGCTGGTCCAGTCGCTGCTGGCGACATTGTTGTCCCTGGTCACCGGCCTGCTGGGCGGCCTGCCGCTGCCAGTCGGCCTCCCCTCTCTGCCGGTCGGCGCTCCGTCTCCCGGTCACTGACCTGACCGGATCCGCCCAGGCGGACCCACCGGCGAGAGGTGCGCGGCCCCGGCGACAACCGTCGCCGGGGCCGCGTCATGCCCTTCGACTGCTGGCGGCCCGCTGCCCGCCCCGCCGCTGCCCGTCTGAGTCCGTCCAGTCCGTCTCAGTCCGCTTCGGCCCCGGCCTTCGCCACGGCGGCCAGCCCGGTCCGTAGCGCGCGGCCCGCGTCGCCGGTCGCCTCCCGTGCCCGTGACAGCAGGCCGATGAAGTTGGCGTACCCGTGCACCAGATCGGGTTGGCGCCGCACGATCACCGGCACGCCCGCCTCGGCCAGCTTCGCGCCCAACGCCTCGCTCTCGTCCCGCAGCGGGTCGAACCCGCCCACCGTGATGTACGTCGGCGGGAAGTAGGCGAGATGCTCCGACATCAGCACGGACACCCTGGGATCGGCGCGGGCGGCCCTGTCCGGCACGTAGTGGCCGAGGAACCACTCGATGTCGTCGTCGGTCAGGAAGAAGCCCTCCCCGAACAGCTCCCGCGACGGGTGCCGGCGGGTGGCGTCCGTCCCTGGGTAGAACAGCAGCGCGTACGCCGGTCGCGTTGTCCGCTCGGCGGCGGTGACGTGGCAGACCACCGCGGCGAGATTGCCGCCGGCACTGTCCCCGCCGACCGCTATCGCGGCCGGATCCGCGCCCAGTTCGGCCGCGTGGCTCAGCGCGTACCGGAACGCCGTGACGCAGTCGTGCACCCCGGCCGGGAACCGGTGTTCCGGCGCCAGCCGGTAGTCCACCGACAGCACCCGCACGCCGGCGGCCAGCGCGAGGAAGCGGCAGGTGTTGTCGTGGCTGGTCAGGCTGCCGATCACCCAGCCGCCACCGTGGTAGAAGACCAGCAGTCCGGAGTGCTCGGCAAGGCCGGCCGGCGTGTAGAGCCGGGCCGGGATCGTGCCGTCGGCGCCGGGAATCCGCAGGTCACGGGTATCCACGTTGCGGATCGTCGGTCCGCCCGCGACCGGTGCGCTGGCGTCCATCATCGTGCGCGCGCCGGTCGGGTCGGGGTCGCTGAGTGTGGTGCCCTGGAGTTTCAGCAGCCGCAGCAGCAGTTGGGTGTCGCTGTCCAGGCGCAGGCCGTCCTTCTCGACCGGCTTACCGGCCAGTTTCCGGCGTACCGGCGCAGGCAGCCCGTACATCGTCCGTACGAAGCCCGCCTGCACCCGGATCGGAATCCGGTCCATACCCGCCATCGCTACCTCCCCGGTGCTGTGTCGTTGACATTCTGCAACGGTTACCGGCCGGTTCGGCAGTGGTGACTCACATCACGATCACGTGACCTCGAGCATCCTCGAAGTCATAACTTCGTGCTGACTATGCCCGGTGGGGCGGCACCGGTGGAAGGATCAGATGATATGAGCGTGCACGTGGTGGGTATCGGCGGGTCCATCCGCACCGACTCCCAGTCCGAGCGTGCTCTGCGCATCGCGCTCGCCGGCGCGGAAGAAGCCGGCGCGAAGATCACCATGATCTCCGGTAGCCAGCTCGTGTTGCCGTTCTACGACCCGAGCATCCCCGACCGCCCACCGGACGCGATCCGCCTGATCGAGGAACTCCGCTGCGCCGACGGTGTGCTCCTGGTGTCGCCCGGCTACCACGGCACGGTGTCCGGCCTGGTCAAGAACGCCCTGG
This sequence comes from Pseudonocardiaceae bacterium, assembly GCA_036269975.1. Classification (GTDB taxonomy): domain Bacteria; phylum Actinomycetota; class Actinomycetes; order Mycobacteriales; family Pseudonocardiaceae; genus DATEPR01. Next base: position 3,808 of record DATBDL010000328.1, on the reverse strand, counting down.
ACTACGTAGAAGACCTGCGCTCCGACGAGCGCCCCTACCTGCACGGCAGGGCCGTCGGCTGCGTTGCGGCCGCGTTCGGCTGGCAGGCCGCTGTGACGACGCTCACAGCGCTGCGCTCCATCGTGCACGCGCTGCGCGGCTGGCCCACCCCGTTGGGCGCCGCGGTGAACTCAAAGCAGGTGACCTTCGACGAGGACGGCAACTGCTCGGACCCCAACGTGGTCGAAGCCCTGCGCGAGATCGGCCACCAGGTGGTCGAATTCGCCCAGGCGCACGTCAGCCGCGACTTCCCGTGACCTTGACCACCCTGGGAGTGTGCTGGGCGCGCGTGTCGTTGTAGCTCACGGCAGGCTGATCATTTTGGGTTACCCGACAAGGAGTTGGACATGGTCGACGTCCTGTACACGGCGGAAGCCACCGCCATCGGCGACGGTCGCAACGGCGAGGTGCATTCCTCCGACGGCGTGATCGACGAGAAGCTCGCGACACCGAAGGAGATGGGCGGCCCAGGTGGCCTGCACACCAACCCGGAGCAGTTGTTCGCCGCCGGTTACGCCGCGTGCTTCCACGGCGCGCTGCGCCTGGTCGCCCGCCAGGACGGCGTGACCCTGCACGAGGACACGTCGGTCGACGCGAAGGTCGGCATCGGCCCGAACGGCGCAGGCGGTTTCGGCCTCACCGTGGAACTGGTGTCCCACCTGCCGGGAGTAGCGGCGGAGAAGGCCGACGAGCTGGTCCTGCGCGCCCACCAGGTCTGCCCGTACTCCAACGCGACCAGGGGCAACATCGACGTACGAGTCTCAGCGGCCCACTGACACCATTCGGTGTCGCTCGGCCGGTCCGTCTTCCGCGACCGGCCGAGTGACTGTCCGTTTCAGCCCAGTGACCGCCGCACGAAGTCGACGGCGATCGCGGTCTGCTTGACCAGCTCGGCGACGACCAGCGAACCGTGGCCGGCGTCGTAGCGGTACACGGCATGTTCGGCGTCGCGCGCCGTGAGCCGGTCGAGATAGTTGTTGATCTGCTGGATCGGGCAGCGCGGGTCGTTCTCACCGGCCATCACCAGCACCGGCGCCCGAACCTCGTCGACATAGGTTAGTGGCGAGCACTCCCGGTAGAGGTCCGGCAGGTCCTCCGGTGAGCCGCCGAACAGCGAGCGGTCGAAGTCGCGCAACGGTTCCATCTCGTCGGCGTAGGCCGTCACGTAGTCGGCGACCGGCACGATCGCGACACCGGTGGCCCAGCGCTCCGGCTGTGTGCCGAGGGCGAGCAGCGTCAGGTAGCCGCCCCAGGACCCGCCCTCGATCACCATCTTCGCCGGATCGCTCAGCCCCGAGGAGACGGCCCAGTCGTAGACGGCGGCGATGTCCTCGAGTTCGGTCAGCCCAGGCCGCCCCTCGATCGCGTCCCGCCACGCCGACCCGTACCCGGCCGACCCGCGATAGTTCACCTCGACGACGGCGAACCCGGCGTCCACCCAGACAGCGCGGTAGGCGGAGAACCGGTCCTCGTCGAAGGCATGCGGCCCACCGTGCACCAGGAAGACGGTAGGCAGCGGCCCCGCGGTGCCGCCAGCGCCGTCCGGACGCGCGACGAGTGCGTGCACCTGCCCACCAGGCCCGTCCACGAACGCGTCGGTCACCGGAGTGGCGTCCGGTGCGGTCGGTCCCGGCGGAGTCAGCAACACGCGGTCGACACCGTCGACCCCAACAGCCCGAACCTTCGGCGGCGAGGCGGCATTGGACCACGCGTACTCGACGGTCCCGTCGTCCCGTACCCCGGCGTTCCCGATGATGCCAGGCGCACTATCCACAGTGGATAGGACATTGGTGGCCAAGTCCAGCCGGTGCAAGGTATTTCGAGCCTGATACGTATGCACCACCAACAAGGCAGATCCGTCCGGATACCAGTCGGCGGTGACGTCACCAGGCAGGTCGAGTTCGAGAACGGTCTCGGAGTCCGTGCCGATGTCCCAGATCAGCAGCTCGTCCCGCCCCCGCCGCTCATGCGCGACGAGCAGTCGAGAGTCACCGGCCACCGGCGAGAACCCCAACGGCTCCAACCCCCTGCCCGGCCCGTCCCACTTGTCGGCGACGGCGCGACCGTCGGCAGTGGCCAACACCCGCAAGGCCATGTGCCGGCTGTCCCCGTGCTCGGAGTGCGAGATGGCCAGCAACGACTCGTCCCGCGACAACCCACCGACGCCGGCGCCGTGCTCGCTGGAGTAGACGACCTCGGCCGCGGCGCCATCGCGCGACAGGAGGATCGTCGAGCCGTCATCGGTATCGGCCCCCAGCGCGATCACGTCGATCCCCACCGCAAGCCCGGCCGGATAGCTGTCGTGTGTGCCGGGAACAGCCGGCCGTACCGGTTCGCCGTCGGCCTTGCCGCCGAACGGCTCGCTGACCCACACCCCGAACTCGTCCCCGGCGGTGTCGTCGAACCACCAGATCCGAGTCCCGTCCGGGCTGATGGTGGCGTTGGAAGTGCCATGCGGCCGATCGGTCACCTGGCGGTGGGTGTCGGTGGCCCGGTCCCAGGCGTAGATCTCCCAGACGCCACTGGCGTTGGACATGTAGACATTGTGATCTTGGGCATCCCGAGCCCACTCGGGCAGCGAAACGCGGGCAGCGGTGAACCTGGCCCGCCACCGAGCCTCCAGCTCCGGATCCTCGAACAACGACGCAGGCGCCTCAACGTTGGTCACCAGTACAATCCTGCCATCTGGCTGCTGGAACGGGGAAACACAACCAGCCGACACCACGAACCGGTGAAACTCGCTGGGTGGTTTGCCTCGGGTTGGGTGGCCTCAAGGTTCTGGGTCCTGCTTCACTCCGATCTTTGATTGCCGTAACGGTCGGTGGCAGCGCTTCAAGGGCGCTTCGCGTCGGCTCCGCCGATGGCCTCCGGCCATCCTTGACCCGCCACCACCGACCGCACGTACAGCATGGATCGCGGTGAGGCAGGGAAGCGATCAAGCAAACCCCTGGATGATCCCTCTGTTCGGGTCACCCCCGCATGTTTGGCTCTTTGCCGGCTTGGCGGTGTGGTTGCAGTGCTTTGAGCCTCTTGCGGTGCTGGGCGGCGGTTGGGATTGGGGTCAGCTTTGTGGTCCGTTGCGGTTCGTCCGTGCCGTGAGAAATGACTTGGCCGGGGGCTTGGGGGGCTTGGCCCCAGACAAGAAAAGACCGGCCCAAGTCCACGCTCTGTGTGGCCTTGGGCCGGCCAGCCGGTCGGGTGACAGGATTGAACCTGCGACCTCTTCGGCCCGAAGCAAAGGCCGCGGTCCCGTAGCGGCGGATCGCCCCTGGCCAGACCTGGTGTCGACGTCCGTGGACGTCCGCGCCGAGGACCACCCGTCGTGGGACGAGGTCGTTCGGCACGCTGAGCACGGCGAACAGGTCGCGGTCATCGCGCAGGCCGTCACGTCGCGGACGTGGTGCCATCGGGTGAGCTGGACCGGTTGCACGAGACGATCGCAGTCCTGTCGGACTCCGACCTCGTGCGTGACCTGCGGGACGGCTTGGCCGACGCGCGTGCCGGCAGGGTGTTCACCGCCGATCAGATCGCCGCTGATCTGGCCACCCGCCGCGAAGCGGGCGAATGACCAACCCCGACCGTACGAGGTCGCGTTCTCTCCGGCCGCACGCCGAGGTCTTGCCAAGCTGCCGCTTGCCGCCGCAACGGCGCTGTTCGAGCACCTGACCGGTCCGGTTGCCGACAATTCGCTCCGGCTCGGCAAGCCGTTGGACGCATCGTTCGATGACGTCTGGAGCACACGACGCGGCGAATACGGTGCGCTCTACAC
>DATBDL010000327.1:0-12844 GCA_036269975.1 Pseudonocardiaceae bacterium | reverse complement strand
ATGAACGCTGTCAGTACGTCGACATCGTTGACGTAGTTGAACAGGCCGCTGGTGTGGTTCAGCAGCATCCGCACCGTGATCGCTCCGCCGTTCGGAACGAGGCCGGGCAGCCACTTCTCGACCGAATCGCCGAGACCGACCCGATGCCGCGCGACGAGCTGCAGAATCAGCGTGGCGACCACGGTCTTGGTGTTGGAGCCGATTCGGAACTGGTCACTCGGCGCCAACCGGCGGTCGGGCGTCGTCCAGGCGGCCTGCCGTGCGATCTCGATCGGCCGGCCGTTGCCGTTGTCGACCCGCACGATCACGCCGGGAGCACCGGCGGCCACGTCCTGCTCGACGAACCTGGTCAGCGGATCGACCGATGCCGGCGTCGTGGTGGCCGACGCGGTCGCGGAACAGCCCGCGACCAGCCCGGCCAGCGCCAGAGCCGCGGTGATCCGGTGACTACGGGACAGCGTATGTGCGGCCATGAAGAGTTCTCCCTAGCGGTAGGCGGCGACGAACCAACCCTGCCGGGAGCGGACGTGCGAAACACGGGTACGAGGACCCGTTGTGGTGGTGGGCAAAACCCTACCGGGCGGACAGGTCAGCCCAACTCGTCGATCTGTTGCTGGATGCGTTCGGCGTGGTTCGTTCGCTGTTGGGTCTGGTACAGCTCCAGCGCCTGCCGCCACACCGCGCGTGCCTCGCCCGGCTCGTCGAGCGCCACGTGGATCTTGCCGATGTGGTCGAGGATGCCCGCCTCGTCGTAGGTGTTCCCGAGTTCGCGGAACAGGGCCAGTGCCTGCCGGTAGTAGTTCAGGGCGTTGGCATTGTCGCCGCTACGGTGCGCTATGAACGCCAGACTGTCCAATGTGGCCGCTTCGAAGTTGCGGTCGTTGTGCTTGCGGTGCAGGGCGAGCGCGTCCTCGCAGTGGGCGCGGGCCTGCTCGTACGCGCCGACGTGGGCGGAGAACCAGCCGACCTGGTTGAGCGTGTTGGCCACCCAGGACTCGTTGCCCAGTTCCTCGTAGCCGCGCAGCGCGCTGGTCGCGTGTTCCAGCGCTTTCTGGTATTCGCCGAGTTGTTCCCACGCCTGCGCGATCCCGTTGTGGGTGTGCGCGCGCTGTGCCAGGTCGCCGGTCTGCTCGGCGAGGGTCAACGCCCGGAACAGGGTGTCCAGCCCCTCCTTGTGCCGGCCGACCCAGGCGTAGCCGACGCCCAGCAGCCGGTTGGCCGAGATCTGCGCCGGCGGTACGCCGAGATGCTCGGCCGCGTCGGCGCCGGCCTGCCAGCAGGTCAGGTTGTCCTGGAGGTTGCCGCGCAGGCGGTGGTAGGTGTTCGTCGTCCAGGCCACCCGCAACACCGTCGCGTGTGCGCCTCGGTCGACAGCCCATTGCTGGATGGCCATGATGTCGGCGTGCTCGGCCTCGAACCAGGCCAGCACCGCCTGCTTGTCCGTCATGGTCAGCGGGTACGGGCCGGGGACCGGCGGGTCGATCTCGATCGCGGTGCGACTCGGGAACAGCAACTGGTCGCCGGTGTACGCGGTGTGGGTGTAGAAGCTGGCCAGCGCATCGAGCGCCGTCGCGCGCTCGTCCGGCGGGATGTCGATCGCCGCCTGGTCAGCGGCGTAGAGGCGGACGAGGTCGTGCATCCGGAAGCGGCCGGGGCTGTCCTGGTGCACGAGCGAGACCCGTTCCAGGACACGGAGGATGGTGCCGATCCGGCCGGCCGGGATGCCGGTGAGGTTGGCGGCCGCTGCCAGGCTGATGTCGGGTCCCGGTGCCAGGCCGAGCAGCCCGAAGACCCTGGCCTGCTCCGCGGACAGGGCGTTGTAGGACGACGACAGGACCGCCGGCAGGCTGGCGGCGGGTTCGTCCTCGTCGAGGGCCCCGAGGCGGGTGCTGGTGTCGCGGAGTTCCGCGACCAGGTCGGCGAGCGGGAAGTCGGGGTGCACCGTGGCCCGGCCGGCCAGGATGCTCAGCGCCAGCGGGAATCCGCCGGCGAACGCGAGCAGTTCCGTGACGGCCTCGGGTTCCGCGGTGAGCCGCTGCGTGCCCAGCCGGGCGACCAGCAGGTTTCTCGCCTCGGCGTCGGTGAGGATGTCGAGGACGACGGGCTGGGCGCCGTGGGCGGAGACGAGACCGGTCAGGTGGTCGCGACTGGTCACGAGCACGGTGCAGGTGGGGCTGCCGGGCAGCAGCGGCGCGACCTGGACGGTGTTGGCCGCGTTGTCCAGCACGACGAGTATGTGCTTGTCGGCGACCTCGCTGCGGTAGAGGCCGATCTGGGCGTCGAGTTCGACCGGGATACGGGCCGGCTCGACGCCGAGGCTGTCCAGCAGGCTGCGGACCGCGCTGGCGGCCGTGACCGGCTCGCCGCTGGGCGCGAATCCGCGCAGGTCGACGAAGAGCTGGCCGTCCGGGAACCGGTGCAGGTTCTGGTGGGCCCAGTGCAGGGCGAGCCACGTCTTGCCGATGCCGCCCGCGCCGGCGATCGCCGAGATGACCACGGTGCCGGCACGCACCGATGCCGCGTCCACCACCCCGGTCAGCGCGGCCAGTTCCTTCGAGCGACCGGTGAACAGGCGGGGCGCCGCCGGGAGTTGGCGTGGGATCGACGTCGGTGGCGCGGCACTGGTCGGCGTGGCCAACGCCGGGTCGGCGGTCAGGATCTGCCGGTGCAGTTCGCGTAGCGGCGTCGACGGATCGCTGCCCAGTTCCTCGACCAGGTTGGTCCTGACCTGCTGGTAGTGCGCCAACGCGTCGGCCTGGCGACCGCCACGGTAGAGGGCGAGCATGAGCTGGCCCGCGACGCGTTCGTCGAGGGGATGGGCGGTCGTGCGGATCGTGAGGTCGGTGACGAGTTCCGTGTGCCGGCCCAGGCGCAGGGCGACGTCGGTGTAGTCGAGTTCGGCGGCGTAGCGGTCGCCGTCCAGCGCGTCGCGGCGGCTGGACAGCCACGCGCTGTCCAGGTCGGCGAACGCCTCGCCGCGCCACAGGCCGAGTGCCTGCTCGAACAGCGTCAGCGCCGCGTCGTCGTCGGACGCGGACCGCGCCTTGGTGACGAGCCGCTGGAAACGGTGCAGGTCGACGTGATCCGGGTCGATGCTGAGGGTGTAGGCGCCCGATCGACGGATGATCGTGACGTCCGGGATCAGGGCCAGCACGGTGCGTAGCCGGGAGACGTAGCTGTAGAGCACGTCGCGGCCTCGTTGCGGCAGGTTCTCACCCCAGGTGTACTCGACGAGCTGGTCGGCGCTCAGCGGGTGGTTGGCCTGCACGAGCAGCGCGGCGAGCACGGCGCGTTGTCGCGGATGTCCGAGATCTACGGATTGCCCGTCGTGGATGGCTTCGACGGTGCCCAGCAGTCGGAACTCAACCGCCATCTTCTGTATCCCCTGCTCGTCGGTGGGCCACGACCATGACTTAGCGGATACGACCGGCTGATTCAAGGTTTGCCGAAGGTTTACGGATGGTCGGTCTTGCACGATCTACCTCAGACGGTGGTCCGCCCCGCTGGGGGGCGGGGCGGACCACCGTGGCTGTGAGCAGCGCGGACAGCCCTTCCCCCGGTCGTTCGTCCAGGGCTTGAGTGCCCGGACCGCCCACCATCCAACCGCCAGATCTGCAGCGACCGTCACATCGACGCAACGTCGGTGGTCCGGCCGAGCGTAGGTAGGTGCGAGGTTGGAAAGGGGGCGGCATGAACGCCGATGACGACGCGCGCTTCCGTGAGTTCGCCAGGGCAAGGGCACTTGCCCTGCGGCGCACCGCATACCTGCTGTGCGCCGACTGGCATCTCGCCGAGGACTTGGTCCAGACCACGTTGATCAAACTGTACCGGGTGTGGCCGAGGCTGCCCGCGGCCGACCCGATCGACAACTACACCCGGCGAATCCTGTTGCGCTGCTGGCTGGACGAGCAACGCAGGCCGTGGCGCCGGCGGGAGCGCAGGGACGGGATCGTGCCGGAACGGCCGGACGAACTGCTTGATACGGCGCATGCCGCGCTGGTCGGCGGGGTGTCCGACGTCCTGCTGGCCGCTCTGGCCACGCTCGGCCCGAAACAGCGCGCCGTCGTGGTGCTGCGCTACTGCGCTGACTTGTCGGTCGCCGAGGTCGCTGTGTCGTTGCGCTGCTCGGAAGGCACGGTCCGCAGTCAGGCGGCTCGTGGCCTGGCGACGCTGCGTGTAGCCGTGAACGAACTGGAAAGGAGCACGTGATGGACGAGAACGAGATCGAGGACGGACTGCGCGAGATCTGCATCGCCGAACCGGCGCTCGGCTTCGACCCGGACGATGTGGCGACGCGAGCCGCCCGGCGGCTACGCAACCGCAGGTCGACGTTGGGTGCCAGCGTGGGCACGCTCGCCGTGGTCGGTGTCGCGGCGACCGCGCTGGCGATCGTCCCGCACATGTCGTCCGCGGCACACAGGGGCGGGCAGTCGTCGTACGCCACCACCGGCACCACACCGCGCCCGCTGGACATGACGGCCCAGATGGCCCGCGTCCTGCAACACCTGCTGGCGACGCTGCCCGGCCTGTTGCCCGGCGCCAGCCATCTCACGGTGACCATGACGCAGGACACCGACACCGGTGACGGTGACGGGATCACTGCCGAGGTGGCATACCGGGACGCGGGCGGGCCGGCCACCTTCAACCTGACCATCACCGGGAAGCTGGACAGGTCGGCGGTACCGCCGCCACCAGATCGCTGCACCGCCACCACGCTGTTCGACACGTCGTCGCCGTACCAGTGCCTGCCGCAGGCCGACGGCAGCAACGTGTACGTGGAGGTCGAACTGCCGTTCACCAGGATGCCGGCCACCACGCCGCCGGTTCACACAGGCCCGGCAGACATCCTGGGTTACGCGGTATTCGCCTATCGCCTGGACGGGTCCGTCGTGAGTGTGTTGGACAGCCGATCGGTCGGTGCCGCCCTGGCCAGCCGGCTGGGATCGCCGGAAATGACCGTGCGGGCGCAACCCCCGCTGGGCCAACAGCAGGTCCTCGCGCTGGTCACCGATCCACAGCTCAACCTCGCGCCGGGCCACTAGCCGAAGGCGGCTCTCGTGATCGTCGTCGCCGTGCGTACGGCGGCGACGATCGCGTCGTCGACCGGGAGGCCGCACAGGTCCGTCAGGACGAACAGGGCCTCCGCGCTGATGACGATCGCCAGGTCCTGTTTCAGATGGGTCAGTGCCGCGTGGGTGAGCCCGGTGCGGAACGGGGCCAGCGCGTGGTCGATCAGGTCGAACCGGATGCCGGGGCGGGCGGGGACGCGGCCCTGCGTGGTGATCGTGTGGGCCAGCATCGCCCGGACCGCGCCCTGGTAGTCGTGCACGCCGCGCATCAGGTATTCGCAGGCGAAGGCCACCCGTTCGGCCGCGTCCGTCGACGTCGCAACCGGGGCCATCGCATCTTCTGCCGGTGGCCACAGGCCGACCAGCGCCTCCTGGAGCAGTGAGACCAGGTCGGGGAAGTAGCGGTACGCGGTGGCCTCGGAGACCATGGCCGCCTTCGCCACCTGCGGCATCGTGATCTCGGCGCCGCTACGGGTCAGCTCCCGGCAGGCTTCGACGATGGCGCTGCGGGTCCTGGCCTTCTGGTTCGCGCGCCCGGTGGCGTCCGTCGCCGGCATGGGGTCTCCCTCGTCACGAGTGCGTCATCTCTTCGTGAGAGTACACTTGCATCAATAATGCAAGCGAGCTATCGTCGTGATAGTTCACTCTTACAACGGAGGGGTTGTTGTGACTGAGGTTTCGATCGTCGGTCCCGGTGGCGGCGAGGTCGTCGTCCTGGGATCGACCACGATGCGCATCCTGGAGGACGGCACCACCACCGAGCACCGCATCGGCATCGGGGAGATCACCGTCGCCCCGCACACCGACGGACCACCGCAGCACCGGCACGCCCAGCACGACGAGGGCTTCTACGTCGTGCGGGGCACCGCCCGATTCACGGTCGGCGACACGACCTACGACGCACCGGCCGGCACCCTCGCGATGATCCCGCCGGGCGCCCCGCACACCTTCGCCAACCCGACCGACGAACCGTTGGTGCTGCTCAACACCTTCACGCCCGACCTGTACGTGCAGTACTTCCGCGACCTGCGGACCATGATCGAACAGGGCGGGGCCCTGACGCCCAAGGCCACAGCGCAGGTCATGCACCGCTACGCCACCGAACCGGCCACCGACTATGCCAACCGAGATGCCAACTGACTGGAGCACCCGCATGACCACCTACACACTGCCCACCGCCCAGGTCACCGTCACCGACCGCGGGGCGGGCCGGCCGGTGCTACTACTGCACGGCGGCGCCGGTCCGGACTCGGTCAGCGGGTTCGCCGACCTGCTCGCGGGCCGTCTGCCACTGCATGTGATGACCCCGGTCCACCCCGGTTTCGGCGGCACTCCCCGGCCGGCCGGGCTCGACTCGGTGCGCGCGCTGGCCGACGTCTACCGGCGGCTACTCGATGAACTCGACCTGACCGGGGTGACCGTCATCGGGAGCTCGATCGGTGGCTGGATCGCCGCCGAGCTGGCCCTCTGCGCGGAGAAGCGGGTCGAACGGCTCGTGCTGATGGACGCGGCCGGCCTGGTCAGCACGGCGAATCCGATCGCGGACTTCTTCTCGCTCACGCTCGACCAGGTCGTCGACCTCAGTTACGCCGATCCCGACGCGCACCGCATCGACCCCGGCAACTGGACGGACGCGCAGAAGGCCATCGCCGGTGGCAATCGCGCGGCGCTGGAGGTCTACGGCGGCCGGTCGATGGGCGATCCGAGCCTGACCGCACGGCTGGCCGGCATCACCGCGCCCACGCTCGTCGTATGGGGCGCGGCCGACCGGATGATGACACCGGACTACGGCCGCGAATACGCCGCCGCAATCCCAGGTGCGATCTTCCACATCCTGCCCAATGCCGGCCACCTGCCGCAGATCGAGACGCCCGAACCGCTGTTGGCCCTGCTCGCGCCGACCTGGATGGAGCTACCGCCCAGGTGACATCGCCGGCATCGGGCGCGATTGCCGGAAGGTAGTGGCTGGACCGACCTTGGGGAGGACAGCCTTGTCGTACCGGTACGACGTCTTTCTCAGTTATCGCAGATCGTGGCCGGGGAATGCCGGCCGGTGGGTACGCAATCATTTCCATCGGCTGCTCGTCGACTGCCTGAGCGACCAGCTCGACTGGGAGCCGAAGGTGTTCTTCGATCTGGAGGCCGAGACCGGTTCGCACTGGCCGAGCATGCTCGAAGACGCTTTACTGCACAGCAAGATGCTGGTCGGGGTGTGGTCGCCGCCGTATTTCCGGTCGGCGTGGTGCCTTGCCGAATGGAAGACGATGCTGGCGCGGGAACAGATCGTCGCGCCGGCTCGGCCGGCCGGGCTCGTTTATCCGGTCGTCTTCTCCGACAAGGACAACTTTCCGCCGGCCGCGCAGAACCGCCAGGATCGCCGAGGTCGACGTCACGGTCAACGAGGACATCGTCGCCGTCCGGCACACGAACACGATCATCTTCGTGGTCAACGCCGGAACGGTGATCGACACCGGCCTCACCACGACGGCCGCCACGGCGGCGGTCACGAGGGTCACGTCGCGATGGTGAGCACGTCGGTCCGATGTCGGGTCGCGTCGTTCGGGTTGGTCTGCTCGTCCCGATTTTCATCGTCGTAACGGTCGGTGGTGGTTTGTCAAGGGCGCTGCGCGTCGCTCCTACGTCGCGATGGCCTTCGGCCACCCCTGACAAACCACCACCGACCGCACGTGCGGCAGGGATCGGGAAGAGCAGGAAGAACTGGCCATGCCCCCTGGCGGATCGGGATAACCCCTCGGGTTCGGGGTTCGGTCCGTTGGGTGGATGGTCGGGTGGGGCTGGCTCTCGTGCGTTGGGCTCGGCAAGAGCCGAAGAACCAAACTTGGGGCTGACCTGGGATTTGCTGATCACTTCCCCTGCCTCACCCCGATCCCCTTAGTTGATCACAACATCTCGCGTGACCGAATTGGGCCGCGGCTGTGGGTCCTAGAGGGACACGGCGCCACACGGCAGCGGTGGCCAGGTGTCCGGTCCGGATGAGATGCTGACCATATGGCACGCACTCTGCACCTGACCGGCGACGCCGAGGCCGACGCGCTCCTGTCGAACGACCCGTTCGCGCTGCTCACCGGCATGCTGTTGGACCAGCAGATCGCGATGGAGATCGCGTTCATCGGGCCACGGAAGATCGCCGAGCGGATGGGTGGCTTCGACGTGCGTCGGATCGCCGAGTCTGATCTGGAGGAGTTCGTCGAGCTGTGCGTGGCCAAGCCGGCGATCCACCGCTACGCCGGCGCGATGGCGCGGCGGGTGCACTCGCTGGCCCAGCACATCGTCGAGAACTACGACGGCAAGGCCGAACGTATCTGGAAGGCGGGCAAGCCGGACGGCAAGGAGGTCCTCACGCGCCTGAAGGCACTGCCCGGTTACGGCGAGCAGAAGGCCCGCATCTTCCTCGCGCTACTGGGCAAGCAGCGTGGTGTCCAGCCGGCCGGCTGGCGCGAGGCCGCCGGCGCCTACGGTGACGAAGGCTCGCACCGGTCGATCGCCGACGTCACCAGTGCCGAATCGTTGGCAGAAGTCCGTGCATTCAAGAAGGCGGCGAAGGCGGCCGCCGCGGCGAAGTAACTACCATTTGATACGCACGCCGGACAGCTTTCGGACAAATATGGCACCGAATTATGCAAACGTTCACCCGGCCGGACGATGACCTTCCGTCCATTTGCCACTGACTGTTGGTCGCGTCTTCGTGACCCCGGTGATCGCACATTCCGCTAAGCTACGGTCGCAATACCGTGAGTTTGTCGCACCCGAATCGGCACGTTGTCGCACAACCGGTAAACGGCTGGGATGGAGGGGGTTGACGGTGGGTGACGCGGCCGACAGCGCCGACAGCACGACCAGTTCACCAGCAACAACTACAGACGCGGGACTGACTGCGGCCATCGCCGGCATCGTCAGTGCGCTCGACGATGTGTGCTCGCACATCGACGCCGCGATCGCGCGGACGAAGTCCTGGAACGACCAGTCGCACCAGCAGCACTCGCACAGCGGTGGTAGCGGCGGCGACCGCTACGTCAGCGGCGGTACGAACTGGGACGGCTACGACCTGCCGACCCTCGTCAGCATGGTGGCCGACCCGGCCAGCCCGTCCCAGGTGCAGTCGGTCGCCGGGCTGTGGCGTACCAACGGCTCGGCGATCACGCAGGGCGCCGAGAACCTGTCGCAGTCGCTGACCTCGTTGATGAACTACTGGCAGGGCAGCGCGGCCGATCAGGTGTCCGGCTCGGTCGACAACACCGCGAACTGGATCAGCGCGGTCGGCGAGACGGCCGGCAAGGTCGCCGATCAGATCGAGGACGCCGGCGGTGCGCTGCAATCGGCGCAGAACACGATGCCTGGCGTGCCGACTAGCAACTTCTGGCTGGCCTACAACACGGCCGCCGACGGTGCCACCACGGGTGCCGCGGCCGGTCCGTTCGGTATCGCCGCCGGCACCATGGTCGGCGGGTTGACCAGCGTGTTCGGCGCCAGTACCGACCAGAGCACCATGAAACAGCAAGCGGTGCAGACGATGCAGCGCTACGAGCAGGCCGGGGTCTCGATCGACACCGAGACCCCGACCTTCACGCCACCGCCGACCTGGGGCGTCGGCAGCGACGACACGCGTGGCGCTCTCGGACCGTCGATCGCGGTCACCGTGCCCGGCGCTACGACCCCGACCACATCGACCGGCGCCGACCTGACGACGACGCCGTCATTCGCGGACAGCCCGACCGGCCGGTGGGACGCGCTGACCGGCGGCAGCCAGCTCGGTGGCGCGGGCGGTGCTGGCGGTGCGGCGCACGGCGGCTTCGGCGGTGGCGGAGTCGGCCTGATCGGCGGTGGTCTCGGATCGCGCAACGGGTCGGACGTGAGCCGCCCCAACACGAACGCGTCGCCCGGCGCCGTCGCCGCCGCCCAGAACGAGCCGGCCGGGGTGGCCGCCCGTGCTGGTGGCGGCATGGATGGCGCGTCGGTGCTCGAGGACGTGGACGGTCGTGCCGGTATGGCCGGTCCGATGGGGATGGGTGCCCCGATGGGTGGCATGGGTGGCTCGCGTGGCGGTTCGGATGGCGAGCACCGGCGACGGATTCCGTTCGAGGAGGACCCGTTCGTCACCGGACTCAAGGCCGTGCCACCGGTGATCGGCCTGAACGCGGTGGACCGAGAGGCGGACAAATGACCGACCCCACCATCGCCCGCGCGATCGTGCCGACGACGCTGACACCGGCGACGACACCCGCGCCGACGGCGCCGACGACGATCGCGCCCGTCAAGGGCAACGAGCTGTCGGACCTGCCGGGCGGCTGGCAGGTGTCGCCGGACAAGGTGAGCGCGTTCGCCGGTGCGGTGCAACAGGTGCGCGCCGATCTCGACGCGGTGTTCAAGCAGGTCGACCTGTTGACGTCGCCGAGCTACCAGGCGCAGTTGGGCAGCAGCCCGGTCGGCCAGGCGCTGACCGCGAAGTTCGTCGACCGCCTTTCCGGCGATCAGGGCCTGCTGACCAGCCTGAGCTCGGTGCTCACGCATCTCGACCAGTTCGTGTCGAACGCCGAGCAGTCCGCGACGCAGTACCAGGGCTCCGACACGTCGACGGCCGACACGCTGAACACACTGAACAAGTCGTGACCGCGACGATGGCCGACCCGGCGCGGTTCCAGTTGGCCGAGTTCCACCCGGTCGAGGTGGACCTGTTGTGCGCGCTGGCCGAGGTGCGCGCGCCGTTCCCGTTGGACGTCCCGTCCGCCGGCCAGACGCACGAGCGGCGGCGAGAGCTCTTCGCCGTCGCGCGGGAGCAGTTGGCGGCGCGCGGCCTCGCCGGCAGCCGTGGGCCGCAGGGTGTCGCGGCGGCGTTCGTGCGGATGCTGCGGGCACCGTTCTCGGCCACGGTGGACGTCGTCGTGGCCGAGAAAGGCCACAACCTGGGCGCGGTCGCGCTGATCGACGGGCTGCGCGCGCTGCTGGTGACCCAGTCGCCGAACGAGCCGGACCGGTTGGTGCGGATGGCCGAGGTGGCCACCGACGACGCGGTGCGCGAGCTGTTGGCGCTGGTGCCGACCGTCGCCGCGGGCAGCGTGCCCGCGTTCACGATGCCGCTGCGACCCGTCCGCCAGGTGTTCGACCGGAGCGTCCGTGCGCGGGAACCGTTGTCGGACAACGACATCGACAGCCTGCTGTGGGAGTCCGGTGTGGACGATCGGATGGCCGCGCGGCTGGTCACCACGATGAGCCAGGTCAGTGGCAGCGGCCAGATCGGGGCCGCGCGGTGGCAGGTCGGATCGGATCGGTGGCAGCGGGTGGGCGACGAGACGCACTGGGTGGACACCGGTCGTGGCCGGTTCCGGGTCAGCCAGAGTGCCGACGAGCAGTGGGCGAGCGTGAGCCCCTTCTCGCGCACCGACATCCGAGCGGTGCTGCGGGAACTCGCCGCGCTGGTGCGGGGAGTTGAGTGACGACATGGGCGGAGTGGTTGAACATGAGTAGTCCTGGCCTACCCGGCGGCGACGCGACCGACGGCGCGCTGGATAGCTGGGTGGCCGACGCCGAGGCGATGGCGGTGCGTTACCAGCAGCTCGCCACGGACGTGGACAAGGTGTCGGTGTCGGAGACGACCCCGGACGGGTTGATCACGGTCACCGTGAACTCCGGCGGCCTGCTGACCGACCTGCGGATCACCGAGCGCGCCACCGGCATGCCCGGCCCGAAGATCGCGGCCGGTGTGCTGTGGGCGATGCGCAGGGCGCAGTCGCGGATCGCGGTACAGGTCGCCGAGGTGATGCGGTCGACGCTCGGCGAGGACACGGCCATGGTGGACGCAGTCATGAACCGCTACCAGGACTCGTTCCCGGCGCCGGTCGAGCAGGTCCGCCCGCCGGTCGTGGACGAGGTCCGGATCGGTAACGACGTAAGGGAAACGGCACCGGTGCCGACCCGCGCACCGGCCCGCAGGGCAGCCGCGGCGGAGGACTGGGACGGCGGCGGCAACGACTCGTTTCTGGAAGAGGTGGACAGATGACCGCGGCACTGGGAACGGGCGGCTACACGGTGTCGCCGAGCGAGCTACAGGATCACGCGAACGTGGTCTCCCAGCTCTCCGACCAACTCGGGCACACGCTCGGTTCGGCCCAGCAGGCGACGCTGGGCAGCCAGGCGTTCGGCGAGATCTCGGTGGCACTCGGCTTCGCGAGCATCATCAAGGCGGTCGCCACGCCGGGCATCTCGTCGCTGGCGCAGGCACAGTCGATGCTGACGACGATCAACCGCACGATCAGCACGACGGCCGCGAACTACGGCTCGGTCGAGCAGAGCAACATGAGCCGGTTCCTACCGAGCACCGGCGCCACGTCCTCGACCACGCCGACGAACCCGCTGCTCAACCCGAAGCCGAGTACCGGCGCCGGCAACAACGGCGCCAGCATCCTGACCGACGTGTCCGGCCTGGAGAAGGACATCTCCAGCGGTTCGTGGATTCAGGCCGGTTTGGCGGGCATGAAGGTCGTGCAGGACGTCGGGGCGATCCTGTCCAACCCGATCGGCGCCGTCGTCTCGTTCGGCTTCAACTTCCTGATGAACGCGGTGAAGCCGCTACAACAGGCCATCGGCTGGCTGATCGGCAACCCCGGTCAGGTCGCCTCGTACGGCGGGAGTTGGCAGGGCGTCGCGCAGCAGGTCGTGCGGATCGGGAACACGTTCTCGTCGTCGGTGAGCAAGAGCACCGCGAACTGGACCGGAGCCGCGGCCGACAGCTACCGCACCTACGCGAGTGACAGGACGAA
>DATBDL010000326.1:0-6524 GCA_036269975.1 Pseudonocardiaceae bacterium | reverse complement strand
AAGTTCACGGTCAAGCTCGGCACGACGACGCTGGCGACGTTCTCCAACCTCAACAAGGCCGCCGGCTACACAGTGCACTCGTTCAACGTGTCCAGCTTCGCGGGCCAGACGGTCACCCTGACCTTCAGCGGCACCGAGGACGCGTCCCTGCAGACCTCGTTCGTGGTGGACGACACGGCACTCACGACGAGCTGATCGCGGATTAGACCAATCGCACCATCGAGGACAGTAGGGGTGGGTGGCCTGACTCGGGCCACCCACCCCTACTCTTGTTCCCAGAAGCTGTTGTTCGCACATGCTTTTGTGGAGTGGACAATCCGGAAAGATTTCCCGAACGAGGTGTCGGTACTGGCCTGCTGCGCGCACAGTCCGGAATACTGCCGCAATCACCCGTACGGGTGGACTCCAACTCTGTGTGATCACCTGCGAACAGGGCCCATCGCATGACGCAAGCCGCGCACGTCAGTGCCAACCCCCCGCCGCCCCGCCCAGACGCTCCACCGATCACCGAACAGATGCGGGCCAGTGCGCGGGCCAACCCGAACTCGTGGCTGTACGTGCTCGACCCGGCGTTCACCGACCGCGACGACGCGCCACAGTGGGCCGTCGTCGGCGCGTACCCGGTGGACGCGGCCGGTGAGATCGAGGCGCGTTTCGCACCCAACGACACCTACCGGCCGTCCCCGCTGGCGCTGGGCTGGCCGGAACCGCTGACCCACCTGGAACGGATCATCCAGCTCGCCAAGGCGGGCCACCAACCGGCCGCCGACCTGCCGGCCGCGGTACTCCGCGCGACCCTGCTGGTGTACGACCCCAGTGACGGCACGTGGAACGGCACGCAGGTGATCGTGCTGCCGGACGCCCAGTCCGACCGGCTGGTGGTACCGGCCTGCACGTCGGCCGAGCACGTGCCGCCGGACTGGCCGGGCTGGGAGTCCATCCGCGGCGCGGACGTCGTGCCGCTGCTGCGCGGCTACCCGTTGGCGATCAATCCGGACGGACCGGTCAGCGCGATCCTGCCGGCCGAGTTGCTGATCGAGGCCGCCCGCGTTGCCCACGATCACCCGCGGGTGGGGCCGACGCCGTATGTCGCGCCGGACGAGGACGTGACCGGCCACGGCTGGGATGGCGGGGAAGGACTGCGCGGGCGGCACCGCGCGGGCTAGCCTCCGTGCGTGACTGAAGCGCCGACGGACGGCAATCGGGGCAACGGCCCCGGCCGGATCGAGGACTACGCACTGATTTCGGATCTGCGGACCGCGGCACTCGTCGGCCTGGACGGGTCGATCGACTGGCTCTGCCTGCCCAGGTTCGACGCGTCGAGTTGCTTCGCCCGCCTGCTCGGCGGTGACGACGAGGGCCACTGGCGGATCGCGCCGACCGCGCCCATCACGCGGACCCAGCGGCGCTACCGGGATTCCTCGCTGGTGCTGGAAACCGAGTTCACCACCGGCGACGGCGTCGTGCGGCTGATCGACTTCCTGGCGCCACAGGCGGGCGACCACAACACCAAGGACCAGCCGAGGGTGGTGCGGATCCTGGAAGGACTGTCCGGCAACGTGGAGATCGCGCTGCGCTGGGTGGTCCGGTTCGCGTACGCGGACTCCGTGCCGTGGGTGCGGCGAATGCGCAAGCACGGCAGCGAATACCTGCTCGCGCTGGCGGGCCCGCGAGCGGTCACCCTGCGCGGCGACCTGCTGCCGCTGCGGGTGCCGCACGAGCGCGCGCACGAGGCGAGGTTCACCGTCGGCGCCGGCATGCGGATGGCCTGGGTGATGGAGTACCTGCCCGATCCGGACGAGCAGCCGCCACCCATCGCCACCGAACCGGACCTGCGGCGGGCCGAGGAACTCTGGCGCTCGTGGTCCGCCCGGATCAACTACGACGGCCCGCACGCGGACGCGGTGCACCGCTCGCTGTTGACCCTGAAGGCGCTGACGTACGCGCCGACCGGCGGCATCGTCGCCGCCCCGACCACGTCGCTGCCGGAATCGCCCGGCGGCAACCGGAACTGGGACTACCGGTACTGCTGGCTGCGCGACGCGACGCTGACCCTGTTGGCGTTCGACAACTTCGGCTGCTCGTCCGAAGCGGACGCGTGGCGCAAGTGGCTGGTGCGGGCCGTCGCCGGCGACCCGGCGGACCTCCAGATCATGTACGGCATCGACGGTGAACGGCACCTGGTGGAGTGGGAGCTGGACTGGCTGCCCGGCTACCAGGGCGCCAAGCCGGTGCGGGTCGGCAACGCCGCGTACCGGCAGTTGCAGTTGGACGTGTACGGCGAGGTGATGGACGCGCTGCACCTGGCGCGGGAACGAGGACTGCGCGACACGTCGGACTCGTGGGCGTTGCAGCGCGGCCTGATGACCCACCTGGAGAAGATCTGGCGCGAGCCGGACAACGGCCTGTGGGAGGTGCGCGGCGAGGGCAGGCACTTCACGCACAGCCGCGTGATGCTGTGGGTGGCGTTCGACCGTGCGGTGCGCGCCGTCGAGGAGGACGGGCTGCCCGGTCCGGTCGAACGCTGGCGCGACCGGCGAGCGGAGTTGCACGACGAGGTGTTGACGCACGGGTTCAGCAAGGAGCGCGGCGCATTCACCCAGTACTACGGCAGCACCGAACTGGACGCGGCAACGCTGTTGATCCCGGCGGTCGGTTTCCTGCCCGGCAACGACGAGCGGGTGTGCTCCACGATCGAGGCGATCGGCAGGGAACTCAAGCACGGCGACCTGATCGACAGGTACACCACCGGCGCTGAGACGTCTACTGTGGACGGACTGAGCGGCCGCGAGGGCTCGTTCCTGGTGTGCTCCTTCTGGTACGTCGACGCGTTGGCGCTGTCCGGCCGCCGCGCCGAGGCCGAGGCGATGTTCGGCCGGCTGGTCGCGCTGTGCAACGACGTCGGCCTGCTGGCCGAGGAGTACGACCCGGTGACCGGGCGGTTCCTGGGCAACTTCCCGCAGGCGTTCTCGCACCTGGGCCTGGTCAACAGCGCGGCGGTGCTCTACCACCCGCACCACCACCATCGCCACCACAGGGGCCGCAGAACCCACCGGACGAGTTCGGGGGCTGCTGGTGCCGGTTCCGGGACGCGCGTATGAGGGCGGCGACGGTACGACCGGGCGATGTCGGCAGCGCCAGTGTGTCGACCCGACCGGACCCGGTGGCGGCCGACGGCGAGCTCACGGTCGATGGACTGCTGGTCGGCGTGTGCGGAACGGACGTGGAGATCGCGCTGCACGGCTACGGCTGGGTACCGCCGGGCGCGCCGAACCTGGTGCTGTTCCACGAATCGCTCGGCCGGGTCCGTGCCGCGCCGGCAGATTCCGGCTTCGCCGCTGGTGATCTCGTGGTCGGCGTGGTACGCAGGCCGGACCCGGTGCCGTGCCCGGCGTGCGCGGCCGGCCACTGGGACTTCTGCCTCAACGGCGAGTACACCGAGCGCGGTATCAAGGAACGCGACGGCTACGGCAGCACCGTGTGGACGGTCGAACCGGACTTCGCGATCAAACTGGACCCGTCGCTGGGTGACACCGGCGTGCTGACCGAGCCGACGTCGGTGGTGGCCAAGGCGTGGGAACAGGCGGAGAAGGTAGGCGGCCGGGTCTACTACGCGCCGAAGACGGCCCTGGTGACCGGCGCGGGCCCGATCGGCCTGCTGGCGGCGTTGCTCGGTGTGCAGCGGGGGATCGAGGTGCACGTGCTGGATCGGATGGTGGACGGTCGCAAGCCGGACCTGGTCCGCCAGATCGGCGCGCACTACCACCACGATCTGGACGACCTGGGTTGCAAGCCGGACGTCGTGATCGAGTGCACCGGTGTCGGTGAGCTGGTCTTCGACGTGCTGAGAAGAACGGGTCGCAACGCGGTGACCGTGCTGACCGGACTGTCCGGACAGCACAGGTCGATCCCGATGGCGGCGGCGGACATCAACGACAA
This sequence comes from Pseudonocardiaceae bacterium, assembly GCA_036269975.1. GTDB lineage: Bacteria > Actinomycetota > Actinomycetes > Mycobacteriales > Pseudonocardiaceae > DATEPR01. The sequence goes on along the minus strand of DATBDL010000326.1, from coordinate 2,585 downwards.
CCTGGTGCTGGAGAACGACGCGCTGGTCGGCAGCGTGAACGCCAGCCTGGACAACTACCGCCAGGCGGCAACCGCCCTGGCCGCGGCGGACGCCGACTGGCTGGGCCAACTGATCACCAGGCGAGTGCCGCTGGACAACTGGTCCGACGCGTTCGACCGACAACAGGACGACGTGAAGGTAGTGGTCGACCTACAGTCCTGACCCGATTCGGGCCGACTCGTGCTCGCGGTCCTAGCCCTCCTGCCCGCCGGGCTGGGGCGTGACCTCGGTCGGGTCGGCGTAGGCGAGGCCGTCCGGGGCGGCCGGGTCCTCGCGAACCGCGACACCCTCGTCCGGGATCAGGAACGGCACACGCGAGATCGTGCGGGCGCTGGTGGCCAGGTCCGTCACCCAGCGCAGCTCGTTGCGCAGCGCGTCCGCCGGCTGGCCAGCCGCTTCGGCCGCGACCAGCCGCGCCCGGATCTCGGCCGCGCGCTCGTCGAGGTCGTCGGCCGCCTCGAGGAAGCCGAGTTGCTGCTCGCGAACCTGCTCGGCCCAGTCATCCATCTGATGGCGTAGCCCCGACGGCAGTTCCGCGCTCTGTCCACCCACATCGACCAGCGTGCCAGAGGTGGGCGGGGTCGGGTACGTTCTGGGACCGGACCGCGACCTGGGAGTGGCCCGCACGTACCCGTTCCTGGAGTGTGTCGATGCCGGCGGAGTTCGCCTTCTCGTTGTCCCTCGCCGCCGTTGACCTGCTGTGGGAGCAGTTGCGGCTCGGGACGGCCGTGCGGATCTTCGAGGTGCCCAGCGTCGGCGCGACCATCGCGGACCGGGAGCGGATCAGGCAGTTGGTGCTCGACGACCTCACGTCCCGCGACCTGGCGTACCGGGGCCGGCTGGAACCGGAGGTCGAGGAGGCACTGGTCACGCTGTCCCGCTTCCAGCACGCGATCGACGCGGTGGCGATGCTGTCCGAGGACGAGCAACTGCTGGCCAGGGCGGCCACCAGCAGCCGGACCGCGGTCCTGGCCCGTAAGCAGGACCAGATGATCAGCTTCGAGACGTTCCGCCCGGAGGGCCTGGTGTCCGAAGTGGTCCGCCTGATCGGCGACGAGAAACCCGGCCCCGGCCGATCGGTGACGTACCCCGAAGCCGGCCCGCCCCCACCCCCACGACGGCAGGAGGAGACCACGTTCAGCGGCGTGCTCCAACCGGTCCGGCCGCAGAACTCCGGCTACGAACTCCAGCGCCGAGCCGCCCAGACCATGTGGGAACGGACCCGCAAGCGGATCGGCATGTTCACCGTGTACGGCCGCGACCGCCTAGGCCGCGAACGAACCCTCCCGGTACTGAGCTGGTTCGACACCGAGGACGGCCGCTACCTGGGCCACATCCGCCCCGGCCCGGACGGCCAGCAGTGGACCACGTACTCCCCCGCCGACAGCGCGCGCATCGCCCAGCAGTTGGTCGGCATGCTGGACGTCGTCGACCGGCCACGCTGAGCGTCCGCCTGCGGTACCGTCTGGGTGTTAGGTATCGCCCGGTGGGGAGGGATTCGAGATGGCTGACGAGGGCCTGTTCGGCGGGATAGTGGCAGCGATGCAGACAGCGGAACGCACCGCCGAGATCGCCGCCCAGTCGGCCCAGATCCAGGCCAGCGCCCAGCAACTGGCCACTTCCGCCGGCAGTGGCTTCCACATCGAACCAGAAGCCGCGGCCACCCTGATCAAGTCCTGCATGACGTCCCTTGACGAGCTGAACAGCCTGGTTGGTCACGTCAACACGGTCGGCCAGGCACCACAACTCGGCCAGACTCCGGCTGCCGTGGTGGTATCGCCGTTCACGCAGCAAGTCGCGACAGATCCGCAGGGCCTGGGGCCCGCCATCCAGAACCTCAGGCAGACGCTGACGGACATGATCGCCGCCTACCACAAAGCCAGCACGAACTACGCCGAGACCGAGGCGATCATCCAGTCCTCGCTGCCCAAGGCGCCGAAAGCCTGACCTTCCCGCCGGGAACCGAGCCGTCGATCAGAACGTCCCAGACTCGTGACGAGGAGTGTCGTGAACCGCCGATTTGCCACTGTCCCGCTGGTCGCCGCTGCGCTGTTCGGGCTGGTGGCTTGTGGCAACTCGACGGGTGGCACTCCGACCCCGGCCACGGCTTCGCCTCCCACCAGCGGTAACGCTGACGGCAGCGGCGTGAGCACTGCGGCGGTGCAACCGTGCGACCTGATCAGCGCGAGCGACGCCACTGAGTTGCAGTTGACCAAGGGTGGCCCGTTGAGCGAGGGCGCTGCTCGGGCCTGTACATGGTCGAAGCCCGTCGATACCAACGGTCAGAACGGCTACACCGTCGAGATCGGCGTTCGCGACAACCAGAGCGTGAGTACCTTCGACTCGGGCGGCTTCACGGTCACCCAGGACAATATCGGCAGGCACCAGGGCATACAGGCGGTCGGTGGCGGCGGCTGTTTCGTCGTGATCGGCGTCGGTACATCGTCACGGGTCGACGTGTTCGTCAGTACCACGGACTCGACCGCGGCCATCCAGTTCGCGAACCAGGTAGCGAAAGTCGTCGAGCCACACCTGCCGGGTGGGG
>DATBDL010000325.1:0-14218 GCA_036269975.1 Pseudonocardiaceae bacterium | reverse complement strand
GGGTCCGCGACTGCTCGACCTGCGGCACCGACGTGAAGATCTTCCGGTTCGGCCACCACCACATCGTGCCGCCGAGGGTGCTCGGCCACGAGATCGCCGGCGATATCGTGGGGATCGGGGACGGTATCGCCGGCGAGTGGTCGGTCGGCGACCGCGTGCAGGTGATCGCCGCGATCCCTTGTGGACAGTGCGCCGACTGCCGGCGCGGCTGGCAGACGGTGTGCCCCAACCAGGAGTCGATGGGCTACCACTACGACGGCGGGTTCGCGGAATACCTCGTGGTGCCGGCGAAGGTGCTGGCCGTCGATGGCGTCAACCGGATTCCGGCGCACGTCGACCACGTGTCGGCGTCGGTGACCGAGCCGTTGGCGTGCGTGCTCAACGGCCAGGAGATCGCCGGCGTCGGCGACGGCGACTCGGTCGTGGTCGTCGGTGCCGGCCCGATCGGGTGCCTGCACGTGCGGCTCGCGCGGGCACGGGGCGCGCGTGAGGTGTTCCTGGTGGAGCTCAACCCGGCGCGGCTGGAGCTGGCGGCCGACCTGGTCCGGCCCGACGCCGCGATCTGCGCCGGGCAGACCGACGCCGTTGACGCGGTGCTGAAGCTGACCGACGGCCGTGGCGTCGACGTGGCCATCACCGCCGCCGCGTCCGGGCAGGCGCAGCAGGACGCGCTGAGGATGCTCGCGCGGCGCGGCCGGATCAGCTTCTTCGGTGGCCTGCCCAAGGACGACCCGATGATCTCGCTGGACGCCAACCTCGTGCACTACCGCGAGCTGACGATCGTCGGCGCGAGCGGGTCCAGCCCGGCGCAGAACCGGGCGGCACTCGACCTGATCGCCACCGGAGCCGTCCGCGTCGACGACCTCGTCACGCACCGGATGCCGCTGACCGATGTGCTGCGGGCGATACGGACCGTAGCCGACGGCGAAGCGATCAAGGTCACGATCGAGCCCTAGCCGCCATTCGAGTCTTCCCAGCTCAGCGCGGGTTGCCAGCCGGCGCGTCGCAAGTGGCAACCGCCTGCGGTGGCGCCGGCGGTCCCGAAGACGCCACGATCGGTGTCACCAGCCGGCCAGATGCCGCTGGCTCAACGCCGGACGGGACACCGCCGGCATCCAGGGGAGAAACCGATGTCACTGATGATCCACTGTCACGCGCTCATCCGCCGTGACACGGATCCGTGTTGGCATGTCTGAGCCCACCCCTTGGGGTGGCTCACTCGAAGCAGCGAAGGAATCAGATGCGCAGGCTCAGTCTTGTCATCGCCATGGCCGCGTTGGCCGTGGCGGGCGCCGGTGTGGGGGTCGGCACGGCCAACGCGGCCACCGCGGCGCCGAACTCGTTCGTCCAGTTGGGCGGCGATGTGTGGAACGGCAACGCCGTGCTCCGGCTGTGGTGGAACACCGCGAACGGCGGCATCCACGCCCAGCTCACCGACAACACCACCAACAACGAACTTGACGTGAAGATCACCGACACCAGCGGCAACTCGCTCATCTCGGCCTTCATCAACGGGCCCGGCACGGTCAACACGCGCGAGGTGTTCACGGCGCAGTCGATCAGGGGTTGCGGCAAGAGCACGGTGTGGTTCTGCACCGGCAACACCTGAGCCGACCAGGCTCAGTGACCGGGGGTTGTTGACATGCCGGGCATGTCGGTGGTTGGAGGAACCGCCGACATGCCCGGCATGCCTGGCATCCCCGACATGTCCATTCCTGGGTTGCTACCGCCCATGAACCCGTAGGTCATGATGTCGTTCTCGGTCAGGTTGGTGGCAGTGCCGATCGGGGACAGCACGTGCAGCACACCGGATCGCGCGAACGTCAGCGTCAGTTGCAGCGGCTGGTGTCCCGTGGTCAGCGCGCCGAGGCCGTTGACGAGCAGGTGCGGGCCGGTCGGACCGAAGACGAGGGTGCCGTGCGCCGGCACCGTCACCGTGTTGTCGCCGGTGCACGCCTGGTTCGCGCACACCGTCACGCCCTTGGTCATCGTGGCGGTCTGGAACTCGGTGCCGGCGGACATCAGGGTGTCCGGGCCGTCGCCCTTGTTCGTGATCGTGAAGTAGACCGGCGCGGTCGCGCTGTTGCCGACCGGGGTGTACGCCGAGGTCAGCGTCAGCGAGGGCGGCGGGCCGAGCGGAGCCGGCCGGGTGTTCACCCACAGCAGCAGCCCGACACCGACGACGGCCACGGCGGCGACACTGGCCAGCACGCTGCGGCGCGAGTCCGACGCCACGGTGGCGGCGCCGGTTTCGGTGGCCGCGACCGTGTCCGTGGCCGTGCCGAGCAGCGCGACGCCCAGCAGCGCCAGCAGCGGGCCGCTGTTCGGGTCGGTGGCCTGGCCGCTGAACAGGTCGCCCATGCCCTGGCCGAACACCCAGAACAGCACGCCGAGCACGAGCCCGGCCCAACCGGCGATCGTCCGCGTGCGGCCGCCGAGCAGCCCACCGACGCCGACGGCGACCAGTACCGCCAGCAGCAGCCACATCGAGGCGGCGCCGAGCCTGGTGAAACCGTCCGCGATCGACGTGACCGGCGACATCAGCCAGTTCGGCATGTCCATGCCGGTCAGCGAGTCGGACACGTCGCCCTCGGTGTTCTGGCCCGGCAACGCCTGCAACACGGCGCCGCCGATCCACACCACCGCCCACACCACCGGCGTCCAGGCGGCCGGCGGCGCCGAACCGTCCTGCCGCAGCCGGCCCCGCCAGCCGGCGGGCTGCGGTGAGTCCGGATCACGGACCGGCCAGGCGATGGCCGCCAGCACCACGTACAGCAGCACGGCGCCGGGCGCGCCGGTCAGCAGGCTGCCGTGCCCGCTGGCGACACCGCCGGCACCCTCGCCGAGATACCACACCGCGAGGCCCCAGCCGACCGAGCCGAGCAGCGCGATCCGTGCCAGCGGCCGGATCAGCAGGCCGATGCCGATGGCCAACTGCACCGCGGCGAACAGCCCGTTCCACAGCGCGGGGCTCGACCCGACCAGCCCGGCCGCCCAGTGCACGCCGGCCGCCACCCAGCCGGGCTGACCGTCACCGGCCGGCGAGAGTATGTCGCCGGCGAAGCCCGAGCCGAACATGAGCGGCTGTAGTTGTAGGGCACCGTCGAGCAGCCACACCACGCCCAGCGCGATCTGCAGGCCACGCCGTGTCACCCGGAACCGCCGGCCGGCATCGGCATCCGGCGGTTCTTCCGACGCGATGGTCGTGATCGTCCCGGTCACGGCGTCCTCCTGGCTACTCGCCCGACGGGAACGTGAAGTCGCTCCACGGCACCACCGGCGTGCCCATGTCGAGCTGGATTACGTTGTGCGCCGTCAGCGGGATGTCACGTGGGTTGCCGGTGTACGGCTTGCCGCCGACGAACGCGGTGATCTTGCCCTTGTTCGGGCCGATCTGGTTCGTGCTCAGCGGCTGACCCCACAGGTCGAAGAAGTTGCCGAGCGTGTAGGTGTGCTGCGCGGGCGTCTCGATGTGGATCACGCCGGTCTCGTCGTGCGTGTGCAGCCAGTAGAACTTGCTGCCACCGGCGACGAACGGCCCGTCCGGCGTCGTCTGCATCTGGTACGGCGGGACGATGCCGACGCCGAAGGGCAGCAACTTCTGCTTGCCGTTGATGTACATCGCCAGGTGCGCGTGGATGTGGTAGATCAACTGCTCCGCGCTGTTGCTCTGGATGCCGTCCACCGTGTTGCCGGTCGCCTGTTTCGCGGTGTTGGCCAGTACCGCGGTGCTGGTGTCCGCGCCGGCGGGCAGGGTGCCGCCGTTCGCGTTGTTCGCGTTGCTCTTCAGTACGACGCCGACGATCACCGCCGCCGCGACGATCACGACGACCAGGATCGGGAGGCCGACCCGCAGGAAGCCGCCCCCGCTCCGCGCGCCCTTGATGGCCCGTGCGGCGGCCACCGCCGTCTGCTGCTTCTGCGCGGCGCGGTTGCCGCCCGCCTTACCAGAGCCGGAGCCAGCAGTTCTACCGCTGTTCGAACCGCGTCCGCTCGTCGAGCCGCGGCCGGCTGGCCGTGCCTTGTTGCCGCCACCGGACCGGCCAGAGCCACGTTGAGCCATCGCTATCGAGTTCCTCACCTACGCGCGACGGCGCCCCCGCCGCACCCGACGACCAACCCGAGGACCCACCACGGGCTGCTATCAGATCTAGCGTACGGCTCGTCAACTCGCTGTTTGCTGGTGCTCCCCGCTCGACCTGGTGTTCGGTGCGATTCCGGTCAGTGCGCGAACCTCCATCTCAGCCTGCTTGGCCTCGTCCGCGGGTTCCCTGCTCAGCCACGTGCCGAGGTAGCCGAAAACGAACGACAACGGAATGGACACGATTCCCGGATTGCTCAGCGGGAACCAGTGGAAGTCCATGCCACGGAAGACCGAGGTGGCCGAACCGGACACCAGGGGCGAGAACAGGATGAGCAACAGGCACGAACCGAGCCCGCCGTAGATGCTCCACAGGGCGCCGGTGGTGTTGAACCGCCGCCAGAAGATGGTGTAGAGCATGGTCGGCAGGTTGGCCGACGCGGCGAGCGCCAGCGCGAGCGCGACCAGGTAGGCCACGTTCTGCCCGTTCACCGCGATACCGCCGCCGATGGCCAGCGCGCCGACGACGATCGCGGTCAGCCGCGCCACCCGCACCTCGGTCTTCGGGTCGGCGTCGCCGTGCTTGATCACGCTCGCGTAGATGTCGTGCGCGAACGACGCCGACGCGGCCAGCGTCAGGCCGGCCACGACGGCCAGGATGGTCGCGAACGCGACCGCCGCGACCAGGCCGAGCAGGACGGGGCCGCCGATCCGGAACGCCAGCAGGGGAGCGGCCGAGTTCGCGGCACCCGGCGCGTTCAGGATGGTGTTCGTGCCCACGAGGGCCATCGCGCCGAAGCCGACCACCAGCGTGCACAGGTAGAACACGACCAGCACCCAGGTCGCCGACACCACCGACCTGCGGGCCTGTAGCGCGTCCGGCACGGTGTAGAAGCGCATGAGCACGTGCGGCAGGCTGCAGATGCCCAGCACCAGCGCGAGTGCCAGGGACACGAAGTCCAGCCGGGTGGTGCCCGAAGCGCCGTACTCCGTTCCCGGCCCGAGCACCGCGGCGCCCTTCGGGCTGCTCTGCGCGGCGGTGCGCAGGATCGAGGACAGGCTGAAGCCGAACTTCCCCAACAGGAACACCGTGATCATCGTGATGCAGACCATCAGCAGCGCGGCCTTGATGATCTGCACCCACGTGGTGCCCTTCATCCCGCCCACCAGCACGTACAGCACCATCACGATGCCGACGACGACGATCACCAGCGACTGGCCGGTCCTGCTGTGCACGTTGAGCAGCAGCGCGACCAGTCCGCCCGCGCCGGCCATCTGGGCGAGCATGTAGAAGAACGAGATGACCATCGTCGCCGTCGCGGCGGCGGCCCGGATCGGCCGTTGCCGAAGGCGGTAACTCATCACGTCGCCGACGGTGAACCGGCCGGTGTTGCGCAGCCGCTCCGCGATCAGCAGCAGGCCGACCAGCCAGGCCACCACCCAGCCGACCGAGTACAGGAATCCGTCGTACCCGTACACCGAGATCAGGCCGGAGATGCCGAGGAACGAAGCGGCGGACAGGAAGTCACCGGACAGTGCGATGCCGTTCTGCACACCGGTGAAGTTGCCGCCCGCCGCGTAGTAGTCGGCGGCGGTGGCGTTCGCGTGGCTGGCCCGGTACACCACGTAGAGCGTGATCACGATGAACGCCAGGAAAACAGCCGTGTTCAGGGTGGGATTTCCGGTCGCCCCCGCGGCGAGTACCCGCGTCGTCATTCGTCGGCCACCCCCGCCTGGCTGCGGATGTGGTCGCTCACCGGGTCGATGTACGTGCGCGCGAATCGCACGTACCAGACGGTGATCGCGCCGGTCGAGACGAACTGGAGAAAACCGAGCAGCATGCCGATGTTGATCTCACCGAACAGTTCGGTGCTCATGAATGACCGCGCGTAGGCGGCCAGTAGTACGTAGACCAGATACCAGGCGAAGAACAGCGCACTGACCGGAAAGACGAATCGGCGCAATCGTGCGCGTAGCCGGACGAATTCGTCGCTGCGCTGGATGGCGGCGAAATCGATCTCGCCGGCGGTCATTACAGGCAGTTCCTCTGTCGGTCCCCCGAATGGACTAGTCAGGTGGTCGGTGGTCATCGCTCCGCACGCCTCCGCAGCAGTACCATTTGAGACCTCCATCAAGGCCCCGACCTGCGGTCCCAGGCCGGGTAGAGGCCCAGAGCGTAACCACGCGGATACTCATGTCAACCGTTCGATGCTGGCATGGGTGGTAGTCGGTTCCTCCCCCGTCCGGGTAGCCATGCTCCGTTCGGCTGGCGGGCCGTTCGGCTGACCGGGTGAGATGGGCGGACCTCGGGTGAGATGTACTGACGGTGTGCCAATGTCCGGTTGACGCGGGGACGGCTGATGATGGACCGTTGTCACTTCCGAATACCTGTCCTACTATCACGGCCGCCGGTCGTACCCGACCATCGTCGGGAAAACCGGCTTGTAGTAGCTGGGTGGGCAGTCTTCGGGCGGCGGGAGGTGGCGGCTTTGCATACCGCCGGTCGCCGTGAAATTGCTCCCCGTGCCGGACGGAATCGATTCGTTGATCTTGCCGGTAACGGTGTGTGGTTGAACGCGAACTGAATGGAAGTTGGCCGTGACGATCAGGTCTGCGGATGCCGGTGGATCGGGACACCCGCGCGGACGGGGTCGCTGGCGAAGCGTGACAGGGCACGCACTCGCCGCCACGGCCGTTCCCGCGGGAGGAGAGCACGTCGTGCCCCAGGATGCCCAGCGGCGCACGTCCCCGACGAGGTGCTCGCGATGACCGAACCCGACGTGCCCCGCAGGTCCGCCCCGGCACACTCGGCGCACCGGCGGCGCGGCGTCCTCTCCTGGTGGGAGTCCACCGCCGAGTGGCGCAACTGGCGCCTGCCGGTCAAGGTCGCCGCGGTGCTCGTCGTGCCGGCCATCGCGGCGATCGCGCTGGGCGCGATCCAGATCCGCGGTGACATCCAGCGCGCCAACTCGTTCGCCACGGTCCAGAAGCTGATCCAGTTCCGCGACGACCTGATCCCGCTGACCAGGGACCTGCAGACCGAGCGCTGGCTGGCCGCGCAGAAGCTGGGCACCAACCTCCCGGTCAACATGACCGCGTACCACAAGGTCACCGCACAGGTGGACGGCGACGCGGCCACGGTCAGCGACCTCGGCCGGCGGCTGCTGGACCCGAACAGCGCGGCCGGCATCCGTTTCCAGGGCCTCGTCGGCCAGTTCGGCGGCCTGCCGGCACTGCACCAGCAGGCCGCCAACGGTGCTGGGGACGTCGTCACGACGACGTCCAGCTACGGCCAGATCGTCAGCGCGGCACTCGACCTCGAACGGGCGCTCACCCCGCTGCTCGGTGACACGCAGCTCACCAGCTTCGCCCTGTCGCTCGACGACATCGAGGTGGCCCAGGAACAGGTCAGGATCGAGGAGACGGTCGGCGCGGTCGGCATCGCCCGTGGCAGCCTGCTGAGCACCGAGCTGCAGACGTTGCAGGCGTCGGACGTGTTGCAGCAGGACCGGTTGAACTCGTTCCAGGTCGGTATCACGGCCGACGATCTGGCCGCGTTCCAGCAGGGCGACATCACCGCCGACCTGAACAACCACGAGCAGCTCACCCAGCAGTTGATCTCCAACGGCGTGACCCTGATATTGGTCGGCGGCACGGGTACAAGCTCACTCGGCGTGGCGGTGTCGGCCTGGATCGCGTCGTCGGACGAGACGGCTGCCGAGCTGTCCGACCAGGCATCGGACTTCGCCACCCGGCTGACGAACACGTCGGCCGCGCTACAGGACCAGGCCAGTACGGCGGCCGGGATCGAGTCGGTGGTCCTGTTCGCGATCCTGCTGCTCGCGGTGGGCGTCGGCGTGATCGTCGGCCGGCACCTGTTGCGCTCGCTGGGCATCCTGCGGCGCACCGCGCTGGACGTGGCCGAGTACCAGTTGCCGGAGGTGGTCGCCGCCATCGACAGGGGCGAGCTCGGTGATCTGGCGATCGAGCCGGTGCCGGTGCACACGCACGAGGAACTCGGTCAGCTCGCGCGGGCGTTCGACGCCGTGCACGGCCAGGCCGTGCGGTCGGCGGTCGGCCAGGCAACGCTGCGCAGCAACCTGCGCAGCGTCTTCATCAACCTGTCCCGTCGCAGCCAGAGCCTGGTCGAGCGCCAGCTCCGGCTGATGGAACGGCTGGAACGCAACGAGGAGGACCCCCAACAACTGGCCAATCTGTTCAAGCTCGACCACCTCGCCACCCGGATGCGCCGCAACAACGAGAACCTGATGGTGCTCTCCGGCGACGACCCGGCCCGCCGCTCCGGCCGCCCGCTGCCGTTGGCCGACGTGGTCCGTGCCGCGGTGTCCGAAATCGAGCACTACCAACGGGTCGTCGTGCGGTCGACGCCGTCGGCCGACGTGCTCGGCTACGCGGCCGGCGACCTGACCCGCCTCGCCGCCGAACTGCTGGACAACGCGACGTCGTTCTCGCCGCCGCAGGCACAGGTGCACGTCGGCGGCCGCAGCTTCCCGGACGGCTCGGTGCGGATCGAGATCCGCGACGAGGGCATCGGCATGGCGGCAGCCGACCTGATCGAGGCGAACGCCAAGCTCGACGCGGGGGAGACCCCGGACGTGCCGGTGTCCCGCCAGATGGGCCTGTACGTGGTCGGCCGACTCGCGCGTCGCCACTCGATCCGTGTCGTGCTGGAGGCGCCGCCGGACGGTGGCCTGCTCGCGGTGGTGCAGGTACCGGCCGAACTGGTCAAGCCGGGCCCGGCCCCGAGGGAGACCCCGGCGCTCCCGAACATCGAGGCGCCGTTGGCCGGTTTGCGCAACGGCGCCGGCCCGAACTCGAACGGGGCCGCGTCCGTTCCGTCCAACGGCACCGGTCCGGATCACCTCGCCGCCCCGAACGGATCGGCGACGAACGGATCGGCCACGAGCGGATCGGCCGCGAGCGGGCACGGCTCGACCGACGTGTTCGGCACGCCGGCCGACGAGCCGGCCGTGGTGTCCGGCGACCTGGCGTCCGAATGGCAGGCGTTCAGCGGCACGGCCATCCGGGAACTCGAGTCGGATCTGGACCTCGCCCCGACCGACTTCACCTGGTTCATCCCGGAATTCGCCCCCGACGACGCCGAACCCGGAGCCATGCCGCGCAAGCTGCCGCCGCGGGTCGCCACCGTGTCGGCACCAGCACCGGCATCGCCGCCCGCTGTGTCGGCCTCGGCCGCGCCGGCGTCCGATGCCGTGTCGGCGCCCGCTCCGTCGGTGCCCGCGCCCGCATCACCTGCGCCCAGCGCCGTGCCGGCCGACGAGCCGGCCTCCTACGCCTACACCGCGGTGGGCCTGCCCCGCCGGGTGCCTCGCTCGCACGTCGTGCCCAGCCTGATGGACCGGCCGGCGGCCGGCCCGCAGCCGAAACCGGCGCCGGCAGCGCCGGCAGCGCCAACGCCGGCAGCCACCGCCGCACCGACAGCGCAGCGCAACCCGTCCCGCGCCAGGGGATTCCTCAACGACTACCAGTCCGGCATCCGCCAGGGCGCGCGTAGCCGGGAGGAAACGGCGGCGGTGCCGGAGTCGATGGACAACGGAGATGGGGAGGTCCGATGACGAGAGCGGGTTCGCGGCAGGTGAACCAGTTCGGCTGGCTGATCACCAACTTCACCGAGCGGGTTCCCGGTGTGGCGCACGCGGTCGTTGTGTCGGTCGACGGTCTGATGCTGGCCGCGTCCTCCCGGTTGCCCGGCGACCGTGCCGACCAGTTGTCCGCCGTCGCGTCCGGCGTGGTCGGCCTGACCCAGGGTGCCGCCCGCTGCCTCGACGGTGGCGGTGTCCTGCGGACCGTGGTGGAGATGGAACGCGGGGTGCTGCTGCTGATGTCGGTCCGCGACGGTTCGTGTCTCGCTGTGCTCGCGTCGCCGGACAGCAGCGTCGGCCAGGTCGCGTACGAGATGACAGTGCTGGTCGACCAGGTCGGCCAGATCCTGACACCGGAACTGCGGGCCGAACTGCAGGTGCTGAAGAGATCGGCCACGCGCCAGCCGGCGTGACGACGATGGCCAGCAGACCCGACTCCGCGCGGCACGAACCGCACGACCGCACGCCGCCGGCCGCCCAGCCGGACGGCGATGCGACCTTCGGCGACCTGCTCAACGGGTTCCCGCTGGACAGCCACCGTCCGCCCCACCGCAACCACCATGACCCAAACGAGGGTGCCGTACCGGTGCTGCTCGGCGAGCCGACGGATGCCGACGTGACACCGATGAACGGCACCCCGACCCGGATCGAGCGGCACGACGCGGACGATCTGGACGACGGTGCCCCGTCCGCCGTGCGCGCCTACGCGTGGACCGGTGGCCGGACTATGTCGCAGTTCCGGCTGGAACTGGAGACCCTGCTGTCCACGACCGAGCGCTACCACGAGCGCGACGACTCGATCTCCAGCGAGTCACACGCGGTCGCGGCGCTGTGCCACCATCCGACGTCGGTCGCCGAGGTGGCCGCCCTGCTCCGGTTGCCGCTGGGGATCGCGAAGGTGCTCGCCGGCGACATGGCGGGGACGGGCCTGCTGATGGTGCACGAGACCGCGTCCACGAACGGTGACGGCCCCGACGTGTCGCTGATGGAACGCATCCTGAGCGGCCTGCGCCGGTTGTGAACCAGTCCGTGTCGGCTGCTCAGTCGGTGTGTCCTTGGTCCGCCGCGAACGCCTGTCCGGCCCGAACGTGCGCGCGCCGTGGCCGGTACTGCCGGTGGCACGGGCGAAGTACCGGCTGCGCCTGCTCAACGCGTCCAACGCCCGCGCGGTCGTCACCAGGGACTTCCTGTTCCAGAACGATGCGGGCAGGATCGGCTGGAAGATCAGCGGCCAGCCCTACGATCCGGCACAGTTCGCCGAGATCGTGGTCCGGTTCACCGACTACGCCGGCCGGTTCGTCTTCCACTGCCACAACCTCGAACACGAGGACATGGCGATGATGGCTGACTTCGTGACCGAGTAGCACACCCGCTGATCGCATTCGGGTGGACACCGTGGCGCGCGCTGCGCAGGCTTGGGGGAGGCGGCCCGCCGGTCGCCGTTGCGCAAGTCGGACAGTCGGAGGTCCCATCGCATGCGAACCCGCCGAATCGGCGATGTCCCCGTCGGCGTGATCGGACTGGGCGCCATGCCCATGTCGATCGAGGGCCGGCCGGACGAGGCCCGCTCCATCGCGACGATCCACGCCGCCCTGGACGCCGGCGTCACCCTGATCGACACCGCGGACGCCTACCACATGTACGCGAACGACGTCGGTCACAGCGAGTCACTGATCGCGAAGGCACTGGCCGGCTACGGCGGCGACAAGGCCGATGTCCTGGTAGCCACCAAGGGCGGTCACCTGCGCCCCGGCGACGGCCGCTGGACCCTGGACGGTTCGCCGGCGCACCTGCGCGCGGCATGCGAGGCGTCCCTCACCCGGTTGGGTGTGGATGCCATCGGCCTGTACCAGTTCCACCGCCCGGATCCGAAGGTGCCGTACGAGGAATCCGTCGGCACACTGGTGGACCTGTTGGCGGAAGGCAAGATCCGCATGGCTGGCGTGTCCAATGCCAGTCCCGACCAGATCCGCCTCGCCGACAAGATCCTCGGCGGTCGGCTGGTGTCGGTGCAGAACCAGTTCTCGCCGTCGTTCCGGTCCAGCGAACCGGAACTGGCGCTGTGTCATGAACTGGGGATCGCGTTCCTGCCGTGGGCCCCGTTCGGCGGCAGTTCGCGTGCCGGTCGTCTGGGTACGTCCGGCGGCACGTCCGTGTTCGCCGAGGTGGCGAAGGTTCATGGTGTGAGCCCGCAGCGAGTGTGCTTGGCGTGGATGCTGGCCAAAGCGCCGGAAGTGATCCCGATCCCAGGAGCCAGCCGCCCGGAAACCATCCAGGATTCGGCGGCGGCGGCAGACCTGGTCCTGACTGCAGAAGACCTGGCAACACTGGAGGCTTGATGCACTACCGCGAACTGGGCAAAACCGGTCAGTCCGTCTCCGAAATCGGCTACGGCGCCTGGGGAATCGGCGGCTCGATGTGGATCGGGGCGGCGGAGGACGAGTCGGTCCGAGCCCTGCACAGAGCGATCGAGTTGGGCGTCACGTTCATCGACACCGCCAGAGGTTACGGTGAAAGCGAACGAATCGTCGGCGGAGTGTTGCGTGAGCATGCCGGCGAAAACTTGGTGGTGGCAACGAAGATCCCGCCGAAGAACAGGGTCTGGCCAGCCCCGGCCGGCATCGATCCGGCCGAGGCGTTTCCTGGCACGCATATCCGGGAAAGCCTGGAAACCAGCCTGCGAACGTCCGGACTGGAAGCATTCGACGTGGTCCAGTTCCACGTCTGGAGCGACGAATGGGTGGGCCGAGGCGACTGGCTGGAAACGATCGAGGCGTTGAAACGAGAAGGAAAGATCCGCCACTTCGGCATCTCGATCAACGACTACCAACCGGACAATGCCATTGCCCTGATTCGAAGCGGCCATGTGGACACGGTGCAGGTGATTTACAACGTATTCCACCAGGAACCGGCGGAACGCCTGTTCCCCGCCTGTGTGGAAAATGGAGTGGGCGTCATAGTCCGAGTGTCCCTGGACGAGGGCGGCCTGACCGGCCGTGTCGACGAGAACGCGACATTCCCAGAAGGCGACTTCCGCAACCGCTATTTCGGTGGCAACCGCAAAACCGAAGTGGGACAACACATCGCGGCGCTGACAGCAGACCTGGGCATCACGACGGACGAGGTGGCCGAAACCGCGCTGCGCTACGTGCTGGCGGAACCGGCGGTCTCGACGGTGATCGTAGGCATGCGCACAACTAGAAACGTGGAACGAAACGCAACCATCAGCGACGGCCGCCGCCTGACCGACGAACAGTTGGCCACCCTGGCCGAACACCGCTGGGAACGCAACTTCTACCAACCCGCCTGACAGCACCACCGGTCAACTCGCTTGGCTGCGGCCCGCGGTGGGCGGCTGGACGAAATGCCAGACGCCCACCGCAGCCGCTTGGCCTGAGGACACCCCACCACGGACGCCCCAAGCACGAGGACGCCGCCGCGAGCGCGGCCGAACCGGCTACCGCAGCGGTTGGAACTCCTGGAAGAAGCGTTCCGCGTCCACCACTTCCAGCGTTCCCGGCCCACCTCTCGAATCCGGCCGGAACACCAGGTGTCCGCCCTCCGTGATCAGTGCGTCCGCTCCTGTGCCTACCCGTAACCTGCCCACCGGACGGCCCTCGTCCACCCAGCCGCTCAGTGCGATCCTCGGCCCGACCAGGCCGCGGGACCGTAGATCGTCCACCCACTCGATCATCAGCACCAGTGACTGGGCACCTGTGTGCTCCATGACCTCAACCGGCCGAGGCATCGTCTGGAAATGCAGCCCTCTCCGCATCACGCCTCCCCCCGTACCTGACCAACGAACCCCCTCGTTCCCCTGCCACCACGGTACCAGTATAGAACATATGTTCGAACAAGGGAGATCAACAAAAGGTGAGTACGATCAACGTGCGGGCGTGATCAACGTCTGGATCGCCACCGCCGCCGCTCCTCGTGCCCACTCCTCGAAGGGGAGCGGCCGCAGGATCAGCTCACAGTCCACCGCCGCCCCGAAGGCCCTCGCCGCGAACGTGTCCCTTACTTCGTCCTGGTAGAGATCGAACGCCGCCAATCCTTCACCCGACAGCACGATTCGCTGTGGGCCCACCAGATTCGCCACCGTCGCCAGCGCGAGGCCGATCGCGCGCCCCGCCCGCCGGTACCCCGCTCGCAGCCGCTCGTCACCCGCCCGCACCCTGGCGACGGCCTCCTCGGTCGTCAGTTCCGGAGCCAACGCCCGCAGCGCCGCCGTGCCCGCGATCGCCTCGACGCATCCCCGGTTGCCGCAATGGCACCGCGGGCCGTCCGGCTCGGCCAGCAGGTGGCCGATCTCGCCGGCCACCCCGTGCGAACCCTCGATCACCGCGTTGTTGACCACCAGGCCGCAACCGATACCCGTGCCGACCGTCACCAGCGCGAACGAGCTCGTCCCCACCCCGGCGCCGAACCACTGCTCGGCCACCGTCAACGCCCTGACGTCGTTCTCCACCACCGTCGGCAGGCCGGTCGCCGCCGTCACCAACTCGCCAAGCGG